>CAZGVT010000038.1:0-14905 GCA_964529255.1 uncultured Alphaproteobacteria bacterium | reverse complement strand
TGGGAATCACGACCAAGTCAAGCCGATAGAGGACGACGACTGAAGGCCACTGCTTCGCTGAAACTCGCCGAGGTGATCGCCCGCGCGGCGGAAGAAAAGAAGGCGCGCGATATTGTGATATTGGATCTGCGGAAGCTGGACGCGATCACGGATTTTTTTGTGATCTGCACAGGTGACGTGGATCAGCATGTTCGCGCCATTGGGATAAACATCGAGTCCGTTGTCAGTAAGACGACCGGGGATCGCCTGCTTCATCGCGAAGGCAAGAGTGCGCTGAACTGGATGTTGCTGGATTACGTGGATGTGGTGGCGCACATTTTCAAGCCGGCCAGCCGGGAGTTTTATAGACTTGAAGATCTTTGGGGCGATGCAGAAGAGATTTCGCTGGATGGTGTGAAGAAACCAAAACGGGCAGTTGCATCGAAACCCAAGCCGGCAAAACGGCCGGCAGGCGCTGCCAAGAAGACTCCGGCGAAACCAAAGGTGCGGGCAGGCGAGAGAGCCAGCGTGAAGCCGCGCCCCGCCAAGTCGGTGAAGCCCGCAGCTCCGAAGCGGCCTGCAACGCGGAAGCCGCCGGTACGCAAGTCGGAAACGGCCAGACCGCGCACCAGGCGGACGAAAAAGCAGTGAAGCAACCGGAATCACATCTCATAGAGAGCATCGGGACGGCTTTGAGCGAGTTGGGAGTTCCGGTGCCAAAGGTCGTACTCGAGAAACCTCGTGACTCCGCTCATGGCGACATCGCGACGAATGCTGCGATGATGAATGCCAGGGAACTGGCCAAGCCGCCGCGCGCAATCGCCGAGAGTCTGGTGGGACGGCTGAAGTTGGATGCGAGTCTGATTGATCGGGCGGAGATTGCGGGTCCGGGATTCATTAATTTCACACTCGCGGCGGACTATCTGAGAAACGTTGCGCGAGATGCGCTGACGCGTGGGTCGAGGTATGGCGAGATACGCGATCTTGACGGTACGCAAGTGCATGTCGAGTTTGTGAGTGCCAATCCCTCCGGGCCGTTAAACGTCGTCAGTGCGCGAGCTGCTGCCGTGGGAGACACGCTGATCCGGCTGTTTCGCGCGCGGGGTGCGACGGCGCACGCGGAGTTCTATGTGAACGACGCGGGAAATCAGGTCCGGTTGCTTGGGGAATCGGTTCGCGCGCGTTACGAGACGTTACTCGGCAATCCGGTGGAGATTCCTGAAGGCGGGTATCATGGCGAGTATCTGAGTGAGTTCACGAAGGCGCTTATCGACCGAGACGGCGAGAAATATCGATCACTTCCGCCGGGAGGCGCCGCAACAAGTTTGGGCCGCCTGGCGATTGAATATTTTGTGTCGTCGCATCGCGAGTCGCTGGCGGGATTCCGCGTGAAGTTTGACCGCTGGTTCAGTGAGAATGAACTGCGGGACAAGCAGACGGAACAATCGGTGCTGACCGAATTGACCCGGCGGGGGACGACGTACACGAAGGACGGCGCGACGTATTTGCGAACCAGTGAGTTTGGTGATTCGCAGGATTGGGTCGTCCAAACCAGTGACGGAAGACCGACCTATTTTCTGCCGGACATCGCCTATCACCGTGACAAGTTCGATCGCGGGTACGATCATGTCATTGACATCTTAGGGCCGGATCATCATGCGTACTTGACCAAGATGCATGCGGCACTCCGAGCACTGGGTTACAATGCGGACCGGCTGGAAGTGATCTTGCTCCAACACGTGACGCTGCTGCGGGATGGCGAACCGGTGAAGATGTCCAAGCGGGCGGGACGATTGATTGAGATGAATGAGCTGCTTGAAGAGGTCGGGGTGGATGCAGCGCGTTATTTCTTCCTGTTGCGCAGGACGTCGACGCCGTTGGATTTTGACATTGAGCTTGCCAAGCGGCAGTCGGATGAGAATCCGGTGTTTTACGTTCAATACGCTCACGCGCGGATCGAGAGTATTTTTCGCAAGTCGCAGGGACCCGTTCCCGATGCAAGTACGGATTTGTCTCCCCTGATCGCGGCCGAAGAACTCGACCTAATGCGGAGACTCCGTGAATTGCCGCAGGTGATTCGCGATTGCTCGAATGCGCGCGATCCGCACGGGATGACTACGTGGCTCCGCGAGGTCGCGACCCAGTTTCACAAGTTCTATCATAATTGCCGCGTACTGACCGAGCCGCCGGAACTCCAGCGGGCGCGGTTGGCGCTTTGTCGCGCGACGCAAGTTGCGCTTGCCCGCGGGTTGGAACTTTGCGGTGTAAGCGCGCCAGAGGAAATGTAATTCATGACGAAAAAGAAATCCGGCAAGTCGCCGGGGGCTCGCAAAGCGAAAACGAGCAGCCCGGCCATCAAGCCGAAAGTCAGCAAGCAAGTTCCTCCGCAGCTGGTTGTTGTTGGGAGCGTGGCGCAGGACATTCTTCATACTCCGTTCATTTCAACCGGCAAAGTACTCGGTGGTTCGGCGGTTCACTTCGCGAACGCGGCGAGCTTTTTCACGCATGTGGGCATTGTAGGAGTTGTCGGCAGTGACTATCCTCTCGATCAACTGGAGTTTCTGCGAAAGCGGGCGGCGGATCTTAGCGGAATTGAGGTTAGACAGGGCGAGAGTTTTTTTTGGGAAGGGCGCTATCTTGAGCATTTTCTCGAGCGCGAGACGATACAGACTCAGCTCGGGGTGTTCGCCGACTTTCAACCCGTACTACCGGAACTCTTCCGCGCACCTCGAATATTGTTTCTGGGAGCAATTCATCCGGCGCTTCAGCTTTCCGTTCTTGAGCAGGTCAGGCGGCCGAAACTTGTGGCAATCGACACATTTCAATTGTGGATCGATACGCAGTTGGATGCATTCATGCGCGTCCTCGCAAGGTCGGATCTATTTCTTTGCAACGATTTTGAGGTAAGAAGACTTACCGGGGAATATAATCTGTTCCGTGGAGCGGAAAAGCTGCTTGAACTGGGACCGAGGTGGGTCGTGGTGAAGAAGGGCGAACACGGCAGTTTTTTGATGAGCAATCGCGGGGTGTTTCTTTCGCACACGTATCCGGTGACGGAAATCGTGGATCCGACGGGCGCCGGAGATGCATACGCGGGCGGATTACTCGGCTATTTATGTGGCGTGAAATCGATCAAGGAAATCGAGATTCGCCGCGCGATGGCGTGGGCCAGCGTTGTTGGTTCGTTCAATGTCGAAGGGCTCGGTCCCGACGGGCTTCGAGGCCGAAAAAAGTCGGAACTCCTGTCCCGTTGGAGTCATCTCTGCAAGATGAGCGAGGTCCCGTGAGAGACTCGCTGCGAAGCGTGCACTGGCAGAACGGAGTGCTTTGGATTCTCGACCAGCGCAAGTTGCCCGGAAAAGTCGCCTGGATCAGAGGGGATAATGTGGGAGTGGTTGCCCGCGCGATTGAGACGCTTGCCGTTCGCGGTGCGCCGGCGATTGGAGTTACTGCCGCTTATGGGGTAGCGCTGGCGGCGCAAAACCCGAGGGCGAATCGACGGAGCGTGGAACGGGCGATTGATCGACTTTGGCGGACTCGGCCGACGGGATTCAATTTGTTCGGCGCATTAACCCGCATGCGAGAGCTTGTGCGCAATTGTGAACGCGACGATCTCAGCCGCAGAACGGCAGCGGAAGCCGTGCTGATTCACCGCGAGGATGCGGCTGCCTGCAACGCGATGGCGGTGGCAGGAGTGAAGTTGTTCGGCAAGCAAGAGACTGTGCTGACGTATTGCCACACCGGCGGCCCGGCCACCGGAGGCATTGGGACAGCTCTGGGCGTGATCAAAACCGCTTATCGGCAGGGCAAGATCGCCGAAGTGTTTGCCTGCGAAACTCGACCGGTCGGCCAGGGAGCCCGGCTGACTGCATGGGAATGCCGCCAGGCAAAGATCCCGGTCACCTTGATCTGCGATAATATGATCGCGTCGCTGATGCGCGCCAGGAAAATCGACCGCGTTCTGGTGGGTGCGGACCGGATCGCGCTCAATGGGGACACGTCAAACAAGATTGGTACTCTTGGTTTGGCAATGATCGCTTTTGCACACGGGGTGCCGTTTCACATCGTCGCGCCGACGACGACTTTTGATCAAACTATAGAGTCCGGGAGCGAGATCCGCATCGAAGAGCGCGCTCCGGAAGAAGTCACCCGGATCACACCGGGAATCGAGAAAGTGCGAGGCTTGCGCGTTTGGAATCCGGCGTTCGATGTGACACCGGGAGCGCTCATCACAAGTTTCGTCACAGAGAAAGGGACCATGCGACCGCCGTTCCGGCGGAATGGCATGAAACGGGTTTTTCGTCAGGGACAACCATGAAAAGTACATTCTCCATTTTGGCCGGTCTCTTGATGGCCGCCGCCGTTTATGCCGGAGTGGATTTCACGTCGGCCAAGCTCTACCGCAAGCAAAACGAGTGGGCGAAAGCCCTCGAATCGTACGGAAAGGCGATTTCCAGCGAATCTCCGAACAATGAAGTGTACTTCGAACGGGGCTTGCTGTTGAAGGACATCGCTCAGGACTCCCTCGATGGACCTCTTGCCGCCGGCCTGACGTCGAATGCCGATGATCGCGCTTATGCGCTGTCGCTGATGATCCTTGATGATTTTGACAAGGCAGCAGAGACCGGCAGTCCGGAGCAAGAGAAGGCAATTAAGAAATTCCGGAAGAAGCTGGACGAGGCAATTGACGCTCTCTGGTGGACATGGTACAATCCCGCCGTAGCGGCCGATTCGCCTTATGTCAAGATCGCGGCGAGTGAGCTGCCGGATAGTGCGAAGCCCAAGTTGGAACGGGCGATTCGCGACCTTGATCTGGCAATGCGGGCGCTGCCGACGCGCTGGAACGCTCATGCGCAAAAGGCGGCAATTCAAGAGCGGCTTGGCATGACTGCGGAAGCCAACGAGTCCTGGAAGCAGGCACTGGTGAGTCTTGGTGCGTCGGACTTGCAGAAAAAGAAGCCGGAGGAGTATGCGGACGCAACCTCGGTCGTCCATCTGCATTTGCTCCAGAATTATTACAATCTCGATCAATTCACGAAGACGGTAGAGATGGCCGATGAGATACTTGCCACGGACCCGGCGAGTCTTGATGCGGTGCAGTACAAGGCTTTTGCGTTGGCAAGAATGGCGGCAGACACCACGTTGAGCGAAGCGCAGCGGACGGAAATGAAGACCTCAGCGATAAAGGCGCTGGAGGATGCGCGCAAGGCTCGACCCGAAGATGACGTGCTGCTATTTTATCTCGGACAGTTTTACCTGCAGGTCGGTGATACCGCGCAGGCGTTGAGCACTTTTGACGAATACCTGAAACTCGTGCCCGATGACAAGGACGTGCTGTTCGCGCAAGGCGTGATCTACCTTCAGGAGGGGCGTTTCATGAACTATGAAAAGGCGCGCGACAAGTTCGAGTCCGTGACCAAGCAACATCCGGATTTTGGCGCTGCGTGGATCAACTACGGGATCACGCTGATCCGTTTGGGCAAGAACGCGGAAGGCAAGGCGGCTCTCGAGAAGGGGCAGCAGCTTGAATGACGATCGTGGCCGCAGCGAACATGCTTGACGAAGCGAAGAATCGACGACTTGAAATTCCTCGACACATTGCTGTGATCATGGATGGCAACGGCCGGTGGGCGAAGTCTCGCGGCCTGAATCGCATTGATGGTCACAGGGAGGGCGTTCGCTCGACGCGGGAAATTGTTGAGGCTTGCGGTGAACTGGGGGTGAAGTTCCTGACTCTGTACACGTTTTCAAGCGAAAACTGGCGGCGGCCCTTGAGTGAGATTAACTCGCTGATGGAGTTACTGTTGGTTACGGTTCGCGAGGAACTAGAGAACCTTGAGCGCAACAACGTTCAATTGCGGGTGATCGGGCGGTTGCAGGATCTGCCGCTTGGGCCGCGCCAAGCCATGGAATTCGCAATTAGACGCTTGAAGAAGAATACGGGTCTGGTGCTTAACCTGGCGATTTCTTATGGTGCGCGCCAGGAGATTTTGGAGGCTGTGCGCGCGCTGGTAAAGGAGGGCGCGGGCGAAGTGAGCGAGGATCAGTTCTCCGCGAAGCTTGGCACCGCCGGGCAAGTCGATCCGGACTTGCTGATTCGAACATCGGGAGAGATGCGACTCTCCAATTTTTTACTCTGGCAATTAGCATACACGGAAATCGTGGTCACGCCCGTGATGTGGCCGGAGTTCCGCCGACCGCAGTTATTGGAGGCAATTTCCGAGTTCAACAAGCGCAAACGCCGCTTTGGAGCCCTTGACGAGGCTAAATAAATGGAATTCGCCGGATCTGTTCAGGAGAGGTTAGGGCAATTAGTTGATGTTGCGATCATCCAGGATTCTCCATACCTGGTTACGGTGCCTCGGTCTGTGGAGGGGCTCCGATCCGTGCTTCAGTTTGCTCACGAGAATGATTACAAAGTCATGCCGCTTGGATCCGGGAGTTCTTTTTCCGAAGACTTTGCATTGGCGCGGAACAATGTAATCGTCGTGATGATGACGGCGTTAACTGGTGTGAAAGAGTCGAACGGCTTTACGATTGAAATCGCCGCGGGAACTCAGATACAGAAGATTGCGGCAAACTACATGGGTGAAAGGGTCACTCTCGGCGGATTACTTGCCGACGGCAGTTCACCTGACTCACATCGCTTGCGGCGTGAGTTGCTTCAACGCTTACGATCCGTGACGTTGATGCACGGCGATGGCCGGATAGAGTCGTACGTTCACGGCGAAGGGGGCGCCGGCCAGTCCGGGACTAGGGCCGCGCTCGTGTTGGGTTGTTCCGGCCGTGGCGCGGTGATCCTGTCGGCCTCGTTTCGCGCATCGGTCGAGGAACTTGCCTTCTTGCTTGAGAACTTGACGACAGAATCCGGTGCAATGACTCCGGCGCGAGAGACTTGTCTGAGTCGGGGCGACGTAACAAGTTGGCTCGATCCCAGCGGCCTGTTTCAGTGGTAGGTCGCACATGCCGTTTCGAGGCAGACGCGCTCGACTTGCCGTACCGGTAACGTTTGCAGCATTGGCTGCGGTGGCGCTGCTGCTCGGGAGAAGTTTTTTCGAGACGGTTAAGGTGGGCAAACTCGACGAAGCGGTACGCAGCAAAGCGGCGGCATACTTAAAACGGGAATTGGGCGAGTCTGCGGAACTTGCGGATCTTTCTCTCGGATGGAGATTTCTCGTCGTTGAAGGGATTCGGCTGCCGCTGGACAGTTCGGGATCCTTCGTAACCGTAAAACGAATTCGTATTGACGTCGATCCCCTCGCAGCCATCAATGACTTTGCGCATCTGGAGCGAGTTGCGCGGGCGATTGAATTCGAAGATGCAGCGTTCTTCCTGAGAGTTGGCCACAACGACTCCCCGGAAGTTGATAGTGGGCGATCGTGGTCTGCGGGCGCGCGGATTCCGGACGGATTTTTCGCTCTGTTCGAGCGGTTTGACAGTTTGAAGCATATTCGCCTTGCGAGTGGCTCTTTGACATTGGGATTGTCCGACTCTTCGTGGTCCCTTGCCGAAAGAGTTTCAGGTGAACTGCACCAGGTTGCGGCAGGTCGCTACAGGCTGGAACTGGGCGGTGCGTGTCTGGGGAGATCGCGAGGCGCATTTGGCGTCTCGGGAACTCTTGACGCGGAAAGCAGGCGGTTCGAGGTCACCGGAAACATTGCCGTGCCTGAGTTCGGAAATGGGGGTGCATTCAATGCTCCCGTCACTGCACGGGCAACAGATATCCACTACTCCTACCTGAGTTCAAATGACGGCATTGAATTGACCGTTGACGGCAGGATCGGGGAAATCGTGGCTGATTTCATGCCGAATCCGCTCCGGTGCAATGTCGGCCAAATTCACGTGCAAGGGGATACGCTGCGAGTTGCGGCCAAACTCGAAATCGAGAACACCGCTACCGCAAGCGTAGGCGCGACGTTGGTCTGCAGAGGAGAGGGTCACGTGAGCGGTGCCTCGGAAGTTGATCTGCGCCGCGATAGCGAGTTGCTTGCGAAGTTGAATTTGCCCGTTGACCGCGCCAACCCGTTGATCCCCATCCACGTTCAATTCGGCGGAACCCTGCGAAGGCCCGAATTTGAAGTTAGCGCCGCGGATACGATTTTCACGGCTGGGGGAATATCCGTGTCGAACATGGACGCCGCGTTCTACTTGGACGGCGAGGGCGTGAAAGTTGAGAGTTGCTCATTAGATGTTTCCGGTGCTACAATCAATCTCTCCGGAAAACTCCCCTTCAAGCCGGACGGCGAAGTGGACGCCAAAGTCTCCGCCGAGTTCTTCTCCGGCTTGTGGATCGCGGACCGGCGACTTCAGGTGCGAAGCTTCGACGGGCAAGTAAGCGGTGCGCTGAAGACGCCGCAGGTAAGCGGGCAGCTTCAAGATGGCTTAGGTTCGACTCTGGCGACGGTTCAACTCTCACACGGCGACAATGGTTGGATTTTCGCCGCGGGTACTCCGGGCGGAGAAGGCACACTGGACGGTGAATTCGATCCGTCAATTAAGACTCTGACAATGCGTTTCGACCGTCCATACGGTTTGTGGAGTGCCTTGACCGGAGATACGAGCCGGCAATATCCTATTGCTGAGGCGAGACTGACCTTTTCCGGAGACAAGAGCGGGGGAGTTGTCTTCCTTCACGCGAGCGCGTTTGAGGATTCGTCCGGTTGGCTGCCCAGAGTGGCCTCGCGGGCTGATTTCCAGGGCAGTTATCGGCGGGACGAGTCTGATCGATACCTCATGGTCGGCAAGTGGAATGGCCTGTCCAATGACAGCACCGAGTTTACGGGCCGCGCCACGTTGACTTATGCGAATCAAGTCATAGAATTCGAAAAGTGCTATGTGGATGCCGCTGGAGAGTTGAGCGGGAAAGTTGACCTGTCAAAGCGGTCGCTTGATCTGCGAGTAGAGATTGTCGATTTGCCATACTCCCGGTTTCCGCTACGGACGGAGTGGGGGGACCGAACGGGTCTAAACGGCACGTTGTCCGGGCACGCCGTCATGGCGGGTCCCATCGAACGCCCCGATTGGTCGCTCGAGCTTGGCTTGATTGACGGTGCGATTTTCGGCGTCCCCGGATACTGGGCCAACTTGAGTGCAAGCGGAGCGGGAGACTCGATACTGATTGATCGGTTGTCTCTGGGTCGCGATGTGCGAAGGATCTTCGACGTACGCGGTCAAATGGACATCTCGCGGGACACACTTGCCCTGTACGCCACTGCAACGCGAGCCGACGCAAATGACTTTATCGCCGCATTGACCGGCAACCGAGGTTGGTTGTCCGGTCAGCTTGCGGGAAATCTCTCGGCCACAGGTCGGCTCAGTTCGCCGGATGTTACAGCGGACTTTGCCGTTGAAGCAGGCGAGTTGCTTGCCGAGGTGTATTTTGACCAGTTGATGGTGCAGGCTGAGCTGCGCGGAGACACCACGGGGGTTCAATGGTTGAGAGTTCCACGATTTGACTTTTACAAGCGTGGCGAGTACGAGTTCTCCGCCGACGCGGGAGTGTCGCTTGCGCCCAATGGACCGCTGCAAGTAAATCTGTTCGGTCAGGGAGACTTCCTCGATCTTGTCGATCAAGTGGACCGAACCTTTACCTCTCATGGGTCTGAGGGAGTGTTAGATGTGAGTTTTGGCGGCACGACCCTGCGGCCGAGGTTTGAAGGCGCGGAGCTGGTTGTGCGGAACGGCCAATTTACCTACAGCGACGCGACTCCTGAGAAGCTGGATTTTGAGATGGACGTTCGGGTCTCCGCTGCTGCAATGGTGGAACGAGGTTTTCTTCGATTTTCCTCGGCAGCCGGAAACTCACTGCAGCTGGATATTCTACCCGCCAATTCTGAAGATAGTAGTCACGGGCTTAGGCCCATATTGATCCCGACACCAAATGTAATGTTGGGAGTGCTGCGCCTCTCAACTGGTACAAGCGGGGTGGTGGTTCGTTTACCGGGATTGATGAAGCCGGAATGGACGGGAGTTTTGCGAACTTCAGCGGAGACCGGCGGACCCTGTTATGTCTCGATGGCCAACGACAGTTGTCTCCTGTTTACGGGAAATGTTGAGTTGCGGAACTCGAGAATGACGTTTCCTTTGGTGGCGGGATCGGGGACACTCAAGCCGGTCGCGCAGTGGTTGGTCAATCGGTTGACTGAAGCAAGCTGGGACATGTCGGTTCGTGTCGAATCGGGCAATCACTATGATGTGGAGATGACAAACCTTCGTGACTCTGATCTCTTCGCCCCGCTTCGGGATTCGCCCCTGTTCAGCACTCTCGCGGCATATTTTGATCACATCAGTGTCGATGCCATCGTGGAACCCGCGGAATCCCCGATTGACTTGCGGGGCCGGATTTCGGACAGTACGTTTTTCTTATACGGCAGCCTCGGATCACGGCGCGGGCGGGTGGACTATCTGGATCAGACGTTCACGATTGATCGCGTGCAGGCGGAATTTGACGGGACGAGCATCATGCCAATCATTGAAGGGCGGGCATCCACGACCGGCACGGATTCGCTCGGGAGAGCGGTGCCGGTGCATTTGACCATGTATCAAATCGATCGGGAGAATGATATTCGAGCGGCACGCGGGCGGTTCGACCAGATTACATTTGTGCTCGAGGCGGATGCGGGACAAACTCAGGAAGACGTGTTGCAGCTTCTGGGATATTCGGTTGGCGGTCTTTCGACGACGGCGGGGCGCTTGGTGACGTCCACTTTGGCGCGGGCCATCGGCAGAGAATGGCTGGACCCGATCGAGCGCAAGCTTGAGCGCTGGACGTGGTTAGATGAAGTGGCGATCAGTCCCGGGGGTGGGCAACCGCAGAGCCTGACACGTCAGACTCGCGCGAGGGCACAGGAGGACACGTTGCGAAACACCGGCGTGGTGCGATATCTCCTCGGGTCTCAGTTTTCGGTTGGAAAATACCTCTCGGATGACGTGTTGTTCACATACACGGGCGAACTTGCCGAAGCGCAACAGGGAATCGAGGCAGGCCGTTTGGGATTGGTCCATCTTTGGAATATCGAATACCGCATCGATCCTGTATCGCGGGACCTGGTGCTTGATTGTGCGGTCGAGTATGACGAAGTGGAACGGCGTCGGGACGAATCGATTTCTTTGAAGTACTCCTTTGCATTGGAGGCGCCATGAACGGCGCATTGAGCAATAAGAACAACGTCCTCGCGGTAGTCTTGGCACTCGCGGGGCTGATTTGCATTTTTTCGTGGCCCGCGCAAGCTCAGGATAAGATCAAGATTCTGGGACTCACGATCGACGGTAATACCTCAACGGATGCCGGCCTGATTCGGGCGCATTCCGGCCTTTCAGCCGGACAAGAGGTGACCGGGGACGACATTCAGGCAGCCATACATCAACTGTGGAAGCTGAATCTGTTCTCTGATGTTCAGATCATCGAGGAGCGGGAGATTGAGGCGGGTGTCTATCTTATCGTGCGTGTGAGGGAATACCCGAGGCTCGAGAAGATCGAGCATAAGGGCAACAAGAAGTTAAAGGGTGAAGACCTTGAAAATCTCATCCAGCTGACGCCCGGCCAGGTGGTTGAGCCGCAGGATCTGGTTCGACTCAAGAACCGGCTTAAGAACAAGTATACCGAGATGGGTTATCTGCTTGCGGAAATTGAGATTGAATCTTATACATCGGAATCGTCCGGCCGCCAGATTGTGAATGTGAATATTCGCGAGGGAAGTAAGGTCAAAATTCGTTCGATTGAGTTTGAAGGAAATGAAGCTTTTGCAGACAAATCCCTGCGCGGCAAGCTCAAGAATGTAAAGCGCAAGACACTGTTCCGGTCCGGCGAATACAAGCGCGCCGATGTAGATGCGGACAAGGTCGTACTTCAGGAATTCTACCGTAGCAAGGGTTATCGCGACGCAGAAGTCGTTCGGGACACGGTCTCCTATAGTGATGATCGCCGCTGGTTGACGGTGAAATTCACTTTATCAGAGGGCGAGACCTACCATTACGGCGACTTCTCCTGGAGCGGAAACCGGCTGTTTACCACCGAGGAGCTTGGTGCAAGACTTAGAGTCGGCACGGGCGATATCTATAACTCGAGCGAATTCCAGCGCAGTCTTTCGGAGATAGGAAACAAGTACTACGAAAAGGGCTACATTTACGCGGGTGTCAATCCTGTCGAGAAAGTTCGCGACGGACGCATTGTGGATGTGCAGTTTGAAGTCGTCGAAGGCAGCGAGTTCAAGGTGAATCGAATCTATGTCGAGGGAAATACAAAGACCAAGGAGAAGGTCATCCGGCGAGAGCTGGTCATGTATCCGGGGGAGACCTTCGACGTCAGCAAGTTGCAGCGCTCGGTGCGCGAGGTAACGATCCTCAATTTCTTCGCGAATGTGACCCCGGATGTCGTTCCGATCAGCGATAATCAGGTGGATGTGTATTTCAGAGTCGAAGAAAAGTCGACGGATCAGGCGAATGTATCTGTGGGTTACAGCCAGCGGGATAACTTTCTCGGATCGGTTGGGTTCCAGATGAACAATCTCTTCGGCAACGGTCAACAATTCTCGATGGACTGGACGTTCGGCGGTAACAATTATCGCACGTTCACCGTTGGTTTCACCGAGCCGTGGTTTAGAAATACGCGAACTCTGGTCGGCGCATCGTTTTTTGACACCCATCGCGATAGAAGCGTTTACGGTTTTGACGAGGACATTATCGGCGGCACGTTCCGGGTCGGCAGACGAGTGAAGTGGCCGGATGACTATTTCCGGTTGGATTACATTTACCGGCTGGATCGCACACTTTATTCTGATTTCACCGACGAGTTTGCGGATAGTAACCCGCGCGGGCTGATCGAGGATGATCCGAGAATTTCCTCCGGTGTAACGCAGATCATTACTCGAGACAGCCGCAACGATCCCGAGTTTCCGACGGCGGGTTCCGTCAACACGCTTCGGACGGAACTGACGGGCGGGCCGTTGCAGGGGGACGATCAATTCGGCAAGATAGAGTTGACGAACCAATGGTACGTACCGGTCGCGGGGGATTTGACGATGTATGCAGCCACGGATATCGGTACGCTCGATGCGCTTTCGGGCGACTTATTGGACGTTCCGTACTTCGATTTCTTTTTCATGGGCGGTTCGGGCTTGTCTCTGGGTACGCAGCTTCGCGGCTACGAGGAACGCGAAGTCGGCCCGCAGAGACTCGGCTATCCGGTGGGAGGGAAGACGCTCTTCAAGCAATCATTTGAGCTTCGTTATCCGATTGTTCGAAATCCCACGATCTTTGTGCTCACGTTCGCCGATGCGGGAAACGTTTGGCGTAGTTTTGAAGAGACGAATCCAACGGATTTGAAGCGCTCAGTAGGCCTGGGTGTGCGGCTGTTCATGCCGTTTATCGGTATGATCGGCCTCGACTATGGATTGGGACTCGACTACGTTGATGCGCGGGGAATTCGCACGACCAAGTGGGTGCCACACTTCCAATTCGGAAGAGGGTTTTAGCACGCGATTATTTCATCACTCAGCAAAGGAATAAAGTTGAAGCGAGTACTAATCATCCTCACCGCCGCCGTTCTGGCTCTTGCGCTGCCATCCGTCGCAAAGGAGTTGAAGGTCGGCTATGTGGACAGCGACCGTCTGCTGGAGCAGAATGACGATTTCAAGGAGGCCCGGGATCAACTGCAAAAAGAGGAACGGGAATACGCCTCACAGGCACAGACTCTCGAGAAGATCGTTGAAGACATGTTCAGCGACCTCAAGAGTCAGAGTCTGATGCTCTCGGATGAAGCGCGTCAGGACAGAGAGCAGAAGCTGCGCGACAAGCAGCAAGAGCTGGATACTTTCCGTCAGGACATCTGGGGACCGACGGGGCGGTTGTTTGCGCGCAATGAAGAGCTGATGAAGCCCATTCATGATAAAATCCTGGCGGCAATTGAGAAAGTGAGCCAGGAAGACGCGTATGATTTCGTGTTTGACGCGGTCACTGGAAATCTCGTCTACGCGCTTCCGGAGCACGATATCACGGACCGGGTCTTGGACGTGTTGAAGAAGGAGTAATTTTTGTGGCCATCAGGATGACCACGGACGAAATCGCGAGCACGCTTGGGGGAACTCTGCGCGGTCAGGCAGGCTATGAAATTCATGGTCTCGCGAAGATCGAAGATGCGGGTCCCCATGAACTCACGTTTATCGCGAACATGCGCTACGCCAGGCATCTCGAAACGACGCAGGCGGGCGCAGTGCTTGTTGCTCCCGGTTTTCCCGATGCGCGGACGAATCTTATTGAAGTCGCCGATCCGTACCGCGCGTTCCTGCGGCTGCTGGAGACCTTTCACCCGAAGCGGAAGTGGGTTGAGCCGGGGATTCACGAAACGGCCGTAATCGCTTCTTCGGCAAGATTGGCCAACGATGTTTCCGTCGGAGCATTCGCTTATGTGGGGCCGGGCGTCGAGATTGGCGAAGCAACCACAATCTACCCTCATGTAGTTGTGGGTGCTGATGCGAGAGTAGGTAAGCATTGCGAAATTCACTCGCACGCGAGTATCCGGGAAGGAGTCGTCCTCGGCGACTACGTCGTGATCCAGGATGGAGCGGTGATCGGCAGTGACGGATTTGGCTTTGCGCCTACAGATACGGGCTATGAGAAGATCCCGCAAATGGGAATTGTCGTTATCCATGAGGGCGCGGAAGTCGGAGCGAACACGACCGTTGACCGGGCCACGCTCGGCAGGACCGAGATCGGTAAAGGGACCAAGCTGGATAATCTGATTCAGGTTGCGCATAATGTGACAATCGGTTCACATACGGTGATTGCGGCGCAGACGGGAATCTCCGGATCTGCTCGAATTGGAGATCAATGTCGAATCGGGGGGCAAGTTGGAGTCGTCGGACATTTGCGCGTGGGAGATCGAGTGAATATTGGCGCGCAGTCCGGAGTGGCGGGCGCGGTGGAGGAT
>CAZGVT010000037.1:0-14905 GCA_964529255.1 uncultured Alphaproteobacteria bacterium | reverse complement strand
ATCAAGAAACTTCTCGTCGTCACGCACCTTGTCGGTAAGCACGAGTTCTTCAATTTCGAACTCAAGCTCCTGATTTCCGCGAATCGGAGTCGTAAAAATCGCCTGCACCCAATTGCGCTCCAACCACTCCGTCGCGACGGATTCGTTCATGCCGAGTTCGAGAATCAGCGAACGGCTCTCGGGGAGTTCCTGCTCTATATTTGCGAACCACTCCCAGAAGGGACGGTCTTCCTGTTGCAGCGTGGGACGCGGCAGCCCCGACTGATTCTCGCGGCGCGCGCTCAACAGATGGAAGTGCGCGGTCGCAAACGTTGTCGAGAACGGTTGTCCGGAAAGTTCGACCTGATAGCCAACCTCTCCGCGGATCGTCGGCACGTGAGGGTCCCGGCCTTGCAAGAGGCGCGGTCCGAGTTCACGATAAACCACCGGCGGATTCTGAAACGGCCGCTCCCATGTGTAGTCGTAGTCCTTGTACTCGGTCAAGAGACTCCAATTCCAGCGGCTCAAAATCATGCTTAGATAAGTGCCGTGTCCTTCGCTGGAGGTTGTCGTGGAAAAAGTCTCATCCCATGCGCGCTCTAAATTCAGCGTCAGAGCATCGGACGAGTATTTCATGTCCAATCCAGAGACGTGACTTTCCGGGTAGTAACCGCTGTCGTTGAATACATAGCTAAAGCCGAGAATCGCTTCGCTGCCGTTGAATTGGAGTCTACCGGCGGTGATCTCGGACTCTTTTGCGAGCAAACCGTCGGCGGAGGTTCCGCGCATTCCGATCATGGTCAACGGACCCAGATCGAGTTGCGATCGCACACCGTCAAGCTCGGAGTCAAAGTACAGGTCGCGATTCTCGAAAAGAGTCAGGGCCAGGCCATTGGCCCAGAGATCGCTGTAGTGACCCAGCCGCAGAATGAGCGGTCGGTACGTGGCTTCAAGAAAACGCTTGTCCACCCGGCTTTCGTCGAAAAGTCCATACTGATTGATGTCATTGTCGCTGGGGCGGAAGTAGAGCAGACGAACCCCGGCGCGCAGGTTTCCGCGGTAAAGATCGAGGCGCAGGCGATTCTCGATGTAGTGGCGAGCGATCAAGTTGTCGGGATGCGTGAGCCCGCTGGCGATATCTACTTCATCGCCCTCGTCGAACTTCAAGAAATTAGATCCCTCGACCGTGATTTCCTCAGCGTCCTGAGCCCAGACAAACTGAGCAGACAGCAGAAAGAGGGAAAGTGCGCAATAAAAACAATTACGAAACGTCACTCGGTCTGTCCCAGAAGTTCAGTTACTTTGGCTGAGAGTGCTTTCGTGTTGGAAAGCGCTCCACGGATTTTCATTTGCGACTCACCGGTCTTATCCAACAACACTGAGTACGGAATCGAACCACCTCCGAAACGCTTCAGCAGCTCGCCGTCTCCATCCAGCAAAACCGTCCAAGGGAATCCTTTGGAGTCGACGTAGGGTTTGACTTTGGACTGAGTCTTCTGCGTATCCTCGGCGACGAGCAGGATATTCAGCCCTTGTGCGGAGAGTCCTTCGAGGAACTCACGATGATCGGTCAGCTCCTTCTTGCACGGCACACACCAGGTTGCCCAAAACATGAGCAGAGTCGGAGCGTCGTTGTGCTCGGAGAACATGTACGATTCACCGTCAAGAGCCTTCAGTGTCCAGTCGCGGCTATCGGCAAACGCGGCCGGCGCAACGACAAGCGCAAACAATGCAATGCAAATCAAAACGTATTTCACCGTGCGTGCCTCGTAAAGTTATCGAATCAGAATGAGCGGTTGAGAAGAAACGTGCGCCCCCGACGTAAGCCGAACCCAGTAGCTGCCGGACGGCAGTGGGTGTCCGCCGTCGGCATTCGCAGTCCAGGAAAATTCATACTCACCGGGGGAAAAGAAAATTCGATCGGCGAGCATGGCAACTCTGCGGCCAGAGATATCGAACACGTCCAGCGAGACGGTTCCGGCCGCGGGCAGGGCAAATCGAACGCGCGTCTGACCATTGAACGGATTCGGATAGGAGTTGATCAACCCCGCGTGTTGAGGAATAAGTGAGTTTACCAATTTGATTCCGCCTTCGCCATAAAGCAAGCTCAGGCGATACGTTATCCTCTCGCCGGGATCGGAGGCGGAATGAACACTAACATCGCACAATTGATCTCCGACAATCGGAGCCAGCTCCGGCGCGCACCAGCCGGGAGTCCAATCGCAACGCGTATTGTAGATATAGAACTTGACGGAGTCGTCCACCTGGCTTGGCAGGTACTCCTGCTCGATCACAATTTCGCCGGAGCGCGGAGGATAGCAGCCCAGATAGGTGCAAACGGCGGATTGCCTCGCAGTGTCCGGATACGTGACGGGAGACAGCGTGTAAATCAAAGTGCGAGTCTCCGCGAGGAGGTTATGCACGGAGCCGTGAAAGCTGTAAGTGCTGTCCTGATTCGTAAAGTGAATTGTCGTTTCGGCCTGGGAGAAGCTGAAGGTCTGTGCAATGCTTCCGGGCACGGCAATGCAACTGATAACGAGACCGGCCGTGAACAGTAGAATGCGACTCATTTCGATGGTTCCTATGCTTGGAATCTTGTTCTCAGCGGCGTGGAATTACTCCTCGGCCAGCAGTGTCTCAACCGCGTCCCGCAACACGGCCTCGGTCAAACTTCCGAGACGATAGCGAATCTTGCCGGTCCTGTCGATGACGAAGTTGGTCGGATAGAGCTGGACATTGTAGGCTGCGCGAAGCGGTTCATTGCCGTGCAACAGCGGAAAAGTCAGACCCAGATCCGGATGATCTTCGCGGTAAG
The DNA here is from genome assembly GCA_964529255.1 of uncultured Alphaproteobacteria bacterium. GTDB lineage: Bacteria > Electryoneota > RPQS01 > RPQS01 > RPQS01 > CAZVXJ01. The sequence continues at coordinate 12,111 of CAZGVT010000037.1, read as the reverse complement.
TCCGGAATACGGCATAAGGATCCTGCGGATCGATGCCGAACATCTGAATTTCACCCGCATATTGCGGATCGGAGTACACTGCCTGAAAGTGAGGATATTCCTGCAGACAGGGCACGCAATTGTAAAAGAAAAACGTCGCGATCGTTACCAGCCCACGCTGATCCTGCATCCGGTATGTCGCGCTGTCGAGATCATCCGCGAGAGCAAAAGGCGGAACGAGATTACCGACAGCGGATCCGATCGTCGTCAATTCAAATACCGGAGCAATGTTCGCCGTGTCGCCCTCAATCAGTGTGCGGATCCAATAGGACGGAAGCGCGGTCGCATGGCCCGCCAGATATGCTGAAATACGCAACGTGCCGCTGCCGACAGTGAAATAAGCAGGCGGCGTCCGACCAAATGCAAGGCCGTTGACAAGGAGGAACGTGCTGTCGGGCACGTTCGATAACTCAATCACGGCGGGAGGCGCGATCGTTGTCTGAAGCGTGACCTCCGTGACTTGATTGAATGCGACGTCGAGCGTATCGACGGCATCGATGAAGCCCACTCGACGCAGCCGGACCACGCGACTCCCCACTTCGACGCCCGCGACGAGCACGGGTGTCAATTGAGTCCGTTGCGCCTTGAGTTGTCCGTCGATGAAGATCTCGCCGCCCTCGATGGGCGAACCGGTTGAGTCGATAAGCAAAACCGAAATCGAACCCGTGAAGCCTCGGTCCGACTCTTCTATCGAGCAGCCGGCGAAGCTGAGCAGCAGTCCGATACCGAGGATTGCCGGGAGAAATTTAGTGAATGCGATTGAAGTCACTCGTGATCGCCTGTGTCATGAATTGACGAATGAAATCCGTGTGAATATCGAAAGCCATTTCGGGCAGCGCCGTATGGGAGAAATCCGCCGCTTCTGACGCATCACAACCGGCTTGAAGGTTTCCGCCCAGAATCCGCGCATAGTAACAGATTACGATCAGGTCACCGTAATATCCGCCGAGAACGGATTGCGCGCCGACAATGAAACTTGGTTCGCAAAGCAGTCCGGTTTCCTCTTCCACTTCGCGTGTGACCGCTTGTTCGAGAGTTTCGTCGAGTTCGACGAATCCGCCGGGAAGCCCCCAGAGACCGTATCCCGGATCAATGTTTCTCCGCACGAGCAAAACGCGGCCTTCCCGCATGAGAATGGCCGCGACCGAGGGTATCGGATTCTGATACACAACCCGCCCGCAGCTCATGCATACGAAGCGGTCTCGGCCGTCACGGAATTGCGGAAAGAGTTGACCTCCGCACGTCGAACAATACGCCGGAGTTAGCGACATTGAATGCGCAAATAAAACCTACCGCGACTAAAGCCGATAACAAGTTACCGCCGCAATCCTCCCTGAATAGGATCTACTTTCGGCAGCAGCCCCAACTTCTCCGCAGAAGCAAGCGCCGCTTCCTGCTCCGCAGCTTTTTTGCTGCGTCCCTCTCCCCGACCGTAGACGACTCCGTTGATCAGAAGCTCCACGACAAAACGCTTGAGGTGGTCCGGTCCGGTTTCTTCACGCAGCGCGTAGATCGGAGCGGACCACTGCTGAGCCTGCGCGTGCTCCAAAATCAGGCTCTTGTAATTTACAAACTCGGGCTGCCGGACGACTTCGCGCCAATTGGCCAGCAAGTGCGCCTCAACGAATGAACGAGCCACATCCATCCCGCCGTCAAGGTAGAGAGCGCCAATCAATGCTTCGTAGGCGTCTTCGAGAATGGACGCTCTGCCGCGTCCACCCGTCCGTTCCTCATTCGAACTCATCAGCACAAAGCGTCCGAGATCGAGCGTCTGTGCGGCGCGGGCGAGCACGGATCCACTGGCGATGACCGAACGCAGCCGTGTGAGTTCACCTTCCACCATTCCGGGGAAGAGATTGAAGAAGTACTCGGCGACGATGAAATCGAGTACCGAATCGCCAAGAAACTCCAATCGCTCGTTTGAGCGATTCCTCTCTTCACCGAATACCTGCAACGCGGACCTGTGCTTCAGGGCATCCATCAACAGCGCACGGTCGCGGAACTTGTACCCGATAGCCGCTTCGAGCCCGATGATGCTTTTCAGTACTTCAGGGCGAAGCTTCTCAGATGAGCGCCTGAAGAATTTCAGCCATCGGCTCAGCATGCGTTACAGTCCTATTTCGTGCGGTAGTCCGGCTTCGAAAAGATCAATGTCGAATTGTGCCCGCCAAATCCGAAGCAGTTGGACATCGCAACCGGCACCGGACGCGAGACGGGTTGGTTCGGCACGCAATAGAGGTCACACTGCGGATCCTGATTATCGAGATTAATCGTCGGCGGTATCCGGTCGTGAGTGGTTGCGAGAATAGACGCGATCGCCTCCACGGCACCGGCGGCGCCGAGGCAGTGCCCGGTCATCGATTTCGTGGAAGAGATCGCGAGCTTCTCGGCATGAGATCCGAAGATCGTGCGAACGGCTTTGATCTCAATCGGGTCACCGATGTCGGTCGAAGTTCCGTGCGCGTTCACATACACGACCTCGGAGCCGGGAATTGCCGCGTCGCGAATCGCCGCTGCCATCGCCTTGCAGGCTCCGGCGCCGGTTTCGTGAGGAGCTGTGATATGAAAGGCGTCGCCACTGGCACCGGCGCCAAGGAGTTCAGCGTGAATGGTTGCCCCACGCGCCTTCGCGTGCTCCCACTCTTCGAGAATCAGGATGCCCGCACCTTCGCCAATCACGAAGCCATCGCGATCCTTGTCGAATGGCCGACTGGCCCGGCCTGGTTCGTCATTGCGAGTGGACAGCGCCTTGAGCGCGTTAAAACCGCCGACTCCGAGATGGGTGATGGCCGCTTCCGTGCCGCCGCTCACGATGATGTTCGCCTCACCGGACTGGATGAGGCGAGCCGCGATGTGAATGGCATGTCCGGCGGTTGAACAGGCCGATACAACCGCGAAATTCGGTCCCTGCAAACCCCACTGAATTGAGATTTGTCCGGCGGCGATGTCCGAGATCATCATCGGGACGAAAAACGGACTTATGCGTCGGGGACCGCGTTCGAGGTAAATCTTCGTCTGCTCCTCGAACGTGTCAATCCCACCTATTCCGCTGCCGACCACAACGCCGATGTCGGAACGATCTACTCCCGAATCTTTGCGAAGCAGGCCTGCATGAGTCAGCGCCTCATGCCCTGCGATCAAAGCGAACTGAGTGAAGCGAGCCATCCGGCGCGCATCTTTCAGATCGATGACCGGCGACGGGTCGAAGCCCTTTACTTCGCAGGAGAACTTGGTTGCAAACTGTTCGGGATCAAAGAGCGTGGTGCGCGCCGCACCGCTGGCGCCGGCCATGAGCGCCGCCCAGAATTCAGGAACCGTCTTGCCGATGGGAGTAACCGCACCGAGCCCGGTAACGGCCACTCGCCTTCGCGCTGATGAAGTCATATGTCGACGGCCCTATTTCTCCGCCATCTTCTTCTGAAGGTACTCCAGCGCCGTTCCGACTGTCTTCATTCCTTCGGCATCCTGATCAGGAATCTCGAGATCGAATTCCTCTTCGAAAGCCATCACCAACTCGACCAGATCGAGCGAGTCTGCACCGAGATCTTCGACAAAACTCGCATTCGGAGTGACGCTTTCCGCTTCTACCTGCAGTCTATCTGCGATGATCTTGCGGACTTTTTCCTCGAGACCGTTGTCCATCTTCGGTCATGCCTCCTTAAGTTACAGTTGACAAACAATCGGCGCGGTGATCAGGTGTGCATTCCACCGTCGACCAGCAGCACCTGCCCGGTTATGTAGTCGGATGCTCGCGAGGCGAGGAATCCGCAGACCCGAGCGACATCTTCGGGAGTGCCAAGAGTTCCAAGCGGAATCGCTTTGAGATAGGCTTCCCTTACCTCGTCCGACAGTTGATGAGTCATCTCAGTGGCAATGAAGCCGGGTGCCACCGCATTGCAGCGCACACCGCGCGCGCCGAATTCCTTGGCCAGAGACTTGGTCAGGCCGATGAGGCCCGCCTTGGAAGCGGAGTAGTTCGCCTGCCCCGCGTTCCCCATGACACCGACGACGGACGAAACATTGATGATTTTGCCGTAGCGGGCTTTCATCATCACGCGCACGGCAGAGCGCGAACAGATAAAAGCCCCTTTCAAATTTACCGACATCACACGATCCCAGTCATCTTCGGTCATGCGAATCAGCAAGGCGTCACGCGTGATTCCGGCATTGTTGATAAGCGTGCCGAGTCCGCCGAGTTCCCCCGTGCATCGCTGAACCCATTTGTCAACGCCGGCGGAATCGGTGACGTCCAGTTTCCCGTGAATTACTTTGACACCGAAGTTCGCGGCAAGTTCGGAAGCTGTCGTCTCGAGTTCAGATTCGAGAACGTCGGTTAAACCAAGCGACGCGCCCGACGCGGCAAATTCCCGGGCGATGGCTTTTCCGATGCCGCGCGCGGCTCCGGTAATCCAGACGGCCTGGCCCGAAAGGTCCCAGTTCATACGGTTGCGATCGGCGACGCAGTCACTCGATCCAGGTCGGCAACCGCAGAGATTGCTTCGGCTGCGGCACCCTTCACCGTGCGTTTCAGAAGGCCGGAAAGCACGTTGCCGCTGCCAACTTCAAACCATCGCACGTTACCGTGCAGCGCAAGCGCCTGCATGCTCTCGGTCCATCGCACCGGAGACAATAACTGTTGAACAAGCAATTCTCGCGCAGACTCGGCGGTGGAGTGCGGTTTGGCCGTCACATTACTCAGAACTGGAAGAGCAGGGTGAGACAATTTTGTCGTCAAAAGTGCTGCCTGCAAAACCTCGGCGGCGGACTTCATCAGCGGCGAATGAAACGCGCCGGAGACCGTGAGTTCTTTCGCCAGCCGTGCACCGCGCAGCTTGGCTAAATCAAGTGCCTTCTGAACTCCTTCGATTGTGCCGGAGACAACGACCTGCCCCGGTGAGTTATAGTTGGCCGGGATCACCACGCCGGCGCCTGATGCTTCCGCGCAGATTTCTTCTACCACACTATCCTCGAGACCGACGATGGCTCCCATCGTGCCGGGATTATTCTCCCCGGCGACTTGCATCGCGTCAGCGCGAGCCTTAACCAGTCTCAACCCATCCGTGAAATTGAATACTCCAGCACTATAAAGAGCCGAGTACTCGCCGAGACTGTGCCCGGCTGCAGCGGAGTTGGACACGCCGCGTTCGCGCAAGAGATCGACTAGAATCGCGGAATGAACGAAAAGGGCAGGCTGAGTGATTCGCGTTTGCCGCAGTTCGTCCTCCGGACCTTCGAAACATATTCGAGCAAGGTCGGTGTTCAGACTCTCGGAAGCTTCCTGATAGCGGAGCCGCGCATGCTCGAAGCGGGACGCGAGGTCCTTGCCCATCCCTACCGCTTGCGACCCCTGACCGGGAAAGAGGAAAACTGATTTCAAGAACGATTGAGGATTGACGTGATTGCCGAAGCCTTGCCCGAGCGGCTATCAGAAGCGAATGACCGCGCTCCCCCAGGTAAACCCGCCGCCGAATGCGACGCAGACGACATGTTGCCCATCCTGAATGATCCCGCGTCTACGCGCTTCATTCAAAGCAATTGGTACCGACGCGGTCGATGTATTGCCGAAACGGTCGATGTTCACATAAACTTTGTCCATCGGCAGTTTCAAACGCTCGGCGGTGGCTTCGATGATGCGGATGTTCGCCTGGTGAGGGACGAGCCAATCGATATCGTCCGGCGTCAATCCGGCCCGCGCAACCGCTTCCAGACTGGCCTTTCCCATCACGCGGACCGCATTGCGGAAAACTTCGTTGCCGTTCATGCGAATATAACGTTCGCCATTGGGCTCTTCGAAGGATGTCAGAGCTCCTGCCGTGCCTTCGCCAATGCAATAGAGCAGGCTTACATCGCTGTTGGTGCCAATATAGGTCGACAAAACTCCCCGCCGATCTGTCGCTTTAGTGAGGATGACTGCACCGGCGCCATCCCCAAACAATACGCAAGTGCCGCGGTCCGTCCAGTCAACAAGCGGAGTCAGTAGTTCAGCTCCGATTACGAGCACCGTGTTAGCCCTGCCGGCGGAGATCAAAAGCTCGGCTTGGTAGATGGCGAAAAGAAAACCGGAACACGTGGCGCTGATATCCCAGGAAACGGCTCGCGTGGCTCCCAACGCGCCCTGTACAATAACGGAGGTCGCGGGAAAACGAAGATCACCCGAAATCGTGGCGATGATGATCGCATCGAGGGCTTCCGCCGTTATGCCCGCATTTTCAAGCGCCGACTTAGCAGCCGCAATACAGAAGTCCGAATTTTTCTGGCCGCGCGAGATGATGTGGCGCTCGCGGATACCGGTACGGGTTGTGATCCACTCGTCACTCGTATCGACGATCTTCTCGAGATCCTGATTGGTCAGTATACGGTCGGGGACCGAGTGCCCCGTTCCGATGATTCGCGCCTTGGGGAGAACTTCAGTCATCGGCCGGATCATCAGGCTCCAATGAGTCCTGGCGTTCTTGGAATGATTTGAACTTTGCCATACCTCGCGCGATCATGCCCGCGCTATACCGCTCAATGCCGGAGGCAAGTGCGCCGGGCAGATCGCCGCGACAGAGTAAGGCGGCTTCTCGAATTGCGTTCTTGATTGCTTTTGCGGATGATCCGCCGTGACAGATGATCGAGATGCCGTTGACTCCGAGTAATGGCACTCCGCCGGTCTCCGCGTAGTCGAAATCCCGTTGAAGCTGTTGGAGGATGGGGCCCGCCTTGGGCTCTGAACCGTTGGGGCCGGCCGCGTGCTTGAATTTGTTGAACAGAAAGGAGCCTACAGATTCGGCAAATTTCAGGACGATGTTTCCGACGAAACCGTCGCAGACAATGACATCCGCCCGGTCCTGCAGTACATCGCGCCCTTCAACATTGCCGATAAAATTCAGACCGCTGTGCTCGAGCAGATAGTGAGCGGCCAACACCTGTTCATTCCCCTTGTTGCGCTCTTCTCCGATGGAGAGCAGTGCAACTTTAGGATTCTTGATGCCGCCGAAAATTTCCATGAACGTGGCGCCCATGATCCCGAATTGCAGTAGATTGATCGGCTTGCAATCGAGATTGGCTCCGACATCAAGCAAGATCGAGTACTTTCCTTCGCCACGCGGCATTAGTCCGCCGATCGTCGGTCGTTTCACCCCCTCAATCAGGCCAAGAATCATGTAACTCGCCGCCATCTGCGCACCGGTGTGTCCGGCGGAAACAATCGCCTCGGCACGGCCCTCTTTGAGCAAAGTTACGGCGCGAACCAAGGAACTGTCGGGTTTAGAGCGCAGCGCAGCGGCCGGCTTGTCGGTCATGTGAATGACCTGAGTCGCGTTGGCAATCTCCAGGCGCGGATTGACCGTATCTGCGCGTGCCTTCAGTTCCCGCTCAATAACATCCCGCGGTCCCACGAGTACAATCTTGAGTTCGGGACCGAGTTCGTCGAGTGCTGCCAGCGCACCGTCTATTGGGACTTGGGGAGCATGGTCCCCGCCCATGACGTCGAGGGCAATTGCCATTCGGCTGCGAAGCGGAGCTACGGAGTGATTATGCGGTCTTCACCTGCATGATGAAGCGGCCGTTATAGTAGCCGCAGGCGTCGCATACCCGGTGCGGAGCCTGAATCGCGCCGCAATTCCGGCATTTGGAAAGCCCCGGTGCGCTGAGTTTGAAGTGCGTCCTGCGGCGGTCGCGCCGCGAACGGCCGGTTCGTCTTTTTGGAACAGCCATCTTTTCGTCTTCCGTTTATTTTTGTTCAAGTATTTCAGCATTCATCCGGCATCGGAACACTTGCATGGTTCACGATTCAGATCCGCACCGCAATTGGAACATATCCCAAGGCAATCCGACTTGCAGAGCGATCTCCCAGGCAATTCCAACAAGAGAAAATCGCGCAATTCCTGTGTGATGTCCAATTCAGTTGTATTCGCGGGAACCACAACCAAGTCAGGATCATCTATCTCTTCGCCGCGCGCCACACTCCCCAGCACGTAAAGCATCGGCTTATCAACTCGTACTTCCGACCGAAACTCCGTTAAGCAGCGGTCGCACTCAAGATTTACGCTGGCCGAGAGCTTGAAGACCGTTTGTAAGTAGGGGTCGTGTCGATCGAGCACGATTAACACTTCCACCCTTGAAAAGACATCGGGGTCCAGATCGATGGACTCGGCGGTTACAACCTCCTCGATATTGTGAATACCGCGTGGGTATGCGGGGAGGTACAGTTTCAACGCAAATTCTCTCAAATAAAAAATATAGCAATACGGTGGCAAAAGGTCAAGTCAGCAAGCGGTCATAGAGGGAGCGGGTCAGGAACGTTCATCCTGAAATTTTACATAAGGTGATTAAATAATGGGTTTACGCGGATACCGGGACTCGGAAAGTCGGCGTAGGATTTGGCAGTATGGAAAGGGTCAGTTCGCATTCCGGACAAAGCTGACAAAGGGCAAACCTGAGCGAACGGAGCGCAGCCAGTGAATATAAGACGAGCTCTCAACGCGAGAGCCCGGAAGATACTGTTATTCTGGACTATACGCAGCAGACCCCGAAAATACGGTCAATTCACTAATGACCCGGCTCGGAGTCTTCCTCTTCCCCGCCGATTTCGCCGATTCTGCCTTCGAGGGAGCGGATATGGTCGCGGATTTTTGCGGCTTCCTCATAGGCCTCGCACTCCACACACTCCTTGAGCTTCTGGTGAAGGTAGGCGATCTGTTCGACCGTCGAACGGTTCACAGGCTCATTTGAAACCGCGGCACCGTCCATGACTTTGTCCGCGACCATTATTGGAGCCTTCATTTTCAGAGCGAGAGCGATGGCGTCCGAGGGACGTGCATCGACTTTCTTGACTTCCCCCTGCAAGGTCTGCATCTCCACGACAGCGTAGAACGTATTATCCTTCAAGTCGTTGACCGTTGACGAAAGCACCTTCACGCCACCTTGTTCAAGCAAGTGCGCGAACAGGTCGTAGGTCATTGGGCGGGCGTATTCCAGGCCTTGGAGAAGAAAGGAAATGCTCTGAGCTTCGGCGGCCCCAATAAAAATGGGCAGCCAGCGCTCGCCTTCCTTCTCTTTTAGAATGACGACGTAACCTTGATAGGGTGGGCAGACGCTTATTCCGATAACATCGACAGTAGTTTGCACAATCTCCTCCTCTAACCCAACCACACTTTCGTACCGGACGGGGACAAACTGTGCCCGCAGAAGTGCAAGTTGCGAGCCAGTGGGATTACCTATGATACCTATCGATCCTCGCGCAGTTCCTGACGGGCGATTTTGCCGCCCGCGCCGCGCGGCAATTCGCGATAAAATTTGACGATTTTAGGACATTTATAAACTGAAAGACGTTCTTTGGCGTATTCAACGATTTCGCTGGGACTAATGCTCGCGCCGTCCTTCAGCACAACGCAGGCCTTGATCTCCTCACCGAAGACCTGGTCGGTGATCCCGACGACTGCCACGTCCTGCACATGCGGGAGGCCCTCAATCACTTGCTCGACCTCGCGAACATGAACCGGAAAGCCGCCTTTGATAATCAGCTCCTGCGAATGGCCGGTCAGAATGAGGTTACTTTCGTCGTCAAGCTTGCCCACATCTCCGGTGATGTGCCAGCCGTCGCGCCTCATTTGCCGAGTGCGTTCGGGTCGATTGCGATAGCCTCGCATCACCGAAGGTCCGCGGACGGCAACCCGGCCGACTTTTCCGTTTGAAAGCGCCGTGTTGTCGTCGCCGAGAATCACGATTTCCATGCCGCCGATTGGCGTACCTACGCTTTCGCGTCCATCGAGTCCGGGAAACAGGTTTAAGGCAACGATTCCGCAAGTTTCCGTCGTCCCGTATCCTTCAAAGAGTTTCAAGCGAAGTCTCTGTTCGGCGTCCCGCGCAAGATCTGCCGACAACTTAGCGTCGACATTCAGCGGGTAGCGTAACTTTGAAAGGTCCATATGGTCGGCTCCGGGAAAGCCGACCATCAATCGGTACATCGAAGGATTAGCCGCTACAATGGTCACGCCCGCGCCGGTCAAGGCATCGAGCGCGTCGCCCGGATGAAAACGTGAGTGGATGATCACTTCCGCGCCGAGCCTCAAGGGAAGATAGAGATTCAGAGTCAACCCGCTGATCCCCGAAAGCGGCAGCAAACCGAGAAATTTGTCGGTCTCTCTCAGCCGGAGCAGGCGAATCAGTTCACCGACCGAGTGATCAAAATTCGCATGCGTGAGTTCGACTCCGAGCGGTCGCCCGCTGACACCTGATGTGTAGAGAATCGCGGCGACATCCTCGGAATCTATCTGGTCATCCGAAGGCGTCGGCTCTCCCGACTGCATCAGGTCGAGGAAGTTCTGAGCACCTGCGGGAACCTCATCACCAAGGTAGATCCGCATCTTGCAAAGATCGAGACTCGCGACGGCTTTTTCGGTCTCCGGAGCGTGCTTGTCCCAGGCGATGACGGCGCGAGCCTCACAATCCTCTATCTGAGCGGCGATTTCACGGGCTTTATGCTGCGCGTGGATCGGTACGGCCACGGCTCCCAGGCCGAGGACGGCAAGGTAGGAAATCAGAAAGTGCGGCGAATTCGGAATCAGAATGGCAACGACGTCCCCGCGTTCGATGCCACCTGCACGAAGTGCTCCGCGAAACCTGCCGACGGCATCGCCAAGCTCGGCAAAAGTGTATGCTTTGCCGTTAAACGTAATAGCGGGCCGAGTACTCTCGGCCTTGACATGTTTTTCAAAAAGCCGGGTAATGTGCTCCAGAGCGACCTCCTGATACGCTTCGGTTTCTGATCCGGCCTTTATGATGACAATTCTTTGATGCGATCCAATGATCTATACTGCACTGCCTCGACCACGTGAGAAAGCTGAACTTCCTCGTCCCCTTCAAGATCGGCAATTGTGCGGGCAATTTTGCGAATGCGATGATACGCTCTTGCTGAGAGTCCCATGCGATCCATCGCCTGATGCAATACCTCCAGCGAGTCGGCGCTGAGAGGGGCGAACCGTTCAAGCTCCCGGTTGCTCATCTGCGAATTCGAATATAAATCAGAGCGCGTATGCCGAAAGCGGTCGCGCTGTCGCCTGCGCGACAGACTTACCCGCGACTGTATCTGCTCCGAAGCTTCCGCTCCTTCACCTTGCGTGAGTTCCTTCCACGGGACTCTCGGCACTTCAACATGGATGTCGATACGATCCAAAAGGGGCCCGGAGACTTTTGAAAGATACCGATTGATTTGCTCAGGCGTGCACTTGCATTCGTGATCCGGGTCGGTGTAGTAACCGCACGGGCAAGGGTTCATTGCGGTCACGAGCATGAAGTTTGCCGGATAGGTAAGGCTCACAGCCGCCCGTGATAAGGTGACTTTGCCGTCCTCGAGCGGCTGTCTGAGCACTTCGAGCACGTTCTTGTGGAACTCAGGCAGCTCATCAAGAAAGAGCACACCATTGTGAGCAAGGGATACTTCCCCCGGACGTGGAATCATGCCGCCGCCGATCAGCCCAGCGTCGGAGACTGTGTGGTGAGGCGAACGAAATGGACGATTGGCAATAATGGCTTGACCGGCGCGGATCATCCCTGCGACAGAATGAACGCGTGTGGTCTCGAGAGCTTCATCGAGCGTGAATTCAGGAAGAATCGACGGAATTCGCCTCGCCAGCATCGTCTTGCCGGAGCCGGGCGGTCCGATCATGAGTACATTGTGACCGCCCGCAGCCGCAATCTCGAGCGCTCGTTTCACTGAAGTCTGGCCGCGCACCTCGCTGAAGTCACCGACGAATTCGCGTGCTTCAGCAAACAAGCTATCGCGGTTCACTTCGAAGGGCGGTACGCGATCGTCACCAGAGAGGAAGTCGACGGCATCGCGAAGGCTGTCCATCGGGAAGACATCGATGCCCTCCACCATTGCTGCTTCGTGTGCGTTCTGCTCGGGCACGATCAGGCGCTTGATCTTCTCATTCTTCAAAGAACTCGCGATGGGTAAAGCCCCGCGAATCGGACGGATCTTCCCATCCAGCGCAAGCTCACCGAGAAGCGCTGAAGTCTCCATGCCGTGAACGGTCAATTGTCCGGAGGCAACCAATATTCCAATCGCCATCGGCAGATCAAAGGAAC
>CAZGVT010000036.1:1847-15054 GCA_964529255.1 uncultured Alphaproteobacteria bacterium | reverse complement strand
AGCTTCCAAGAGTGCCTTTGCGTCCCTGCTCTCCGATGGGATGAACGGGCATCAGCCACACGATCTTTACACCCAATTTCTGCAAGCGCGGCAGGTGCGTTTCAAGTTCGCGGAACGTACCGGATGGCGTGAATTGTCGAACGTTGACTTCATAGATGACGGCATCTCGTGACCAATCGGGATGAATCACTGAAGATTCGGGTGGCGCCGCAACAGCAGCGCAACGGGCGATTGTCGCCACGGCAATCAGCCATCCGAGTCGTCGCACCATCATGCTCCGGAGCGGACCCTCGAAGATACTCAATAACCCAAGTGGGCTCATCCCTGCTCCAGCGCCGATAAGCGCGTCATTTCAGCCTGCACTTCACGGATCACGGGATCGAGCGTCTTCGTCGTGAAGTCGAAGACAAGACCGGTTTCCTGAAACAGCTCCGGCAACGTCTTCGAACCACCTACCGACAGCCCTCGCTTGTAGTCCGCCACCGCCCGGCGATAGTCCCGCCGCGCGTTCAACCACAGCTGCAACGCGCCGAGTTGCGCGATGCCGTATTCGATGTAGTAAAAGGGGTATTGGAAGATATGCAGCTTCTCGATCCAACGATACCGGTTCATCTCTTCGAAGCCGCTATAATCTACCTCGGGTAAAAACCTGCGTCGCAGATCAAGCCAACAGTCCGCTCGCTGCTGCCGAGTATGCCCGGGATGGGTATAAATCCAATGCTGAAAGGCGTCAATGGTCGCGCACCACGGCAAAAACGCGACGATCGCCTCGTATTTGTCGTACACAACTCGAGCAGCTTCGGCCTCCGTATAGAAAACGGAGAGATGCTGCGAGGCAAGCTGCTCCATTCCCATGGACGCGACTTCACAGAATTCCATCGGCGCGCCACGGTAGGAATATATCGGTTCCTGGCGCGCCGCAAACATGTGAAATGCGTGACCGCCCTCATGCAGCAGCGTAAACAAATCGTCATTGGATCCGGCGGCGTTCATGAAGATGAACGGCAAGCGGACTTCGGCAAGATCGTGCTGATAACCGCCCGGCGCCTTTCCCCTGCGGCTTTCGAGATCCAAGAGTCCGAGCTCGATCATCTGACTGAACTGCCGTCCCAACGCGCCGTCAACACGCTCAAAAATTTTGGCGCAGCCGTCGATCAACTCCGGAGTCACGCGATAAGGCCGAAGCGGCGGACGAGAGTAGCGATCACAATCAAGATCCCACGGGCGCAACGTGTCAACCCTTAGTGACTGTCGGCGATTTCGCAGCAGCTCGGCATACAGCGGGACAACCAGTCTCTCCACCGTTGCATGAAACTGCTCACAATCCTGCGGCGTGTACTCGAATCTCTCGTACCTGCGAAACACGTAAGAGCGATAGTCGCCAAATCCTGCATTTGATGAGACGCGACTCCGCAGTATGAGCATCTGGTCGAAAAGCGTTTCAATCGCGTCGCGATCCTGCAAGCGACGGTTCCAAACAGCTTCCCATGCCTGTTGGCGGACGGTGCGATCCTTCTCCTCAAGGCGAAGTTCGATCTGCTTCAACGTGAATTCCCGGCCATCGGATGTCACCGTCTGCTGCCCAGTCACCTTCTGATATTGCTGCGAAAGCACGTCAAGCTCGGTTTCGATCGGGACGTTCTCCTCGCGAAACAGCTCCACTGAATTACGGCACGAGCGCAGAAACACACGATAGCGGTCGGACGGAAGCTCGCGACTCACGGGCGAGTCAAGCAGCTTGCGGGCCAAGGCTTCGCTCAAGGGCTTGATCTTCGGCTCGATTTCCCGGATGAATTCCAGATACGCGTTTTCGATCTCCTTATCTTCCGTTGCGCAGGTCATTGCAATATACCGGCGAGCGCCCTCTTCGGCGAGCACGGATTGAAGCTCACTCCAGTCCGTCAACCAGTTCTCGATATCGGTGACGTTTTGCAGATCTCGATCAAGCAACCGGCGAAAGCAGGGTTCGATTTCAAGCCACTTGCTCAAATTCAGAGTGTCCGGCACGAAGTGGCGCGGGAATTCTCGCGACGGACGGGGAAGTTCAGATAGTCTGTTCAAGTCGGTTACCGGTGAAGAGTGAGAATGATGAAATGCCCTGGAAATCTGAGGATCAAAGCGACACCGGCCCCATGTCGTTCAGGCGATGCAGCATTTGTTTGCTCAGTGTGCTGTTGCGGCGAAGGTAGCCTTCCCAGCCAAGCGGCTCGAGAAACTGCAGGTCAATAGATTGCCAATCCGGCCGGCTGGAGCGCACGTCAATCTGCGAAAACTCCGGCGTGCCGATGAAAAATGGCGCGGCGGACTTGCCGGCACCTTGTATAAGACGAATTCGAATGGGGTCGAATCCCATGACGTGTGCAAGCACGGCGTCCACGGCCACAGGATCGCAACTTGCCGCAAGCACGCCGGAAGGTTTCGTCAACGGCTTTACAGGACCATTGCCTTCGCCGCCGATTATACCATCGACGATGGATAAGTATGCGCGCTTTTCGGCAGCGAATGTTCCACCCGGTCTGCCATAGAGCAACACGCGATTCAAATCCACCAAAGTCCTCCAGAGTGTATCGTTGCCGTACCAGCCGCCGTGGATTACCGTCTGATCTTTGCGACCGACGGCCCGGCTCACACCGTGCTTTAGGTATGCACCGGTGCGGATCACCGACTTCCCGCCGGGAACTTGTGCGATCTTTTTCAGGATACGTTCGCGATTTCGAAGCACTACTCCCGGATCCACAGGATACTCGTCGCCACCGGGAGGACTGCCGCTGCGGTGGTGTGGCATCCATCGGCGGTAGTGAGTGATCCCCATTAGGTTCTTCAGCGAAAGCGTGACGCCGGTTTTCACATGCGACTTCAATTTTGGAACATTGATGAAGAGATCGCAGCCGAGTATGGTATTCGGAATGCAATACTCGTGCTTTGCGCGATAGTGGTGCTGTTGCGGTTCGTTGCGCTCGTCGGAGTGATCGGCGAGCGTAAAATACCTCGCGGGCGGATCCGTATCAAGCGGAGCAAGCGCGCTCTGCGACCCCAATTCGAGCACACTGTTGCCTGCCGGATCTCCGGGTAATTTGGAATATTCTCCCGACCATCTCGCGAAGAACTCCTCCCGTAAATCCATCAATTCGACCGGAACACCGCGCGCTCTTAACGCCGTCACCATGGGACGAATGCCGGACAGCTCGACGACTCCTTCAAAATCCGCGTGAACCAGCGGCGCATCTGCAATGATGATGCGACCATTTTTCCCGACCGCTGTGAAAGCGAGATCTACAAGCGGACGCAACACGGATCCGTGACTGACCATGTCGAGTACGCGCTCTCCGCCCAGAGCAATCCAGCCTTGTTTCAAATCCACAAGATTTGGTTTAATAACAACCGTTCCCCCTTCGCGAACCAGATCTCGCATGGGATTCCACGCAGCAGTGCCGGCATTCTCAGTATCCAGTCCGAGTTGGACGAGGACCCATTCCACAGCGCTATAAATTCGATTTTCCGGCGACGGATCGAACGGCGGGTCGGAAGGATAGGTGATCAGCGTTGCATCATGAAACAGTGCAACCGTGGATCGTTGATTGCCCGGTGATTGGAGTGTCACGCCTGCACCTTGCAGATAACAAACTGTCGCTTACCCATGGGCCCCGCGGGAAGCTCATCAACAAACTGAAGCGTGACGCGGACACCCGATCCAACTTGATTCTGCATCAGACCGGAGATCTGTCTCACTTGAGAGGGTGGAGGAGTTGCTTGTACGACAATTTTTACCAGGATTTCGTCCAGCCGCTCTTGAACGATCTGGAACTCTTTGACCCATGGGGTCTCCCAAAAAACGTGGGAAAAATACTCGCCGTGAATTCGTCTTCCACCGCCGCCAATGAGGAAACCCGAGACACGACCTTGCACACTTTGAATCAAAGGCAATCCTCGCCCGCAGGGGCAGGTCTCACCGGATAGCGTTGCAAAGTCTCCAACCCTGTAACGAATAATCGGCATGGCATAGCTGTAAAGGTCGGTGGCAACAACTTCACCGGACTCTCCGGGTCGCGCCGGACGACCGTCAACGAGAAACTCGACGTACGCGTTTTCGATGGCGAGATGCAAACCGCGATGAGACTCGCATTCGAATGCGCTGATTCCACCGTCCCGGCAGCCCCACTGGTCGAAGACGGGTCCGTGCAGCGCAGACTCGATCAGTTTTCGCTGTTCAGGGAAGAGAGTCTCCGCCGTGGTGAATACCGCCCGCACACTCCCATTCCAGTCCTTGAGACTTGCGTGCCTGGCCAGAGACGCAATGGATGACGCGTATCCGCGTACGAACGGGGAAACGGTCTGGTGTTCGAGCGTAGTGAGCAGCCGGTCCATTACGGGCTCTGAAAGATCAAATGCGGTGAAATCCTCAAAACGATTCAGCCTCGCATAAATCTTTGCCTTGAGACCGGAGAGTGAACGCGGGCGAAGCGCCGCTCCCGCGACAACGAACTGCTTGTCGCCAAGTCTCCATCCTCCTGCACTCCACCAGCGGTACATGTCCGCCCAGGCAATCGAATGCCGTTTGCGGTCCATTTGAATGACGACCGGCTGACCGGTTGTTCCCGCGGATCGATGTGGGCGAGGTTGAAATTCGGCGGAGTTTTCCGCCATAAGTTGTGACGAGTTCTGCCGAAGAATGTCCTTGGTCAAAAAGGGGAGAACTTGGAGGTCACCGCTGGTTCTGAGTTGATGCGGATCAAACCCGGCAGTACGAAAAAGTTCGTGATAGTATGGAACCTTCAGCGAAGCGTGTATGAGCAGACGCTGCAGGCGCGCCAACTGAAGTGCCTCCAGCCGTTCCCGCGGTAACCACTGCGTTCGGTCCAGTTCGTGATACTCACTCAGACTGTCCGTGCGTCGCGCGAGATCGACGACCGGCAATGCGGTATAGCGATAAAGCGCTCTCGTGAGTGCGCTCAAGACTCTCTCAGGTAATTATACGCCGCCAACAATTTCCGCGTGCTGTGTTCCCACGAAAGTTCCGATTCCAACCGGCGGCGTCCCAATTCTCCCATTTGCAATCTTCGCTCGGAGTCTTCCAGTAATTCAACGATCAATCGCGCGAACTCAACTTCGTCATTGCCCTTCGCATAAACCGCAGCATTTTGCGCAGAATATCTGGACTCCGCGAGATCATAGGATACGATGGGCCGGGACATGGCCATGTACTCGACGATCTTATTCATCGTTGACTTGTCGTTAAGCGGATTCAGCGGATCGGGCGCGACGCAAAGATCCGCCGTCGACAGCATTTCGCACACAAATTCGTTAGACACTCTCCCCGTAAACTTCACGAGGCCGTTCAATCCGAGATCATGTGCCATGTATCGCAGATAATCCAGATTTTCTCCGCCGCCCATTAAAGTAAATTGAATGTCGTCGCGTTTCCAGTCCAACGCGATCAATCGAATGCTGCGCAGGAGGTAGTCGACGCCGTCCTGTTGGCCCATCGTGCCGAGATAGCTCACGAGATATCGCTTGCCTTCCCGCAACTTCGCGTTTGCGCCGGTTCTTACGAATTTCATCAGGTCCGGCGCGCTCCTGACCACCCAAATCCGATCCGCAGGAACTTTCCCGCGTTCCGCGGCGACACGCTTGTACGATTCGTTCGTGGCAATGACTGCGTTTGCCGTGCGATACGTCATTCGCTCGGTCCAATACAGCGCGCGCAGCACGAGTCCGCCTCTACCGGGGAATTTGGACTCATAAGTCTCGGGAAACAAGTCATGTTGATCGAAAAGGAACTTGACGCCGAATAGCTTGAAGGGGAGCGCGACGAGGAAGAACAGGTCCGGAGGATTGCAGGCGTGTATGATGTGAAAACCACGGCGGACGGAAACGTAGAGCGTATAGAGAAACGTAAAAAGCAAAGCCCAGGGATATTCAAACAGATAACCCGCAGCGCGTCTCGCGGTGAAGGGCAGGGGATAGCGATAAATCGCCACTCCTTCGAGCAATTCAAATCCGCGCCTGTCCATCATGCGCGGGCAGATTACACTGACTTGCCATCCAGCGGCTAAGAGCGCCGTTGCTTCCTGCCAGACTCTCCGGTCGAACGGTACGGAGAGATTTTCAACCAGTATCAGAACTTTACCAGCAGATGCCATGATAATTCGACTGACTCCGGACCTGCTCAGGGACAATCCTCACGAGATCATAGATCACTTGTTCCGGTCTGGCTCGCTGGAGCGCTTCCACAAACTCGCGTTCGGGATTTGCCACGACGATCAGTTCACCATGCTGCATGACCTCGTCGATCTCGCGGACGAGCAGCTCGGCAAGATGGGGAATCGTCTTTTCAATGTAAGCCTTGTTGGAGCCAATCAGTCGTGCCAGAGAAACGTTTCGATCGTAAATCTTGATTTGGTACCCTTTGCCAAGGAGGGTCTCCACGAGTTCGACGGTCGGACTCTCGCGCAAGTCGTCTGTTTCCGATTTGAAGGCAAGGCCCAGCACGCCAATCGTTTTCTTTCCGAAGGCGGAAATTTCACGGAAGGCGCGATGAACATGCTCGCGATTGGACTCCATCACGGCATGAATCATCGGGACTTTCACATTCATGTGCTGGGCGCACCACGCAAGCGCGCGCACGTCCTTAGGCAGGCAGGATCCGCCGAAAGCAAACCCCGGTTTGAGATAATAGGGAGAGAGATTGAGCTTAACGTCCGAGGTAAATATCTCCATCACGCGGTGGCTGTCTATCCCAAGCGGTTTTGCGACGGCGCCGATCTCGTTAGCAAAAACGATCTTTACCGCGTGAAACACATTGTCGGCGAACTTGATAATTTCCGCTTCCTCAATCGTCGTGTAGAACAGCGGCGCCTTGATGTTTTCATAGATTGCGCCGGCAGTTCGGGCGGCTTCTTCACGGCAGGCACCGACGACGGTTTTCGGTGGATCGTAAAAGTCCTTGATTGCCGATCCCTCGCGAAGAAATTCCGGGTTGTAGGCCAAAGAAAAGCGGTCGCCTTCGCGGCTGCCGCTGTACTCTTCAAGTCTTGGGAGCAATTCCTTGCGGGTCGTTCCCGGCAGAAGCGTGCTGCGGATGACGACGGTGTGGTGATGCGAGACTTTCCGGATTGCGCGGCCGATTTCCTCGGACACTCGCTTCACGAACTCCACATTCGGCGCGCCGGTATTCAGTGAGGGCGTGCCCACACACACCAGGCTGAGTTCCGTTTGAGCTATCGCTTCGTCCGCCAAATCACACGCATGCAATCGTCCCCACTGGACATACTTGTGAATGAGCGTATCCAGATCCCTCTCGATGATCGGGCTCTGGCCGCGACGAATGTAATCGACTTTTCCGGGGTCGATGTCGATTCCCCAGACCTCGTGACCCAAGTCACAAAAGCAGGCAGCGGAGACGCAACCTACATAGCCTAATCCAAAAACGGCGATTTTCATCTTTTGAAGTTGCTTTTTTCAATAGGAGCCAATGCGGCGTACCTCCGCTTCGATCTGAAGTCGGTTTCGATACTTATGCGGACGCTCATTGGTGAATTGAGCGATTCTCCGTGGCAGCAAGGCAAGCCTCACGGAAAGCCTCGGTGAAGGTCGGATGCGGATGCGACATGCGGGCGATATCCTCGGCGCTGGCGCGATATTCGAGCGCAACTACGGCTTCGGCAATCATGTCGGCGGCCCGCGCGCCAAACATGTGAACGCCGAGCAATTCGTCCGTGCGTCCGTCGGCCAGAACCTTGATCAGACCTTCGCTTTCACCGGCAGCGCGCGCGCGTCCCAGCGCTCGATAGGAGAATGAGCCGGTCTTGTATTCGCGGCCCAGCTCCTTGAGCTTCTCTTCGGTAAATCCGACGGCTGCGACCTCGGGCCACGTGTAAACGACTTCGGGAATCGCATTATAGTTGATGTGAGGATGTTGCCCCGTTACGCTTTCGGCGACGAAAACACCCTCCTCTTCGGCTTTGTGGGCAAGCATCGCGCCGCCGACAACGTCACCAATCGCATAGACACCGTTTGCAGACGTTTCCAATTTGCCGTTCACAGGAATGAACCCGCGGCGGTCGACGGTTACTCCGATGTTTTCGAGGCCGAGGTTGTCGGTGTAAGGCCGGCGCCCGACGGCAACGAGGCAGAGTTCAGCGTCGACCGCAACCGACTTTCCGGATCCATCCGTCGCAGCAATCTTCACACGATTTTTCTCAACCGTGGCGGAGACAAGCTTGTGGGAAAGCAGAAATTTGATGCCGCTCTTTTGCAACGATCGCTGCAACTCCTTGCCCATAGTGCGATCCATCATGGGGATCACCGAATCCAAAAGTTCAATCACCGTCACGGTCGTTCCAAGACGGGCGTAGACGGAACCAAGCTCGACGCCGACCACACCCGCTCCAATCACCACCATCGATTTCGGCAGCTCCTTTAGCGCCAAGGCCTCGGTTGATGAGATGATTCGCTGCTTGTCAAAAGGCGCAAACGGCAGTTGAACCGGTTTCGAACCCGTGGCGATAATCGTGCATTGTGTTTCGATTCGCTTCGCGTCTGCCTCTGCCGTTCCGATCTTGATGCGGCCCGCTTTTTCGAACGTGCCGTGTCCGCTGAATACGTCGATCTTGTTTTTCTTCATCAAGAAATTGATGCCTGCAACGGTGTCTTCAACCACCTTGGATTTGCGGGCAAGCATCTTCGGCCAATCGAGTTTCAATTCACCCGTGCCGATGCCGTGAGCGGCAAAATGTGTCTTTGCGGCATAGTAGAGTTCAGACGAATCGAGGAGTGCTTTTGAAGGAATGCAGCCGACATTCAGACACGTACCCCCCAGCGAGGGATAGCGCTCGATCAATGCCGTTTTCATTCCCAATTGCGCGGATCGGATCGCCGCGACGTAACCTCCGGGGCCGGATCCGATCACCGTCATATCATAAGCCATTGAAAAGTGCGTGTCGGTTTTGAGAATACGTACGGGGCGCAAACGCCCCGCGACAAAATCAAGACAGAAAGGCGCGTGCCGATTGACAATAACTCAGACTTTCAGCAGCAGGCGAATCGGATCTTCCACGAGATCCTTGATGCGCTTCAGAAATCCGACGGACTCGCGGCCGTCAATGATTCGGTGATCATATGAAAGCGCAAGGTACATCATGGGCCGGATGACCACTTCTCCGTTAAACGCGACCGGGCGATCCATGATCTTGTGCATGCCAAGAATCGCGCTCTGAGGCGGATTCAGAATCGGAGTCGACATGAGATTGCCGAATATGCCGCCATTGGAAATCGTGAATGTGCCGCCGGTCATTTCGTCGAGGGTGAGCTGGTTCGTCCTGGCGCGGGTCGCGAGCCTGTCAATCTCAGTTTCGATTGTGTCGAAGCTCATGGTCTCCGCGTTACGCAACACCGGCACGACAAGTCCTTTCGGCGCCTGCACCGCAACTCCGATATCGATGTAGTCGTGATAAACAAGCTCATCCTCGTCGATGAATGCGTTTACGGCGGGAAACTCCTTGAGCGCTTCCACGGTTGCCCGGGTGAAGAAGGACATAAACCCAAGATTGATCTCAAACTTCTCCTGAAACCGCTCTTTATATTGTTTGCGAACCGCGATAACACCGGTCATGTCGACTTCGTTGAATGTGGTCAGCATGGCGGTCAAGTTCTTTGCGGCGACCAACCGTTCCGCGACTTTCAACCGCAACTTCGACATCGGCTCGCGGCGCTCTCCACGCGCATCCGCCGCGCCCACCGCTGCCGGTGAAGCGTCGGATGCAAGCGATGCGGGCAAACCTGGGGCCGGAGCTGAACTCAGGTGATCGAGAACATCTGCTTTCGTGATTCTACCTCCCCGACCCGAGCCGTTGATCTCGGTGGGAGCGATTTGCTTCTCAACCATCAGTTTTTTTGCGGCCACGGAGGGAATCTTCTCAGCAACTGCATCAACTTTGCCCGGCGTCGCTGACTTCGCGGACTCCCCTTTTGCCTTTGGAGCAGAGTCCGGTGTCGTCACAACAGTTTCCCCGGCGACCGGTTCCACGCGACCGGCAACGGTGCCTACTTTCGCCGTCTCACCTGCCGGGATGAGGATCTTCAGAACCCCGTCAACCTCGGATGAAACCGACAGCGTTGCCTTGTCCGATTCAATCTCGAAGAGTTCGTCGTTCTTGCGCACGCGCGCGCCGTCAGGTTTGAGCCATACGGAGATCGTCACTTCGGTGACTGATTCGCCGGGACTCGGGATGGTTACGTCCATGTACTTACGCTTTGGTGAATAGACTCAAAAACTCACGCAGCACGGGAGCTTACTCATGCGAACGCGCGCGTGCTCAACTCGGCCTGATCGCGCTCGTGCTGTTCGATGAACCCGGATGCCGAAGAACTGGATTCCTTGCGCGCGACTACGTCGAGATTGAACATGCCCAGCTTGCGATGCAGGTAGCTCCAAGCACCGAAATTCTCCGGCTCCTCCTGGACCCATACGACCTGTTTTGCCGACTTGTACTTTCTTGCAATTTCCGCAAGCCGGCCCGTCGGCAACGGGTAGTATTGTTCCAGACGGACAATGGCGACGTCGTCAATTCCGCTTTGGTGACGATACTCGCTCAACTGATAATACATCTTCCCTGAAGTCAATATCAGTTTGCGCGCTTTCTTAGGACCGACCACTTCGTCGTCGATGGTTTCGCAGAAACTTGTTCCCGGTCCAAATGCCGAGATCGGACTGACGCACGCCGGATGTCGCAGCAGACTCTTCGGCGAGAGAACGATCAGTGGTTTGCGGAAGGGGCGGGCAAATTGTCTCCGCAATGCATGAAACAGATTTGCGGGCGTCGAGGCGTTGATGATCTGGATATTCTGGTCCGCGGCAAGCTGGAGAAATCGCTCCGGCCGGCAGGAAGTGTGCTCCGGTCCTTGCCCTTCGGCACCGTGCGGCAGCAACATTACGAGTCCGTTCTGGTGCTTCCATTTGACCTCACCACCGACTACAAATTGATCGATCACGACCTGTGCGGAATTGGAAAAGTCGCCGAACTGCGCTTCCCAGACAACCAGCGATTCGGGATCGGCCATCGCATAGCCGTACTCGAAGCCCAATACCGCTTCTTCGGAGAGCAGCGAATTGTAAATCCGAAACGGCGCCTGCGTCGGAGAGATGTGCTCGAGCGGGCAATATTCTTCCTCCGAGTCCTCGATCTTCAAGATTGCGTGCCGGTGAGAAAACGTTCCGCGCTCCGCATCCTGTCCGGTCAATCGAACCGGATGACCTTCATTTACGAGTGATGCGTACGCGAGCAGTTCGCCCATGGACCAATCGCACTTGCCGTGATCCTCATAAAGATGCCGGCGATCGCTGAATATCTTCGCGACCTTCTGAAAGAAGGCGGGACCTTCGGGGAGGCGGTTAACTCTATGCGCGAGGTCGTTAAGAACGTCGGGATCGATTCCCGTTTCGGGAGACGACTCAAAATCCTCCTGCGATGCCGTGCGGAAGGGTTTCCAGTTCTCTTCGGTGAATGACGGCGCCAGTGAGACCTTCTCGGTCTTGGCTCGCTCATACATTGTCTGGCAGCGGTTCTGAAACTCGGCCTGTCTCCGCTCGAATTCAGTTTCATCAATCGTGCCACGCTCAATCAACTTCCTGCTGTAAATCTGCAGCAGATTCGGGTGCGTAGCAATCTTTTTGTAGAGGATCGGCTGCGTGAACCGTGGTTCATCGCCTTCGTTGTGCCCGTACTTGCGGTAACCCAGAATGTCGATGAAGACATCGCGGTTGAACTTTTGGCGAAATTCCAGCGCAAGCTGAATCGTATAGACGACCGCCTCCGCGTCATCGGCATTGACGTGGAATACCGGGGAAAGCGTCACCTTAGCAACGTCGGTGCAGTAAGTGCTCGAACGACCGTCGAGGTAGTTGGTCGTAAAACCGACCTGGTTGTTCAGCACGACATGAATCGTGCCTCCGGCCTTGAAACCGTCGAGGAGCGACATCTGAATGAGTTCATAGACGACTCCCTGCCCGGCCAACGCCGCATCGCCGTGCACGAGAATCGGGACAATCTTGCGCAGGTCGCCGCCATAAATGCGGTCGATCTTGGAGCGAACAAAGCCCTCGACAATCGGGTCGACCGCCTCAAGGTGAGATGGATTCGGACTGACACTGAGCCGCACAGGCTTGCCGGTCCGGGTCACTCGCTCGCAGGCATGGCCGAGGTGATACTTTACATCGCCTTCGAATACGGCGTCGGCGTAGCTCTTTCCCTCGAACTCCGCGAAAATCTGATCCAGACTCTTATCAAGAATGTGAGGGAGAATCGTCAGCCTGCCGCGATGGGCCATGCCGATCACGAATTCGCGAATGCCAATCTCCGCACCCTGCTCGACAATCGCGTCCATCGCCGGAATGAACGAGTCCACACCCTCGATTGAAAACCGCTTCTGCCCTACGAACCGGCTGTGCATGAATTTCTCAAGCATCACCGTTTCGAGCACCTTATGGAATATCTGTATCTGCTGGTCGCGCGTGAAAGCCCGGCGGTTGCGCGTGGTCTCCATTTTGACCTTGAGCCAGTCGCGCATTTTGGGGTAGGGAATGTACATGTATTCCACGGCCACAGACTGGCAATAGGTCTCATCGAGGAGCGTGACGATGTCCCGCAGCTTGGCCGGGCCGAGGCCGACCTCCCTCCCGGCCTCAAACACGGTGTCGAGGTCCCGCTCGGAGAATCCGTAACGATCCAAAGTGATCGGATCTTCGTACTGTCTTCGTTCGCGCACCGGATTGGTCTTCGTAAAGAGATGACCACGGACACGATACTCCTCGATCATCGCGAGTACGCGAGATTCCTGTTCAAACTTCTCCGGAGCAAGCCTTGTCTTTGATGTCGCGGGAGACGTGACGAGTCCACCGGCCGCTCCGTTCAATGAGCGGGCGAAGTCAAACCCTTCAAAGAACTGCCGCCAGCTATGATCGACCGATTCGGGGTCGTCCAGGAACTGGCGGTACATGCCGTCAATTGCCGTGGGTTCGGCGTTGCTTAGGTAAGAGTGCTTTGAGGTGTCGACAGTAGCCATCAGATGATCAAATTGGGAAAAGTGAGTGCCTGGAGGAAGCGGCCGAAAGCAGAATGAGCTTCGGGGTAAATGCGAATCTTCTGTTATTCCAAAACTTACGGGCCTCGCTGCACCGATAGTCGTGGAAAGCTCTAACCAACTAATTTAG
>CAZGVT010000036.1:0-1837 GCA_964529255.1 uncultured Alphaproteobacteria bacterium | reverse complement strand
GCTATATGTCATCAACTTGTCAATCCCAACTAAAGTTGCCGTTTGGGAGGTGATCATGATGTTTGTGAACAGGCAATTTTGGCGATGACCGCCTGCAGGTCAACCGGCCTAACCGGTTTTGAAAGAAACGCATCCATTCCGGATTTCAGGCATAGTTGCTCAGCCTCCGGATCACCGTACGCGGAGAGGGCGACCATCGGTGTCCGCCGCCCGCTGAGCGCTTCCAATTCGCGTATCGCCAGTGCAACTTCGTAGCCGTTCACTTCGGGCATCTCGAGATCGAGGAGCAGCAGATCGTATTCGCGATCCTGCCAGGCCTCGATCGCTTCTCGTCCGTTGACGACAACATGCACATCGTGCCCCATGCGTCGCAGCATACGTTCGGAAACGAACTGATTCACTTCATCATCCTCGGCAAGCAGAATTCTCAGGGTCTGCGCCGCTTCGACAGCGGCCGTCGTCAGAGTTGAGGGTAAGGGTTCAGGCCTCGGCTTGACGTGCATGCCTGCCTTCGTCACGAGTTTTTCGATTTGGTCGAATCGAACAGGCAAGTTGATGGAATCCAATTCCGTTGCGAACAACTTGTCCAGCCAGGCAGAACGGGGAGAGCAGATTCGCCGCATCACAGCGGCATGGCAAGTCCTCGATGGGCTGGTCAGCAGTTGATGCAGGTTCTCGATACTCGCAGATTCGCAAATGCACTCGTCCAGCAGGATCAGTTTGTAGCCATTCCCTGTATGCGACTTCTGAGCAGTCCGTACAACCGCCTCCTCCCAGGAATGCGCGTGATCGCAGGAACATCCCAGTCGTTGCAGCCGTGAACGCAGAGCATGATACTGCCAGACATTCGGTGATACGCACAGGCAGGGGACATCGAATGTGACGTGGCGTTCAACGCATTCAGCCCGCCGGTCAACGCAATTTAGCGGAAGCGAGAACTGAAACTTCGAGCCCTGAAAGAGTTCCGAAGTGACATCGATGCGGCCACCCATCGATTGAATCAACCTCTTTGCAATAGCCAAGCCGAGGCCGGAACCCGGCGTCTTCCCTGCATTACTTAGCTGTACATAGGGCTCGAAAATGTGAGAAAGTTCATTCGGAGCGATGCCAACTCCCGTGTCGCGAATCTCAAAGCAAACTGCGGACTTGTCATGCCCGTTTTCGCACAGCGAAACGTGAATGGTAACCTGTCCCGATTCCGTGAACTTGACCGCGTTGCCTGCAAGATTGAACAGCACCTGACGGAGCCTGAGTGGATTGCCGCTCATGGCCAACGGTACTTCAGGGTCGATCACCGTGACCAATTCCAGGCCTTTTCCGTGCGCGCGAATCGAGATGATTTCAGCGATCTCTTCCACGATATCATCGATCCGCATGGACTCCGCCGGGTCGTCCGGCAGTCCGGCCTCGAGTTTGCTGAAATCAAGAAAGCCGTTTACGACGCTGAGAAGAGTTTCCGAACAGTTGTAGGCCAGCTCGGCCAACTCTCGTTGCTCACGACTCAGATCGGACTCTTTGAGCGCGGAAGTCACCCCGATAATCCCCGTCAACGGTGTACGTAACTCGTGTGTGATTTGAGCAAGGATTTGAGAGCGCTCGTTTTCGTCAAGGGCAGATTCGTGAGTCTCCACCGCTTCATTCGTCCGCGCGAGATCAAGCGCACGATCGAGCCTGCCCAGCTGCCCGTGCGTTGTGTCGGAAACCGTCGAGGAGATCGCGCGACCGGGGTCAACTTGGATCACGGCTACAATCTCACCGGGCTCGTCCTCCGACAAGTCGCCGAACAATTTCATACGAGCGCGGAGACTAAGCGATTTCCCGTCCGGACTCGCGAAGT
>CAZGVT010000035.1:5592-15289 GCA_964529255.1 uncultured Alphaproteobacteria bacterium | reverse complement strand
GCGAAGCATTCCTCCAACGGGGGATAACTGCCATAAAGTTCTCCTCGGGCGAGGAAGCACTGTCGTTTCCGGAATTGAGCTCTGTCGACGTGGCATTAATCGACATCAATCTTGGCAGCGCAATGAACGGGCACGCCATCGCTCTCGAGTTTGCCCGCCTGTATCCGCACATTGCGACTATACTCATGTCGGGTCTGGCTCGTTTGGAAGACGCAATTGCAGCCCTCACCGAGCAAGTGTTTGCCTTTGTCACCAAGCCGTTTTCGTCGTTAGTTGAGGTTGTCATCCTCGCCGAGCGCGCCGCGCAATCCAAACGCCTTGAGCGTCAGAATGCGGATTATGCGCAAGCACTCATGGAACACAATCTCGACCTCGAGAGACGTGTGGAAGCAGCCACAGGTAATGTGCGCCGCTATGAACGCATGCTGTCGCATCTGTTTGCCACAAGTTATCGCCTTGGTGAATTGCAGTCGACTGTTGCCGTGCTTGACGCAGTGTGCCGCACGATAGCCGAGGCCGACATCTGCCGCCGATCCGTAATCCTGCTCGGAGACCCGAAATTTCTGATTCGATTCACCGGGTCCCATTCGGATCTCTCCGACCGCGAGCAACTCCGCAGAATTACGTCCGCGTTGATTGGAACGCCGCTCCGGCCTTACGATTTTCTTCGCGACGAAACCGTCCTTGGCGGAGCAATCATCTCCCATATTCGTTCCATCCCCGCCGATCCGGGACTTCAGAATGCAGATCAGAAACCCGCTGCAACGCTGATTATTCCGCTCTCCAGACCCGACGGATCCATCGCGGGTTTCTTGTCCGCCACAGATTCTCCGGAATCAGGAGACCCGCCGGCAGCGATTGCTCAAATGCTTGAAGTGCTGCTCAAGCATGCCGTGCTTCAAGTCGAAGCGATAGACTTGCGAGATCAACTGCACCGACGGCACGAGGAACTCGAACGGCGCGTACTCGAGAGAACCGCGGAACTGCGAAACTCTCAGGATGCGTTCAGCAGGCTCGTGAGTTCGACTTCGGACGTCGTCTATCTTACCGACGAGTCTCTGCGCATTATTTACTTAAACGAGGCGTTTACCACGGTCCTGGGATACCCGCGCGAGAATTTTGTCGGGCGGACGCTACCCAATGTGCTCGACGAACTCATGACGGAAGCGCCCGGCAATCGAGATGCCGCCGTACGCTTGTACTCATTGACAAATGATCGTGAACTCATCACACTGGAATTGCACGCGGGAAACGGCGCCGCGCGGACATTCGAGATCAATCGCACTCTGGTTCGGCAGGGGGGGGAACTGAAAGGCACGCAGGGCATCGCGCGCGATACGACCGAGCGCACATTGCTGCTGGACCAACTGCTGGCGGCCGAGCGGCTGGCAGTCACCGGAAGAATCGCTGCCGGTGTCGCACATGAAATCAACAACCCGCTGCAGGCGATTGTCTCGCAAATCAATGCGGTGCGAGCAAAACTCGATGCCGGCGATTCTCCGCGTGAGAATCTCCAACTTGTGCAAGACGCCCTCGACAGAATCCGCCAAATCGTGCGCGGTATGCTCGATCTCAATCGACCGGCAAGTCGAAGCGAAACCGAACTTCAGTTGAACATGATTGTGCAGTCCGTCATGGCACTCATGGCGCCCGAGGCGAAGCAACGTCGAGTTTCGGTTTCCCTCCATCTCGATTCCAATCTGCCGGTGATCAGAGGCGCAAACACCGAATTGCAGCAGGCGATCATGAATGTGTTGCTGAACGCATTTGAGGCCATGCCGGAGGGGGGTGATGTGAGCATTTCAACCTCAAGTCGTGATCAGATTGCAGAACTCATCGTGAAGGACTCGGGAACGGGAATCGCGGCGGCGGACTTGACTAAAGTGTTCGAACCGTTTTACTCAAAGCGCGCAAACGGTCAGGGAAGCGGTCTTGGATTGTTCATCACCAAGACTATCGTTGACTTGCATCGCGGGACCATTGCGATTGCGTCCGAGCCCGGCAAGGGTACGACATGTACGCTGCAATTCCCTGCCGCGTGACTTTATCATACCTGTCAAAAAAATCGAGCGGACTCAAGTCGAACTGAGTCCGCTCTTTCTTTAACTTCCTGACAAACCCCGTCAGTACATCCCCGCGTCCTTCATGCTGAACCAGGACTCGCCACCGATAATCACATGGTCGAGTAACTCGATACCAAGAATGCGCCCGGCGGCTGAAATCTGGCGAGTCATCTCCACGTCTTCCGCCGACGGCTCCGGATCCCCGCTCGGGTGATTGTGCACAAGAATAACCGAGGCCGCGCGTTGAGTGAGCGCCGGTCTGAAAACTTCACGCGGATGCAGCACCGCGCTGGTGAGCGTTCCGATGGAGATCACTTCGTCGGCGACCAGGCGCTGGCGGCTGTTGAGATACAATCCGCGAAACTGCTCGCGCCGGAGATTCGCCATTTCTGAAACGTGCCGGAAGACATCTTCCGGTCCTCTCAAAATCGGTGAGTCGTCAGCGGAGCGCGCGAAAAATCTCCTTCCCAATTCGAATGCGGCAATAATTTGAAGCGCTCGTGCCCGGGAAATCTTGAATGATTCTGCCAGCCTGTCGGCATCATGCTCATCCGCTACCGCGCGGGATCCATACTCCTTCACCAGTCGCGTTGCCAGCTTTTCATAGCGAGCGGTCGATTCCCCACCCGACAACAACAGTGAGATCAGCTCTCCGGTTTGCAGTGATCCGATCTCCGAGGGCTTTTGAGGCTCCACGACTTCGGCGGCTGCTTCAAGCTCATTGGCCGAATCTGAAGAAAGTCTCGTCTCCGGTGCCAGCGCCTCCGCCGCAAACAAAGTGGTTTCCGCCGCCGAGTAAACGGTCTTCTTCATTCCGAAGGTGAGTAGTACCGGTTGCAGTTCCACACCCATCACTTCGATACGTCGCTTCAAGGCGATCAGCCGGTGCTCGACTTCATCACGATTTCGACCCAGCTTTCCCAGTGAGAGCATCAAGTCTGATTTCATTCTGTCAAGACTCTCACGCTTCAACACTTGCCGAAACGCCGAATCGCAGCGGTAGTCCTGCGACGTGTACTCGACGATGCGTATATGATGAACGTCTCTGGCTCGCATCTCGGCGCGCAACTCCTCCGGTGTCGGCCACGGCAGCTCCCTGCCCACGAGCATCGCATCGCGATCGCGGAATAGCTTCTCCAGCTCTATCGCATTCGTTTGCAAGTCTGTCAGACCGCGAGTCCCCAATTCGATCACCACAAGGTTTCCGCGTTGATTCAGAAGCCGCCCGCCCTCGCGGATCAACGCTCGCCAATCATAGACTCTCGTCAGCACCCGATATAGCACCACCGTCTCGAATTCGGCATCTTTATATGGCAGGCTGCCGCCGTCCGACGGGGAGTAAACAACCGCGCGATTGCCGGCTTCTCCGCGTGCAGGTGAAGACAGAACGGGGGGCACATAGACATTCTCAACCGAGTCAAACTGCCGGGCGAGCAGGCCGGCTACGCTGCCGCGTTCACTTTCCACGACCAAAGCACGCCGCCCCGCGAACCGGGAGAGGGCCTCGTTCAACGCCGAACATGCGGTCAGAAAATTATCCAGCTGTCGCTCCACTCGAAATCTCGCCGTCCACTGTGATCAACCGAAGTTCGCTGTCCTTCTTCGCTGCAAGGAGCATGCCTTGGGACACTTCGCCTCGCAATTTCGCCGGCTTTAAATTCGCCACGACAATGATCAATCGCCCGACGATCTGCTCCGGCCGGTAATGTTGGGCGATTCCGGCGATTATTTGCCGCCGCTCACCACCAATCTCAATCTGCAGCCGCAACAGCTTGTCCGTATTCGGCACGGCCTCCGAAGAAACCACCTTCGCCACTCGCAACTCCACACGGGTGAAATCCTGTATCTCGATCAAGGGTGAGACCGCCGCCTCCCGCTGCGGCGTGGCATGCGATGCTTTCACCGCGACTTCGTCGTAAAACTCGGGCAATAAGCCCGGCAAATCCTTTTCGTCGATACGGGGAAACAGCGGATCGCCGTGTGACAGAGCCGCGCCTGCGCGAAGACGGCCCCATGCGCAGGAGTCCGGGATCGAAAAATTCTGTACTGCTTCACCCAGTCGAGCGAGGAGCTTTGATGTGCGTTCGGGCATAATTGGAGAGAGAATGATCGCCGCGATGCGCAACGCCTCCGCGGATTCATAGAGCACCTCTCCGCAGCGGCGTTTATCGGTCTTGGCCAGCGCCCACGGTGCCGATGATTCGAAGAAACGATTGGTGGCCCGCACGAGTTGCATGGTTTCCTCGACCAACACCGGCAGTTTGAGATCAACCACCCATTGCGCGACCTTTCCTACGAGGTCCTGCGCCATCGTCGCCAGCTCACCGGGGTGCTCCGGTGGAGGCGGAATCTTCCCGTCAAAGTAGTCCGCAACAAGTTTTGAGATCCGCGAGAGCAAGTTGCCAAAGTCATTCGCCAGATCGCTGTTAAGCCTCTGCGCGATCGCATCGACGCTGAAGTTGGCATCAAGGCCAAACACCATGTCTCGGACAAGGAAATAGCGCATGGCGTCGACACCGAAAGCACGCGTGAGCGGCAGTATCGGAGGAGGACCGCTCCCGGCGGACTTGGAGATCTTGCTGCCTTTGAAAGTCCAATAGCCATGCACCGCCAGCGACTGAAATGGCTCGATTCCCGCGGATCTAAGCATGGTGGGCCAATAGATGCCATGCGGTTTCAGTATGTCCTTGCCGATGATGTGTTGCACACCGCCCCACATCGTACTCCAATTTTCCCGCTTATCCCAACCCGTTGCAGTGAGGTAGTTCAGGAGCGCATCAAACCATACATAGGTTACGAATTCCCTGTCAAACGGAATCTCGATCCCCCACGAGAGCCGGCTCTTCGGGCGACTGATACATAAATCCTCGAGCGGCTCGCCCTTCAGGAAACTCAACACCTCATTGCGATATCGCTCGGGAGTGATGAACTTCGGATTGCTCTCAATCTGCTCAATCAGCCACTGCTGATGACGCCCCATCCTGAAGAAATAATTCTTCTCCTTGATCACCTCGGGCACGGTACCGTGATCGGGGCATTTTCCGTCGATCAGGTCCTTCTCCGTCAGAAAGCGCTCGCACCCCACGCAATAGAATCCGCCGTATTCACCAAAATAGATGTCGCCCTTGTCGTAAACCAGTTGCAGGACTCGCTTGACGATTTCAACATGATCGGAGTCTGTCGTGCGAATGAAACGGTCAGGCAAAATGTGCAACTTCGGCCATAACTCCATGAAGTTACCCGAGACTCTGTCCACCCACTCCTTGGGAGTGATCCCACCGGCCGCCGCCGCCTTGGCGATCTTCTCGCCGTGTTCATCGGTTCCCGTCAGAAAGTAAGTATCATCACCCAGCATCCGGTGAAAACGCCGCAACGTATCCGCGAGTACGGTCGTGTAGGCGGTCCCGATATGCGGATCGGAATTCACGTAATAGATCGGAGTCGTGACGTAGAACATCTTCTGACTACTCTTCGTCGTCATCATCTCCTCCGTCTACATCCGGTGGTTCCCCGGCCGCCGAGGGTGGCGATGTCACGCCGGCTGTTCCCGTGTCCGGCTTTTTACCTTTCTTCCGCCGCCGCCGCTTCTTTTTCGGCTTGCCCGGTGACGGTGTGGCTTCGAGATTCGCACCGTAATGCACTTCGCCCACTCCATCCTGCGCCTTCATGCCGAGCCCTCCGCCCGCGAGCAGCGTCACCCGCTCCGCACCGGCCGAGACCTGCGGGGGCGGCAAATTTGCCTCAATTTGCTGCGCAGGTTGCGTGGGTACGGGGGGGCGTTTACCACACGTACAGATGCATTCGTTTTTCGGCATCTCAGGCCGCCAATTGGTGAGCTGCACGAATTCTCCGGGCGAATAGCGCTCCGTCTCGCCGCCGCCATATCGAACTTGAATCTGTTGACGGACAACGTCGAGTTTGTCGATCTCGCCGTTACCCTTTGCCTCGTCTTTGACGGGATGGCCGACCTTGGGGCATTGACGCTGAAATTCGCGATAGACATCGAGTTCATAACGCAAACAACATTTCAGCCTGCCGCACACGCCAGAAAGTTTTGAAGGGTTGAGCGGCAGAAACTGATCCCGTGGCATCTGCGTCGTGATCGGTTTAAACTCGGTAAGGAACGTCGCGCAACAAAGCGGGCGGCCACAAATGCCGTATCCACCCGTACGTTTCGTCTCGTCGCGGGCGCCGATCTGGCGGAGATCAATTCGAGACCGGAAAGTCGAGGCCAAATCCTTGACCAGCTCGCGAAAATCGACCCTTCCTTCAGCCGTAAAATAAAAAATCGTCTTCCGTCCGTCCCACTGCAACTCGACGTCAACGAGTTTCATGTCCAAATTGTGTTCGGCGATCTTCTTTCGAGCGACTTGTTTGCATTCCAGTTCGCGATCCCGATTCTGTTCGAGGACTTTCAGATCCGGTGGCGCAGCCCGCCGAATGACCCGATTCGGAGGAGCATCTCCGCTCTCCATGCCGGGCCGCCAGCCAAGGTAGCTGACTTTACCGAGATCCAGTCCGCGCTCGACCTCGACAATCGCAGGCTCGCCCAGCAAGAAGGGAAATTGCTGCGGATTCGCCGCGTATTCCTTCCTTCGGCCCTT
Source organism: uncultured Alphaproteobacteria bacterium (assembly GCA_964529255.1). Taxonomy (GTDB): domain Bacteria; phylum Electryoneota; class RPQS01; order RPQS01; family RPQS01; genus CAZVXJ01. The sequence continues at coordinate 8,622 of CAZGVT010000035.1, read as the reverse complement.
GAATTCTATTTCCAATATTTCTTGCATATGCTATGCTGCAACCGTTGGTTTTGAAACAGCGCGCGGTCCCATCAGCTCGTTCAGCCGCAACGCGAGCGAGTAAAATACGAAGTCCGCCGAATACGCCCGCGCGAGGTGCCGAATAGACTCGTCTACGGCGCCGCATGCGGCTTCCCAATTCGCTGCCGGATATGAACCGATGATCCGGCGGAGCTGATCGATGAATTTCGAAAACGTGAGGGACCCTGCCTGCTCCGCCGGCAGTGCCCGAAGAGTGGCCGCATCTCTCAGCAACGTTGCCAATAAATCGAGGCCGACATCAACGGAATACTCTTTTGAGTTCAGAAGCGCATCGCTGGCACGCGCAATCTTCTCCGGGTCGCACAAGACCGCCGAGCGCAGAAAGTCTATGGTCAGAGCCTGATGCCCGGCAAAATCCCCGGACCGCAGTTCACGCACACGGGCCATGCTTCCGCTTGCGGTGACCGCGAGCGCTCGCGCATCCGCTGCCGCTATCCCTTGTGTGATGAGCCAATCCGATAGCACGCCGGTTTCTATCGGAGGCACGGCAATCCTGCGGCAACGCGAACGAATTGTCGCCAACATCTCGCGCTCATTTTCGGCGATCAGAAAGATGTAGGACTCCGCCGGAGGCTCTTCAAGAAGTTTCAGAAGCCCGTTCTGGGCTTGATCGTTCATTGTGTCGGCGTGGAAAACAATGAAAACCGTACGCGACGCCTGATAGGGTTTGAGCGAAGCTTGTCGAATGATCGACCGAACGAGGCCAATGCGAATCTTATCTTCCGATGTGCGGCTGCCCGATTCCTCCCGTTTGCTTCTTGGAAGAAACGAACTCTGGTAGGGATCGGCGGCCAGATTCTGTGTCAATTGATGGATCTGGCCCGCATTGCGATCGATGATGTCCGTTTCATGCTCGTCGCTCCGCTTCTTTGAGGGCAGCGGGAAGACCAGATGAAGATCGGGAGGCTCCAGCTTCTGTGAGGAGGCGCGCTGGGAACACTCGTTGCAGGGAAATGGGAGACTCTGCTCGCACAACAAAAGCCGTGCCATTTCCAGGGCAATACCGGTCTTTCCGACACCGCGCGCTCCGCTGACGAGATACGCATGAGCGGCGCGTCCGGCACGGATCGACTCCTTTAGCGAGCCACGCAATGCCTCATGGCCGAGCAATGGCGTATGGTCAACGTCTTTTACTTTCTGCTTAGCCATTCAACCGGATCACGCTTATCTCTTCCTGACCAGATTTCAAAATGAACGCGGTACTCTTCGCTTGCCGGGTCAAATCCGGGGTAGCCGATCGCTGAACCCGAATTCACCGCCTGACCCGATTTCACCTGCACTTCCCCCAATCGCGCGTAAACGGAGTAGAAGGCTCCCGGATGCTGCACGATGCAGACGTTGCCGAATCCGCGCAGCCAACTGACCGAAGAGATCACTCCCTCAGCGACCGAGCTGACGGGTGCGTCAGGCGAGGCTGCGATTTCTATCCCCGGATTCTCGGTGACCGTTTCTGTCTCCGGATTCTTGTGCAGCCCAAACTGTTCCACGACCTTGCCCGAAACCGGCCACGGAAGCTTGCCTTTCAGAACATTGAGTGGAATTCCAGCAATCGGCTCGCCGCGCAAGACCTTGTTTATGATGTCTTCAATCGCTCGCTGAGCGTCGGCAATCTCACTTCTTCTCGCCTCCAGAAGTTGTCGACTATCGCGGTGCCGCTTCAATTCCAGGCGAAGCTGCCTCTGAGCGGCACCCAGCGCCTGTGCCTCATCGGCAATCTCGCGTTCGGTGCTCTCCGCCAGCGCCCGATTCGCGACCAGTCGCTGGCGATTCAGATCCAAGGCCGACATTTCGATCGTCACTTCAATTCGACTCGATTGCAGGTGCCGGACGCTGGAATTCATCGCCTCAACCGCCTGCCGCTGAGACGTACTCAGCCGCTCAATCAGCGATCTTCGGGCCATCAAGTCCCGCCAGCCGGTCGCGCCAAGCAAGAATTCGATTGCCGCCCACGTTTTGAGTCGGTTGCCGGTCAACAGGCCTCGCGCCATCGCTTCAGAAAGCGACCGCCTGTAGAGTTCCGTAGACTCCAAATCTACTCCCAACTCGAGCAAACGTGCTTCCCCGGCTTCAATGGTTGCCTCTAAATACCCTATACTGTCCTGCAGCTCGAACGCAACGCGTTTCTGTTCACGGATCAACTGGCGCTGGGCGCTGATTTGTCGCTCGGCGAGATTTAACTTATCGCCAAGACCAAGTTCGCGTACCTTACCGCTGTCCAATTCGGCCTCGATTGCCTGCAACGCAGATCGCAGGCTGTCAAGGTCCTGTTGAGGATTTGCCAGAGGCATGGCCGGTTGCGCTCCAATTTCGAGAACGAATATGTAAACTAATATAAAACAAGCTGTTAGTGACTTTCGGTGATCGCACATGTCAATCTTGTAAGATAACAATTGTGCGAGGAATGTGCAAGCTTACGACTACCATTGGCTTAGGCTGGATCACTCGCCAGCGCCACCAAAGAAGCAGCCGCGGCAACGGGAACCAACGGCACTCCTATTCCGTACAGGCTTATAGAGGGAATCCGTGAAAGACATTTCACCTGAGTACCGAAAAATGAGCCTCGTTATTTTCGCAGTAATTCTTCTGCTCACCATAAGCTCCTCATTCGCTCAGCAATTCGGCTATCCGTGTCAGTTAGCGAAACAACATTCGATTGAGCGAATGGAGCGCAGTCGGGAGTCGGCACTCGACGCTGACAGCTCACACAGCTACGATATGCTCACGGTTCGGCTGGATTATCGCGTGGAGTCATTCTCGGCACCGTTGACGGGGACCGTGACCATCAGGCTTGTCGCACAACAATCTTTAACCGAGATACCCTTCAACGCGGAAGGGCTTACCATCTTCGGCGTGAACGAGAACGATGCGACCCTGCCGTTTGCTTATGTGAACGATACGGTTTACGTCACCCGGCCAGTTACCGAGGGCGACACGATTGAGATTTGGTTT
>CAZGVT010000035.1:5325-5582 GCA_964529255.1 uncultured Alphaproteobacteria bacterium | reverse complement strand
TTGGTTTGCGATCAGTGCTCCAGTCGTCAACGACCTGAATCTCGTCGGCTATCACTTCGCCGGAAGCCATGCATTCACATTTTCCGAGCCCTATGGCGCGAGAAGGTGGTTGCCGTGTTTTGACCAGCCTTTCGACAAAGTCGACCGCTTTGAAGCCTCTATCGAGATACCGGAGGAATGGTCGCTCGCCTCAAACGGCATCTTGCTCGAAACCAGCTATCCATCGCCGGGCCGCAAGCTGCAATACTACGCGCATG
>CAZGVT010000035.1:0-5315 GCA_964529255.1 uncultured Alphaproteobacteria bacterium | reverse complement strand
CGCGCATGACAACCCCATCAGCACTTACCTGATGATGATCTGCGCCGGGGACTTTGCTGTGCGCAGTGAAAATGTAAACGGCGTGGATTACCGCTATTATGCGTTCCGGGAGGATTCACTGAAGGCGATTTACGATTGGGAGCGCACGCCGGAAATGGTCGCTGAATTCCAGACTTTCTTCGGACCCTATCCATTTAACGCCTACGGCATGGTGCAAGCCGACATTTTTTACGGCTGGGGTGCGATGGAGCACCAGACATTCACGACCTACGGCCGTCACCTGGTGGACAGTATGCGGTCGTTCGAAGGCATCGTCGCTCACGAACTCGCTCACCAGTGGTTCGGTGACGCGCTAAGCCCCGTGGACTGGCGAAACATGTGGCTGAACGAGGGATTTGCCAGTTACGCCCATGCGATGTGGTACGATCATACCGAAGGGCATGCGGCCTATGATAGTGTGATGCGTGCATTTGCGTACGTCTATTTTCAGGAAGACCGGCAGGCGCGCTACTCAATCTATGATCCTCCCGCGCAATATATTTTCGGCGCCACCATCTATTTCAAGGGCGCGTGGATCCTGCGAATGATGCGCGAGCAGTTTCCGACCCTCGGCGCCTTCGACTTTGCCTCGGCCATGACCGAGTACGTCGACCGCTTCCGTTATGGATCGGTCAGCACCGATGACTTCATTGCCGTGATGAGCGAATTTGCCCCGCAGGATGTAAGTTGGTTTTTCGAACAGTGGATCGATGCCGCGGGCTATCCCGAGCTTGTTCTGGAATTTCTCCCCGCTTACCCTCAGGCCGGAGACTACGCCGTCGTTGTGCATCAAACACAAACCACGCCGCCCGTTTATCGATTTCCGCTGATATTCTCAGTCACGGGAGCCTCGGAGAATTCGCGCGATACCGTTTGGGTCGATACTCAGGCTGATACTTTGATCTTCGACAAGAACTGGAACATCACGGGTGTCGCTCCCACAGCCGGTCAGATCGTGCTTTCGTCGCTACTGAATGCACAGGTCACCGATCGCGACGCGCGAGCACCGGAAAGATTCAGACTCGAAAGTGCGTATCCGAATCCATTCAATTCACGGCTGAATATCTCCTTCTCCCTGCCGGCGGCCGCCCGCACACGAGTCGCCGTCTACGATGTCACGGGTCGCCTTGTGCAAACGCTATCCGATCGCGAGTATCAACCGGGCACTCACGAGTTAAACTGGCATCCTGGGGATGAAGCGAGCGGAGTGTACTTGATCGTCGCACGGTCAGGCGGAGTGTTCCGATATTCCAAAGCGGTGCTCCTGAAGTAAATGTCGAAAACCCCACGGTTCAGCGTGGTGATTCCCGCGCACAATGAGGAGTTCGAATTGCCCGGGACCCTCGAGCGATTCGCCGAGGCGCGGCGCGAGTTCAAGAACGATCACGTTGAGATCATTGTCGTGGACAACGCCTCCACCGATAGAACCGCGGAAGTGGCTCGCTATTGGAATGCGCGAGTGGTTTCGGAGACCATCCGTCAGATAGCCCGGGTGCGAAATACCGGCGCCCGTGCGGCAACGGGCGAGATTCTCATTACTTGCGATGCAGACAGTGTACCCCACCCGCGAATCTTTTACGCCATCGACGATGCCATGCGCCGCAACGTTTTCGCAGGAGGCGTGACCATTCTTGGACGCGATATGCGGTTGGTATACTGGCCGGCATTCGTCGCGCTAAATGCAACCATTGTGTTGGGAAGATACCCGGCGGGCTTGTTTTTCATTCGCCGCACGGACTTTCTCGCCATGGGTGGTTTTAACGAAGAGTATTTTGCGCTGGAGGACGTGGAGTTTTCCAAACGATTGAAGCAGGAAGCCCGTTCGCGCAAAAGTAAAGTCGCAATTCTCGCCCGCACGCCGATCTACACAAGCACGCGGAAATTCAGACTCTGCAAGTCGGGCGATCTGTTGCGGGTCGGGCTGCGCGCGGTCGCCATGCCGAAGCGTTCACTCCGCGACAAAGAGGCTTGGGATAAAGTATATTATCGAGACGGATTGCGCGAAATTACACGCCCGGATCGCCAATGAACCTGCGTATCGTTGCGGTGGGCAAGCTCAGAGAGGCTCACTACAAATCCGCCGTCGAGGAGTATCTCACTCGGATTCGACACTTTCTACCGATTGAAATGATCGAAGTCCCGGTCGGTACCGGGGAAGACGCCAACGGCAAGGGATCGGGTGCGATCGCAAAGGAAGCTGCGGCAATCGCAAAATATGTTCAGCCGCCGGCCGTGAATGTCACGTTAAACGCAAACGGTAAATCGCTTTCATCCGAGCAATTCTCTGAGTGGTTACATGAGCGCATGGTTCAATCGGTGCAGCGGGTAAATTTCATCATCGGTGGGGCATGGGGACTTAGTCCCGAACTCGTGAAAACATGTGATCTCAATTTGAGTCTGTCCGCAATGACTTTGCCCCACGAACTCGCCAGGCTCGTGCTCACGGAGCAAATCTACCGTGCGTTGACTTTGTGGAAGGGCCATCCCTATCACAAATAAGCGTTTGCGAAAGTTGACATTCCGCGGCAAAATGGCTATATTTAGCGAAATGGCGCTTGAAGACTCTGAGGTTCAATCTCCGTCGGTGGTATGGTAACCCAAGAAACAATTCTCGAGACCCTCAAGACGGTCAAGTTTCCCCGCCTGTCCCGAGATATTGTATCGTTTGGAATTGTCAAGGGAGTCGAAGTCGTTGACGGCAACGTTTCGGTTACTCTGAGCATAGCCAGTCGCGATCCGAATGTTCCCGCAGCGATCGAATCAGATGTGAATCGCGCATTGCGCACTCTCGATGGTGTTCGCGATGTCAAGATTCAGATCAGTTGGCAAAAGCCGGATACCGCCGCTCCCGGTGTGATGCGTGATCCGCATGCGCGTCCGCCCTCCGATGAACCGCTGCTGCCCGGTGTGAAGTTCAAGGTTGCGGTCGCATCCGGCAAGGGAGGAGTGGGGAAGAGCACGATTGCCGCGGGCTTGGCGTTCACGCTGAACAGAGTCGGGTTGAAAGTCGGCTTGGTAGATTTCGATGTTTACGGACCGTCTGTGCCAACTCTGATGGGAACCCATGCCCGAGCACGAGCCTGGAACAACAAGATTCTTCCGCTCGAGCGCGACGGCATCAAACTCATGTCAATGGGCTTTCTGGTCGAGCCGGGGACGCCGATGATCTGGCGAGGACCAATGGTTCATCAGGCGACGGAACAATTTTTGCGCGACGTGGAGTGGGGTGAACTTGATGTGCTCGTCGTCGACCTTCCCCCGGGCACGGGCGATGCTCAGATGACTTTGTCGCAGAAGGCCAGTCTCAATGGCGCGATTATTGTCTCGACTCCGCAAGATCTCTCATTGATCGACGCGCGCAAAGGTGTCGCCATGTTCGAAAAAATGAATGTCCCGGTGATTGGGTTTGTTGAGAACATGGCCGGATTCCGCTGCGAGCATTGCGGGGAAGTCACGTACATATTCGGTCGCGGCGGGGTCGACAGAGAGGCGCAGATCATGGGCGTCCAGTTGCTCGCCGCAATTCCCCTCGTGCCGGCACTTGTCGCCGCCGCCGATGAAGGCAATCCCGCGATGGCGATTGAGGCTGATCCGATTCTCGATGCGAGATTCAATGAAATGTCCGCGAAGGTACTGGAGTTTCTCGGTCTGTCAATCGGCGCATTTGCCGGAGCGGACTCAAAGGCGAACTGAATATGGCAACCCCTCAAGAAGTCTATGACGCGCTGAGTCAGGTGTATGATCCCGAATTGGCCTTGCCGATCACGGACCTTGGACTTGTGTATGACGTGCAGGTCGAAGGCTCGCGCGCGGACGTCAAAATTACGCTGACCTCGCCGGGTTGTATGCTGGGCGGCACCATCGTTGATTACGCCAGGCGAGCGATCTTGAACTTGAATGGAATTGATGCTGCCAACGTGGACATCGTTTGGGATCCGCCCTGGTCCATTGACATGCTCTCCGACGACGCAAGGCTTCGTCTCGGTATGCTGTAGTTTATCTGAACACGGGCCAAGCAACACAATCACCCCTATTCCCCTTTAATCCCGTCCCCAGAGAGGACTGAAAGGGCATGAAAACGCAAAACTCATTTCCAAAATTCAAGTCCCGCGGCCATGCGCCGACGGGGCTTTTTGCTCTTTCGGCTTCCCATCAATCTACAGGCTACCATCAATGACCCGCATAAAGGCCGCACTCGTTGATGCGGCGGGCTTCAATCGAACTATCACCCGTCTCGCGCACGAAATTATTGAACGAAATCGCGGAACGGAAAGGCTCGGACTTATCGGAATGCAGACACGTGGAGTGTTTATCGCTCGACGTGTCGCGGCAAAAATCGAGGAAATCGAAGGCATTGCATTGCCCGTCGGCATTCTCGACACGACCATGTACCGTGATGACTATCGGACATCGCTGAATCAGCCGGGCGTGCAGGTCACGGAGATTCCGTTCGACTTGTATGACATCAATGTCGTGCTGGTTGACGACGTGCTGTACACCGGTCGAACCGTGCGGGCCGCACTCGATGCAATCATGGATATCGGTCGCCCGCGCCGAATTCAACTTGCCGTGCTCGTTGACAGGGGACATCGAGAGCTGCCTATCAAGCCGGATTTTGTCGGAAAGAATGTTCCCACAAGCATAAATGAAGAAGTTCTGGTTCGCATGAAAGAGGTCGACGGCGAGGACAGCGTCTATCTTGTGGAGGTCGACGAAGTATGAGCCTGCTTCCCCACAAACACCTGCTCGGACTGCTGGATTATTCCGAACAGGATATCACAACGATCTTGGACACGGCGGATCGCATGCGCGAGATTCTCGATCGCCCCGTGAAAAAAGTCCCTACCCTTCGCGGTGTGACCGTTGTCAATCTCTTCATGGAGCCGTCCACGCGGACTCGCGTGAGTTTCGAACTTGCCGAAAAACGACTTTCCGCCGATACGCTGAACTTCGCCGCGTCAGGCAGCGCCCTTGCAAAGGGCGAGACTTTGCTCGATACCGCGCTGAATATCGAAGCGATGAAGATCGATGTGGTAGTCCTGAGACATAAATCGCCCGGTTCCTGCCATTTTCTTGCGCGACATCTCGATTCCATCATCATCAATGCCGGGGACGGTTGCCATGAACATCCCACGCAAGCGCTACTGGACATGCTCACGCTGCGTGAAAAATTTGGCACATTAAAGGGGCTGCGCGTCTGCCTTGTCGGTGACATTTCGCACTCCCGGGTCGCGCTTTCCAATATCATCGGGCTCAAAAAGATGGGAGCTCAGGTT
>CAZGVT010000034.1:0-15381 GCA_964529255.1 uncultured Alphaproteobacteria bacterium | reverse complement strand
CGGTACACGGTTCACGGGTGGGAACTCCCTCCGGATCGCAGCGTAGCACGTAAACGAGGTGAGAGCGACGCGAGACGCTCCACGGACTGATAGCACTCGGCTTCGGTGACAAAATCGGATTCACTTGCGGCAAGACGGCCGCGATCCGTCAGGGTATTCATTATCCAATAAACAAGAGTCTCCGCGTGGGAATTGCGTTTCGGTGTCTCGATATCCAGTTGCGCGAGAGACAGGAAAGGCTCATCGGTCTTCTCGCGAGAGATGCGGTAAAAATAGGCGGCAGGCCTTTTGGCAAATTTGGCACCGATTCCGGGATGATTCATCGCCACGGCATCGCGAACATAGACCGGTCGATGCGCAAGTGCGCGTTCCATGAGGCAATTATGCATCTCGACGTAAGCAGACTCGATCTTCCGCGGGTCGTGCGGCTTTCCGAGTGCCCAGGCCTCTTCTAATTTCAAAAACTCCGCAACTGCGGCTTCGCATCCCGCGAAAACTGTGGGGTGATTGCGGGTCTCCTGAGCAATGTACCAGGGGCGCTGCATCAGATTGATGTCCAGCATGGTCACATCGGCTCGATAGCCCTCGACTCTTTGCAGATAAATCACCGCACTCTGGATATCCCAACTGCCCTGAAAGACAACAGCGCTATCGGGCAGCGTGTTCAGCAGTTCACGGGCAAGGGATTTCGAGAATCTGTTTCCAGACTGATCTTGTCCCGTGAAGTTTACCACCGCGCCATGAACCGGAACTGAAATCATGATCATCGACATTACAGTGAGGCGCAAGGGTGTTGACCGGACCCGCCGTGCGATCATCGCAGAAACGACAATGACACCCTCAACAATCACCGGGATGAGCAATGGAATGAAGACGACATAATAGGTGGCGATATCAGGGATGTCGTAATTCTGAATATAGACCATGCCGAGCAGCCATGAGCCAACGCACACGAGGGCAAATGCCCGTTTTCCAGTGATCACCGCACCCAGCCCGATGAGAATCAAGAGCAGCAACGGCCAGCCGAGGTCGCCCGAAAGTGCGGCAAATGTGCTCAAGAGTCGTTTAAGCACCGTCGAAATCTCACTCTGGAACATCCAGACCTGAAACTGCTTGCCGGAAGCGTGACCAAGAAAATTCCGCAGTGTCTCGGGATTTCCCCAATCGAGCACTGGATTCAATGCAGATCGCAAAGGCAAGAACAAATAGGTGCTGAGTCCGAGCACAAATACAACAGGCACTGCGAGCCAGTGCTTGATAACGATTGGCATTCTCCTGCGCACTCTCAGTACGGCGAATGCGATCAGCGGAAAGTACCAGAGGATCGTCAAATGATTTCCAAAGCTGAGCCCCCACACATAGGCGGTCAGCAACAACAAGCTCCACAATTCGATTCCGTTATCGGATTCCGCAATTCGCCAGAGCATGGCAACGATAAGACAACCGAGCAAGAACGTCAATGGGTAGACCTCGGCGAATGCAGAGGTTGACCAGACAACGCCGGAAAGGGCTACTCCCAGTCCGCACGAGATCGCGATTACTCCCACAACGAGTGGAGACTCGACATGCCGTTGCACTCTCAAGTGAATTGCGCGCACGGCAACACCGATTCCCACCGCAATACATGTGACGGAAAACAGCACGAGTTCCCTGTCCGTACTCATTTGGAGGATGAACGTCCAAAGCCTTCCGATCAGCGTGAAGAGCGGATAACCTGTGGGATGTGCAATACCCAGCGTCTGTGCTACAGTGGTGAGCTCACCCGAATCCACCATGCCCAATCCGGGCGCAGATGTCCTGAGGTAGATGACATACGCGGCAGTTGTCGCAGCGAGGGCGCTCCACCAGGCTCTATGCATCGACGGCCGTGCGGTGTTGCAAATCGGTTACGGTTTCAAGCAGCAGATCGCGCGCACTCCGGTTGTACCAGTGCCGCGGCCAAAGGCGCATGAATGCGTCAGAGGCGAAGTCCTCATTGAGCAGCACCGCGACGGCGCTCGTTTGAGGAGATCGCTGTACGCGGCCCACGGCCTGAATGACCCGGGAAGCAGACTCAATGCACCGAAAATCCAACTCTTGACCGCCGTTCTCCTCGTGCCCGGATTGGGAGTTCCATTGCCGTTCCCACTCGGATTGCGACCGATAGCCGGGGGAGCAGACGACACAACATGAGAACAGGCCCTCCGGCGGATTTACCGATTCAGAAAGATTTGACCCGAGTACCGTGAACAGGTAGTCAGGGCGAACGGCTGACACATCTTCCCAGTCGGACGTGAGATCCTCGTCCAGTAAAACGGAGAAGCCAAGTGAACGAAATCGCCGGGCCATTACTCGATTTGATTCGCGATTTTGTCCGAATACGAGATGAGCGCCGGGTATTGAATCCCGCAGTTGGCGGCAGAGTTCAACAGCGCCGATGTGATCTTCGAGCGTCAGCGGAAATTTGAATTTCAGTCGTGGGATTATGAAGACCTTGCCCGGCAGTTGTCCCGACGCGGCGTCCTCGATTACATGAAACTCGCGGTAGCACGGGATCAACGTGCTGCGCGCTGCGGAGTCCGCAGGAAGCGATCCGCACAAAGCAAGCACGTCGGAGGTTTCCGGAAGCAGAGCTTCCACCGCGGATCCGGCTCGAACGAGTCGACCCGCGAGAAACGGGCTGCCACTATCGTGGCCGAAGCGGACTTCAAAGTCACGCCCATATCGACGGCAGAATTCCGCCATGCGCTGCAACTTGAATTGAGGCGAACTCATTTCCCGGCTCGTTTGGCGAGGAAACGCATCGGGACAATGGGTCGCAAAAAACATGACGGCCAGACGAGGACCGTGATCGAGTAGATCCGAGAATTCCGTGCGGGCAGGCCGCGCGAGGCCGGCAGCTCCGGCCCTCAGCTCGGCGCTGGATACATACAGTTGTGTATGTTCCTGCACTCGCATCAAGACATTGTGCGTTTCATCCACGACGACTATAAAGTCACGCCTTGTGAGTGGGCCGCCGAAGAGCAAATAATTGAAATCGGCGATGATCAGGTCCGCGTCCCGCTCCAGATCAGCACTCAACACATGGGGGCAGAGTGCATTCCGGGATGCGTAGTCGTCGAGTGAACGGGGAGCACTCGCTTCAATCCTTGCCTGCGCCGAAAGCCCATCCCAGAAAATTGACTCTTCCGTGGCGAGCCGAATCGGGCAGGCTCCATCGCGCGAATCGCACGAGCAGCGGCGTTCGCAAGAAGTTTTCCACGCGATGGTAAGTGGCAGCCCTGCTGAAACATATCGTCCGGCTTCTGCCAAAACCTCGTCGCGACCGCGAGATTTCATGGTGATCCAGAGAACCGGTTGTTCAGTTTCCGCGTGACGCAACAGAGCATAGCGCAGAGCGAGGCGTGTTTTGCCGCCACCGGGGCGCAAAGCAAGAAGTACTCTGCGGTCGAACTTCGATAGTTCCCTCCATGCGGTGGATTGGAGCGGACGGTCCGACGTGAGATCGCCTTCAATGAACTTTTCGAGACCTGCGAATTCGATTTCTTGATTCGATCCAGCCGGTTTGACGATTTCGCGAGTGAGTCGCGCCACGGTCTTCTCGATTGCGTCGGACGTGTCAATTTTTTCGACAGCAACGCTATCATCAGCGCCGACGAGCACGAGCTCCGCCTGAATACGCGCTTTTGGAGTCGATGCAAATGCGAGCGAAGCAAGGCCCGAGTAGATTAGAAGCTGACGGCGCGCGGGTTGCAGTGCAGGGTGGCGCAACCAGTCCTTTGCTTTGCCGGGGACCGGCTTGATCTCGTAGACGACAGCGCCATTTTTGGTGCGACGGAATCCATCCAGTCGACCGCGTAATGTCAAAGATCGTCCGGCGATTTGGAGCGTCGCCACAAGAGTCCGTTCGGCGACGAAAGATCGGTACTTTCGAGCGAATTTGGCTTGAATCAGCCTGTGCGCGTGCAGAGGATCCTGAGTGCCACGAAGCGGCATATCGGGTTCGGACACCAATGCGCGCACATTGATATCGACGGAGTCGGCGGCAGTTTCACACTCTTGCGGGGACATGTGCACGCCCCTCCAGACGCGCGAATCGCCGGGCGGACTCGAGCGTATTGCGCATAAGCATTGCAATAGTCATCGGGCCGACGCCGCCGGGTACGGGAGTAATTTTTGATGCAATCGGGGCAACGGCCTCAAAATGAACATCACCCCAAAGCCGTTTGGTACCGTCATTTGCGGGGTGTGTACCCACGTCGATCACAACCGCTCCCGGTTTGACCATATCGGCGCCGACGAATTCCCGGCGACCGATGGCGACAACAAGAATGTCCGCACGTCGCGCCACTTCACGAAGATTGGAGGATGCGGAATGGCAGATTGTGACGGTCGCGTCGCCGACCGCTCGTTTGGATGAGAGTAGGATACTCAGCGGGCGTCCCACAAGATTCGAGCGACCGATGACGACGAGTTCCTTTCCCCGAACGTCGACGGAGGATCGGGAGAGCAGTTCACAGACGCCGAGTGGAGTGCAGGGAATGAAGCGCGGACGTCCCAGAGCAAGAAGACCGGCATTCTCCGGATGAAGTCCGTCGACGTCTTTCAATGGAGAGAGCGCATCCACGACTCGGTCTGCGGAGAGATGCTGCGGCAGCGGCAGCTGCACGAGAATGGCGTGAACGAGTGGGTCGGAGTTCAGCTCGCGAATTCGGTCAAGTAATTCCCGTTCGCCGGTTTCTACGGGTAACTGTTCGTTGATCGAGTGCATACCCAATGCCGTGCACGTTCGAGCCTTCGCTGCGACATAGGTTTTGGATGCGGGATCGTCACCAACCAGCAACACGGCGAGTCCGGGAGTGATGCCGTGCGTTGATCTGAGAGATTCGACTCCGGCGCGAACCTCTTCCTGAATTGTGCGGCCAATGGCCTTGCCGTCTATGAGTTCGGCCAATCCGTGTTTCTCGACTTGTTGGTGATAGTTGACAGGTATCCGTTTCCGTATTGACTTAGCACAAGATAGTCGAACAATTTCCGCGGAAGGCGGAATCGTCGCATGGAATCGACCACGGCCTTGGCAATTCCGACCGCGAAACCGGTAATCAAAGCTCGGCAGATCATTCGATGCAGTGCGCCAAAGCGTCCGCGCACACTGCGGTAGGTCGCAAGATGGTCGAGATTGAGTTCGACAAACAACTGCGGATGCTTCGAGAGTAACAGCGGAATCCCGCTGCCGCCGTATTCGCGCAACTGAACGAGCATTTCGTCAAGCGGTCGTAGATGGTCGTGCAGGGCGGCGGCGGCGGGTTCATAATAGATGGGAACTCCCGACTCAGCCAGTCGCACTCCAAGGTCCAGGTCCTCCCCACCCCACGCGCTGAAACGTTCATCCAGTCCGCCGACGCGCAAAAAGAGTTCGCGCGGCAGGGAGCAGTTGCGCGTGAGAAAATATCGACCGGGTAGCCGGGCTCCGCCGGGCAATTTCTCCGCGCCACTCCCGTCGAGATAGCCGTGGATCGCGACGTAGTCCGCGTGCGGCACATAGGTAGATTTGCCGACGATCACGCAGCGCTCTCTCAGATGGCGCCGCGCATGTTGTTCAAGGAAATCGCGTCGAACGGAGTGGTCGCCGTCGATCAACAGCAGGATTTCACCTCGAGCGCGCTTTACGGCGAGATTCCGAGACCGGGACCGGCCAAAGTTTGACGGATTCTGCACCACTGCAAGCTCACCGGCAAACGACATGAGCCACTCTTGCGTGCCATCGCTCGACGCATCATCAACCACAATGATCTCAGTCATGGAGGCCGGGTAGTTCTGATCGCGAAGTTCGCCGACCAGTCGCCGGACCAGCGCAAGCTGGTTGTACGACGTGACGACAACGCTCAGGAACGGCGCTGTTTCAGCCATCCCAGATTGTCGTAGTGATTATAGAGGCAATCCCCGACCCGCTGCACATCATGGCGCTGACGAACCCAATCCTGTCCCCAGTGAGAGTGAATGCGACAACGGGATTCACTCCGAAAGAGCTTTTCTAAAACATCTTGCAGTGTTGCCGCATCCGCCTGCACAAACGGGTGATCGCCAAGCTTGGTTGCCATTTGTTGCGGTATATTCGAAACTACGGTGAGACCGAATAGCATTGCCTCTACTGAACTCATGCCGTAGCCCCAGCCGCCCTCATTCGTAAGCTGATCGACAAAGATATCGCAATCACGCATGCGGGCGAGGGCATCATCGTGACTCAGGCCTTGCAATAAGACAAATTCAAAATCGTGATTGTTCTTCAGACGCGCGATCGTATCGAGGACAACATCAGTGCCCTTGAATCGATTTCGAGCAGCGTGACAGACGCGAATGGGCCGGTGAAATTTGTATTCGCGGCGCGGCGTCCCTCCGGTTTTTATCGGAAGATAAAGATACTCAAGACGCGGGTCAGTTTCGATCAAATCCCATTCGCTGGTGAGGCGAAGTCCGATCAAATCTTCGGTGGACGGAATGATCCCACGCTGGCGCAAGTCCGTGCCGTGGTAAAACGCGGAAAGCTTCGCGCCGCGGGCAACACAGGCGCGGGCAAACCGTCCGTCACGAGTGAAGTCAAGGCCGCCGTCGAGTTGAATGATGTCGAAATCATGAAGCGCATTGGCTTCTATGACGCGCGATATCCGGGGCCAAAGCATGCGATCGCGCAACGAAAAAAGCATTCGCGCGACCGGGTTGGGATTCCAGTATGGGAGAGAATCGCTGTGGCTGTGCTTAAACTCGACGTCGCGCGTCAGTGCGTGCCGCAGATTCACGACCCACTGTCGGTTCGGCATCAACGGCAATTCGAGGCAAATATCATCAGGAAAATGCCAGCGGCTATGCCAAAAGGTGATAAACCTGCACTCGTCACCGCGCCGACGGTGCTCCTCTTGAAACAATGACAAAGTACCGGAGACATGTTCCGCAGCGATGTAGAGGAATTTCATGCGGCGGAAATGAGTCGCTTCAAGTGAAGCTTCTCCCTGACATCCGGGAAGCCGGAGAACCACAACAATACCGGGAAGGCAAGGATCAGGGCACCGCGCGCCCACAGCGACGACAACGGTTGAAAGAGTCCGGCCAGCACAACCGCACCCGTCACGGCAAATATTTTCGCAACTCTTGCCCATTCGTAGGGCACAGGATACTCACGATGGGTGATCCAGTAGATCATGATCGCCTCGATGACAAACGACCCGAGAGTTATCCACGCGGCCGCGATAAATCCATAGATGGGCACGAGCCAGAGATTTACCAGCACATTGAATGCGGCGGCGATGCCGGTCACCCACGGGAGTCGTGATGTTAGTTTCTTGATATAGACGCCGACCATCATGTTCGCATAAATGCCGTCAAAAATATGCGCGAGCAGTATGATCGGAAACACCGACAGGCCCGCCCAATAACGCTGATCAATGACCGTTCCGATCAGCGGAAGGTCGGAGGTCACAATCGGAATTACAAAGAACGTCAGGACCAAAAACAGCGAGCAGGTCACAAGAATGTAGTACGTCAACACTCGAGCGAACAAACGGGGAGCGTCCGAGTCATCGGCATGCGCGAGAAAAAACGGTTGCCAGGCAAATCTAAACGCAGCCGTCACGACGGACATGAACATTCCCAGCTTGTATCCCGCGCTGAACAGACCGGCTTCCTCGAGACCGTCGTACCATTCGACCACTTTTCGGCTGGCGAGTTCGATCACCATGACGAACAGATAAGTCGGAATGTTGGGGAGGCCGAATCGCACCATCTCCGCGAGCAAGCGCCGATCTATGGTCACTCTCCAATCGCGCACGACATCCGGAATCATGATTAGAGCAGTCAGAGCGCTGGCGACGAGATTGGCGAGCAGCACTCCGTAAATCGTCCAGCCAAGAGTTCCGATGAACCAGATGTTCAAGACGAGATTGACGACGACGTTCGCCAGTTTTATGACGACAAAGTAAGCCACCCTGCGCTTTGCGCGAAGCAGGAGAAAAGGAAACGTCGACAGCGTGTCAAAGAACAGTATTCCGCTGCAAAGCGTAATAAATGTGCGAACATCTTCCGGATTTGCCGGCTCGCGCACCAGCCAGCCACCGAGAGTCGACGCCGCGAGAATGATCAGCAGGGAGAATCCGGTCGACGTAATCAGCGACGCAACGACGGTGGTCCCGGTGATGCGCGCTCGCTCCGCCGGATCACGAGACAGATTGTAATAGCGGAGATAGGCGATGTCCATCCCGTACAAGAAGAAGGTCTGGACAACGGCGACAAAAATGAAATAGAGCGTCAGCTCACCGTACTCAGCCGGAGTTAGACGATGGCTATAGTATGGCAGCAGCAGAAAAGTGAGTACGCGGGTCGCGATGTGGCCGATGCCATAATAGAGTGAATCGCGCGTCAGACCTTTCAGCTTCTCGATCAATGACTATCCCGCAAGTGGAATGAAGAATAGAGCGTATGGCGCCAGCAATGCTGCAATCCGGATCGAGTCGGCATGTTGACTCGCCGCAAACAGCATTGCAATCGCCGGCCAGGCGATGAACAGGTAACGAGCCTCCGGTTGGTTGTGTTGCACGTTGAGAAAAACAAATCCGGCGATCGCAATTGCAGCGAGCAACACAAGGAGTTTGGACCGCGCGTAGATCCATCGCACTCCGCTCCGCATTACCGCCCATCCAAACATCATGATAAGCGGAAGCATGAACAGGAATCCGAGCCAGCCCTGCCAGAATTCGTGCCAGGGGAAAACGAACGAACGTATCGCAAAAGCAAGCGTGGTGAAATCGGGAATTCTCCAAGTTGCGTTGCCGAATCCTGCACCGAGCGGAATGAGCGATCCGAATTCATGAACATTGCGGAACCAGACCGGCAGAGTTAACAGCAGAGCCAGGATTGCCCACCCAGTGATGTACTTGGATCGTTGCGCCGTTTGCGGAAAGTTCAAGGCCAGGAGCGGGAGCGGAAGCGCGAGTAGAATCGAAAGCTTGGTCCATAATCCGAGGACAATCCAGATTGTGAGTGCAACGACGCGAGCTGAGGACCAGCCGAATCTCTCAATGCGCAGCGCTGAAAGTACGATTCCACCGACACAGAGCCATGCAAGTGATTCGTTGGTCGCCATGCTGCCAAATCTGACCATGACTCCCGACAGCGACAGGAAGATGACGCCTGAAGATGCGGCGCTCGCAGGCAGTGCCAAAGTTGCTGTGACCTCGATCCAAAGGAGTAGTATAATCATGCCGGCAACGCATGACAACCAGCGGCCAACTTGAGTTATGTCCTCCAATCCGACGGCGCGGGTTGCGAGCGCAACAAGCGCGCAAATTCCATAGTACAGCGGCGGCTGGTAGTTTTCAAAGTGTCCGCGTTGAAGTGCGCCGGACTCTTGAATGTGCTCGACCTGTCCCGGCAAGTCGCCGTGCTCGACGATATAAGAAACATACGTGGCATGCGCGATCTCGTCGTTATAAGCGGAGAGTTGGTGCCGTGCGGAGTCGCCGCCAATCGGAGTTTGAAAGATGAAGTAGACTCTGAGCGCAACTCCCACCGCGACGGCAAACCACGCGGCTCGCGTCAACCGATACGCGGCACGGCTCACTTGATGAGAAGTGAACGTCCGGTCATCTCGGGAGGTTGACGCAGACCGAGAAGTTCGAGCACTGTGGGAGCAAGATCGGCAAGCCTGCCGCCATCGCGTAGCTTTGCGTCTTTCCGGTGATTGATCAAGGCAAGCGGAACCACATTTGTCGTATGGGCCGTGTGCGGGCCGTTCGTCGTGGCATCCCACATTTCCTCCGCATTGCCGTGATCCGCGGTCAGCAGAATCGAATAGCCGTGGGTGCGCGCGGCTTCCACCATCCGCCCAACTCCGTTGTCCACGGCTTCGACGGCGGTAATCGCCGCACTGAGCACTCCGGTGTGCCCAACCATGTCGCAATTCGCAAAGTTAACTACGATGAAGTCGAACGCCTCAGAGCGAATGGCGGCACAGAGCAGATCGGTGACCTCGGGCTGACTCATTTCGGGCTGCATGTCGTAGGTCGCGACCTTCGGAGATTGGACGAGAATGCGCTCTTCGCCGAAGAATGGCGTCTCTTCGCCGCCGTTGAAGAAGAAAGTAACATGGGGATACTTCTCCGTCTCGGAGATGCGCAACTGTTTCAGATTGGCCTCGGAGACAAGCTCACCGAGAATTCGCGCGAGCTGCTGCGGGGGCGAAACTACCGGGAACGCGTACTCTTCCCGATAGCGCGTCATGGTAACAAAATGTCTCACTTTCAATGGCGCATCGAATCCGGCGAATGCCGGTGAAGTCAGGGCATCGGTGAGTTGTCGAGCGCGGTCGGCGCGAAAATTGAAATAGAAAACGCCGTCTTCGGAAGACAGCGTCCCACCTTCACGAACAGCCGGAAGTACAACGGGCTCGATGAATTCATCAGTAATATCAGAGTCGTACGAATCCTGGACCGCTTCTGTTGCCGAGTCCGCCTTGCGTCCCTCGCCAAAACAGATGGCGCGGTAGGCGCGTTGCACGCGCTCCCAGCGTTTGTCACGATCCATGGCGTAATAGCGGCCGGAGATCGTCGAAATTCTGCCGACGCCCAATTCGCGCATCCAACTCTCTACACGCCCAATGAACTCCTTCCCCGAGTGCGGCGGAGTGTCGCGCCCATCGGTGAAGGCGTGCAGATAGACGCGATCAAACCGCTCGCGTTTGCAGAGTTCAAGCGTTGCGCGCAGATGATCGATGGAAGAGTGTACTCCCCCGTCGCTGACCAGTCCAAAGAGATGCAGATTTCCGCCGTTCGAACGGAGCGCGGACAACAAATCAAGCAGCGATTTTGAGTTGAAGAAGTCGCCCGTCTCAATCGCGCGATCTATGCGAGTGATGTCCTGATACACGACGCGGCCGGCGCCAATGTTCAGGTGACCGACTTCGCTGTTGCCCATCTGCCCGGCCGGTAGACCAACATCGAGTCCGCTGGTCTTCAGCGTGACAGAGGGCGACTCGGCAAAAATCTTGTCGAGATTTGGTTTCTTGGCCTGATAGACCGCGTTACAGGGACCCGGCTCGGCCAAGCCGTAGCCGTCCATGATCGCAAGAATGACGCGCGATTTCATAATTTGCCGTCGGACCGTGACCGGCACGGCCGCGAAGTTTCGTTCACGAACCCGGTGATGCCTTTAGAAGTCTTCCGGCAATTCGAACATCTCCCTTTCGCTCGGTGATTCCCCGGGAATCCAGATGCTCGAGGAATGGAACCACATACTTGCGAGAAGATGACAGAAGCTTGCTGACATCGGCTACTGAAAGACCCGATGAGCCGGGGAGAGCTGCGCTGATACTCGCGATCGCTGATTCGAATGAACCGCGATCAAAAAACAAGTCGACGCCCAACCGCCTGCACTTTCCGATACGCTCCATCAAGACCAGCGTCTTCTCAACCTCCGGACGCGGAGATCCGGTGCGCTCGGCGAGTACGGCCGCCGATGGTGGGGCAAATCCCGATTCTTTCAATATTCGGTCGAGCGTGGAAATCAGCTTTTCCTGAGCGTTGGTGAGCATGATTCTACGCTCGGGAAATCTAAGCAGACCGCCTTCGCGGACGAGTTTTCCGGATACAGCCAACCGCGTGATCAATGCTTCGAACAAATCAGAGGGAAGTTTTCTCAGCTCGCCGGTTTGGAGCGCGCCGGGGGAGATTCCAACCGTGCCCGAAGACGCCGCGAGGGCGAGTTCGAGACTCTTCGAAATCTGAGATTCCCACAGTGCAATACGATCATTCGGAACGATACTACCGGCAATTTCCGCGAGGTGGCCCTTGCTCCGGCTCGACAACTCACGAATGCGCGATTGCGGTACGCCGAAAACCTGCGCAATTTCATGGACTGAAAGGCCGGTATCCGCTCGCAGGGCAGCATACGCTCTCACTGCCTGTGAAAGATCGCCCGTCGCGAGCAGTTTCAGCGATTCGAGAAGCGCCGGTCGACTGCGAGCAGGAACGATCTGCGCGAGGGGGTCAAGCACAATACCCCCGCCAAGAGTGTCGACGGGGGAATAGCGACGCAAGATGAAACGATCCCCCCATGCGGCGACGATGGGACTTTCAAGTTTGAACTGCACGACGGCGTTGATCGAATCGACCGGAGCGCTCCACTGGACGCGGGCAATTGCTTCATCGGTACCAATCAGGACTCGAACACGCTGGCGGTCACGGAGTTTTGCGGCGCCGGGGAGCAACTCCACTTGCGCGCTTATGCGGTGTGTTGAGATCAGTGCGCCCGGCAGGGCGATGGTCTGACCTCGCTCGATGCGGTCGGTATCGCCAAGCAAGTTGAGCGCCGCGCGCTGGCCGGACCGGACCTCTTGCACGGAACTTGAGTGGGACTCAATCTGCTTTACGCGAAACTCAACACCGATCGGCAACGCGACAACTCGAGTTTCAGCTGAAACGGTGCCGGTCAACACGGTACCCGTCACGACGGTGCCGCGACCCTTGACCGTAAAAACTCGATCAATCGGCAGGCGGAAAAGACCGCGGTCTGTGCGAGGCTGCAATTGCCGCGCGGCATTCTCCAGAAAAGTACGAAATTCCGCAATGCCCCTTCCGCTGAGACTGTCAACAACGAACAGGCGTGTGGCTTCGAGAAACGTCGCACGAACCGCTGAGCGAATCTGCTCTTCAACCAGCGCAAGCCACTGTGAATCGGCAATGTCCGCTTTCGTCAGGGCGATGCAGCCATTGGAAATACCCAGTAACCGCAGGATATGCAAGTGCTCCGTCGTCTGCGGCATCACGCCGTCATCGGCAGCGACCACAAGGATTGCAAAGTCGACAGTGGCAGCGCCGGCGACCATATTCCGGATGAACTTCTCATGTCCCGGCACATCGATGATGGCTGCGACGTCATCCAGAAATGCGAAACCGAGATCAATGGTAATTCCGCGCCTTTTTTCCTCGGGAAGCCGATCCGGGTCGGTGCCGGTCAGCGCACGAACTAAAGCGGATTTGCCGTGATCAATGTGGCCCGCGGTACCTATGACAACACGAGACACGAGCAACTAACCTATTCGTTACGAGAGGGGTTCGAGCAGCGACGCGATACGCACAAACCGACTCTCAGTGTTTACGGATGAATTTCAAGAATGTCGGTGGATGGATTGGAAGTCAAATGTGTGATAGTCAGGCAGACACCATTGGCAGCCGTTGTACGTTGGGATGTGATTCGTGTCGATCATGCGCTTGACTTGATCGATGGTATAGACTTTTCGTTTCTTGCCTTCCGGAATCTTTTTGACCTGACACTCATACTTGATGAAGCCAAGATCATGAATAATGTGATGCTCTTCATCCACGAGATACATGACTGTCTCCTGCCTGTTTTGGAGCAGCTGCTTCTTCCATCTTCAATGCTTCAATCTCACGTGCCGACAGCAATCGCGATTGTCCGGGTTTTAACCGGCCAAGCTGCAAGTTCCCGATTGCGGTGCGATGCAACTTACTTACTTCCGCTCCGACGGCTTCGATCATGCGCCGGATCTGCCGGTTGCGCCCCTCGGTCAAAATGATCTCAAGTTCCGCCCCGCGAACATGGTTGATCTCGTTCGCGCGCGCCCACCCATCCTCAAGGCGCACGCCGCGACGCAGACGAGCCAACTGGTCATTGTCGAGAACACGGGTCGTGACCACACGATAGACTTTGCGCGTACCGAATCGGGGGTGTGTAAGGCGATGGGCCAGCGCGCCGTCATCTGTGATGATCAGGAGGCCGCTGGAATCGCGATCGAGTCGACCCACAGAAACGTACCTGCGATCCTGCGGCAGGAGTTCGTAAATGGTCGGTCCGGATTCCCGCGATGGACTCCGCGTGCACAGATAGCCGACGGGTTTATGGAAGGCGAGCGCATGAGGCGGCTGCCGACCAGGGAGTTTTCGACCGCCAATTTTCAGTTCGTCAGCGTCAGGATCGGCCTTTGCCCCTAACTCACGAACGATTTCACCGTTGACCGAAACTTTGCCCGCGAGAATCAACTTCTCGGCTTCGCGCCGGGAAGCGATCCCGCGTGAAGCAATAATTTTCTGCAGTCTCTCTTTCATTTTTGAGAGGCGGAATCAGCGGGCATCGATCGAACCGAAAACTCAACCGAGGCTGAGTACGCTAAGTCGCTTGGACTTCTCCTGCCATTTGGCAATCGGCATCGAAGCCTGTTCGCGAACGCGCAGTGACCTGCGGCTGAAGAAGCTCTCGACTCGTATGACGAGTTCAATGACTTCGCCATCGACGAGATTCACGTGCGAGTCGTTAACCAGGCCGCCGTACTCGACCCGAATGAGGCGCTTTCCGGAGACAATTTTGCCGAGCAGCGTCGCATCGAAGGCCGTATCCGGGTTGTCGAGAATAAGTTCGTTGTCGATAAAGACCCGCAACTTACGCGCATCGAACTTCTCCAGATCTTCGGCGGGTAAAATCGCGATAAACGAATTGCCGATGATCTTCTCATAGGTTCCGGTCACTTGCACTTGCGGCTGCTCGCGGGTGAGTTCCACGGACATGGGCTCGGGAGTTATATAACCCGGCGCGTTCGCAAAGGTAATCTTGTAGGTCTGGTAGTTCAGCTCCAACGCGCACTCTCCAACACCACATTGCTCTCCGTCAATCTTTATCCCTGCGGCCAGCGGCTCGGTCATTACCGTGAGATGCGGTTTTGGCAGCCGCGGATCGGGGCTCAGGCGAAAAGACGCGAGTTCGCGCTGATAGTCTTCAACGAGAGCAACGGTAACACTCTCGGGCGCTGTGACCATGCCGTCGCGGTAAACAGAGAGCAGATAGAGACCATGATCCAAGCCCTGGAATGTGTACGGCGTCGTTCGAGGTGTTTCCGCCCCGTTCACAAAAATCGTCGCACCATCGGGGACGGATGTTACCGTAAGTTCCGTGCCTTGCAACGGCGAAACGGGCAGTTCCGGGCCGAGGTCTTCACGAGACTCTGACGACTCGGAGGGCGGAGCATACTCTTCGGCCTGCAAAGCGGGGCGCGAATTCTCAGGCTGTGCCGAGTATGATCTCGACGATCGCTGAGAATAGTCCACGAGCAATCTCTCGCGACTTCGCACAACGGGTGGAATCGCGTGCACCGGTTCGCCGGTTGAGAATATTTCCTGGCGGATTGCCCGTGGAGGCGGAAGAGAATCGGTGCTGACCGGCTTTTGAGCAACCCGCAAGTCGAAATGAACCTGAGTCAACGAGTCCTTGCCGATTACGACGGCCGCAAATTCGGGATCGGAGACTTTGCCGTCTTTTCGGACGGTGAGAATTTTTCGGCCCACGGGAAGCGTGAGAGTCGTATCGGACCGCAAGCCGGTCTGAATACCACCGATCATGATGTCC
>CAZGVT010000033.1:5404-16098 GCA_964529255.1 uncultured Alphaproteobacteria bacterium | reverse complement strand
AAAAACATTATCCGGACCGACGGCGCCTTGATCCGTGGCTGTGTTCATCAAAACTTGCTTGATCGTGATCGGGTCACAGTCCGGGCAGGCTTCGCGCATCAGAGCCACCGTACCGGCAACGTGCGGGCTCGAAAACGATGTGCCACTTCGAACGGCATAGCCGCCGGTCGAATTGCAGGAGATGATATTCACCCCCGGCGCGACAAGCTCCGGCTTTATGGCATTGGCCGCCGGTGGGCAATCCGACGGGCCAGTGCTTGAAAAATTCGCGATTGGGTAGGGTGGAGTTTCGCCGTCGGTATCGACCGCACCTACGGAAAAGACCTGAGTCGAATTCAGCTCATACTTTGCGGGACTGCGCAATCCGAAGGGTCCCTCGTTTCCGGCACTGAAAATAATGACGACTCCCACCGCCTCACAATTCTGAATTGCGGAATTCCAGAAGTCGTAGCAGTCCGGATAACCGAGGCTGGAGTTTACGCCCCATGAATTCTGAACCACGTCGGGCATGTCCTCCAGAGTCAGCGGGTTACCGTCGGGATCGGCGAACCACTGCAAGCTCTCGAGCACGTCGTTATCGAGTGAGACCCCTCCTCCCTGATTTGCCGCGTTGGACGCAATCCAAACCGCTCCCGGTGCAACGCCAATCGTGAGCGTGTCCGCGCCATTAATCGCTTGACCGCAGATGGTTCCCATGACATGATTGCCATGCCCGCCCAGTTCCTGCGGGATGGCATATCCGTTACCCACTGCGTCGAGCCAGCACTCTTCAACCGGTGCCGTGAGTCCGCGCCACCGCGCGGCCAGAGCAGGATGGTCATAGTCCACACCGACGTCAAGAGTCGCAACGATGGTTCCTGCTCCGCTGATCCCGAGCTGAGAGCGAACTTGCGTGGCGCCGATGATGTCCAGCTCCTCGGTCGTCGAATCCTCGTCGAGGACTTCGCGGTCTCGTTCGATACCGGCGTCGGGTATAGGCTCAATGCGGAAGTTCTCAGTGATGTAGCGAATGTCGGTCCGGCTCCGCAACGAATTGATAAAGTCTTTCGCCGCAGAGACCACGAAAAGATTCTCGATCCAATAGGCTGTGTATCCCGTAACCAAGCCCTGACGCTTGGCTTGTTCAAGCTCGGCGATGAACGACGGCTGCGAGACGGCCGCATTATACTTCAGCGCTTCGATGACTTCGCGATGTCGCTGAGCGAGAGGGGCCCGCTGAACATGCAGGCGTTCGTCCAACGCGCGAATGTCAACCGGACTTTCGAGGATGACAATCGCACTAAGCTGATCGAGATCAGAGGCCGATCGCAACTGATCCTCAAGTGCGGGGGTCAGTTCAGCTCCCGGAAGAGTTTGAGAGGCGAGCAACAGCGCGAGCCACAGCCCTGCAGACAGTGCCTTCAGAGATATGATCCCCGCAGAGGTTTTTCG
The DNA here is from genome assembly GCA_964529255.1 of uncultured Alphaproteobacteria bacterium. Taxonomy (GTDB): domain Bacteria; phylum Electryoneota; class RPQS01; order RPQS01; family RPQS01; genus CAZVXJ01. The sequence continues at coordinate 14,667 of CAZGVT010000033.1, read as the reverse complement.
TAATAGAAGAGAAATGAACATTCGCTCACGTAAAGAACTTGTCACGTCACATGCTGAACCCAATATACGAGTAGGATAATGTATCGTTATGTGAGCCACAAAGTCAAGCCAAATATGCACGAAATGAGGTATCGACAGTCTGAATAACCGCAACAATTACATTGCCTTAACATTGTGAATCCGGCAACTGGAGTTTGATTTTGCGCAATGCGCCGAATTGTCCTCACAATTAGATGAGTCGGAACTGTCTGAAGGTTCATCTCTTACAGTGAACGCGCGCTATTGCTTCTCAATCGCAGGCTCCTTAGCTTATGCCATGAGACAAGCGGTGTATTCCACTCTCACAACCATGATCCTTGTTCTTGCCTCTCTCTTGCTGGTATCCACGGCTCTTGCCGCACCGGTGCACACGACTTACTTGTGGCATCTCGAGCAGCCCGTCTACTGGCCTGATCAATCGATTTCTCATCCGGGCTATGAAACAGCCTGGGAGTCGATTCAGCGTCGCAATTCGGGAGCGCCTCACCCTGAAAACGACGTAGCACAAATCTTCTCTGTTGCCGATCGGGTTGCTGCGTATCAATATCGTCCGCTGAATTCGATTCAATCCATGACGGGAGCCGACGCAGGCGCGCAAGTGACCTACAGCGGGGGACTTGTGCGCAACGTTGCCAGTCTTGGAGCAGCGGGACAACTTGGATATACAAATTCGTGGAATATTGCCTTTCAACAGGGACGCAATTTCCTCACTTCCGGCGGAAGGCCACGCATGGAAATGGCGATCATTGCCTATCATCATGCGCTGGCGCCATTGGTGGATCGAGAAGTGCTGAAGAAGGAAATCCAGATTTACCAGTATCTTTATCCGCAGGTCTGGGGAGCAAGCCCGGCAATTTCACAGGGCTTCTTCCCTCCGGAATTGGCGTTCAGCGAACGAATCATTCCAGTGCTGGAAGAACTCAACATCGACTGGTGCTTTGTTCCCTCAAATCACATTTCGCGAGCCTGCTCCGATTTCCCGCTGGTCCTCGGAACCGGCGGCGAAAACTGCAACCCGCCCAATCGGGCGGATCAGATCAATCCGGCGTCATCTCAATGGTTCTCGCTTACAATCAGCCGCGGCTGTACTCCGACCGATGCAGTGCCGCTTGCCATGCAGCCGCACTACTGCGAGCACGTCGATCCGCAGACCGGTGTCGCGTCGCGAGTCGTTGCCGTGCCGGTTGCTATGGGCATGAGTTGGCAGGACGGCTATCAAGTTTATGGGCTCAACGACGTCAATCAGGTCGCGCCATACAATGATCCGGCACACCCGATGCTCATTGTGCTCGGTCATGATGGGGATAACGCGTTTGGCGGCGGTTACTCCTATTACATGGAAAGTGTGCCGTCATTCACGAGCCAGGCGGTCAACGCAGGATACGAACCCACGACGGTCCCGGAGTTTCTGGGCGATCACATGCCTGCGGCAAACGATGTGATTCATGTTGAGGACGGAGCCTGGGTAAATGCGGACGGAGACTTTGGGGATCCGGATTTCATTAACTGGAACTGGCCACCGTACAATGCGTCCGGACAACATGACATCGCGAATGGTTGGGCCGTGGATATCCGCAATTGGGCAATCATCACAGCGGCTACCAATCGAGTACTCACCGCTGAGGTGATTGCCGGAGGCAGCAACATCGCCGCGATACAGGATCCGACGGTCAATCCCGCGCAGGCGCAGGATCTCGCTTGGCATTTCTTGCTCGGCTCGCTGAATTCGGGTTACATGTACTATGGCAATTCGCTCGATATGGAAGTCAAAGCGACGGTCGCCTGCAACGAAGCCGTGGATCATGCGGATGATGTTATCCCGTTGGGACCGGATCAAACCCCGCCGACACTCTGGGCTGTGTAACAGTTTCCGCACAATCCCGGAGCTATTGGATTCGGCCCACTATTCGGATACCAGCAAGTCCAGCATCCGAGAGACTTCTGGATCTGGTCATTTGTCTACGATGTTTCCGGTGTCTTTGAGGTTGCTTTCAAGTACCGGCTCGATCTTGATGGAAGCAATCCGCTATCGTCGGGCCAGAATGAGACGTTCGCCGGCGGAGCCGAAGTTACTTCATGGAGAATACGGACGATGACTTTTCGCGACTTCCCGGCGGGAAACGTTTACAATGATCCGTCGTTGAACTTTGACGAGCTACCCGCGTACATCGCCGATCAATATTACTATCATTTGCAGGACTCGGAAATCACGGACAGCGGCGGCGTGCTGGTGGACTACTACTTGGAGGCTGTGGACTCGCTTGGCAATGTCGCACGGTCGGACATTTATCACACGTACGTCGGCACCGGAGGCGGTGGATCAACGCCGGGAGACCGCGTCCGGTGGTCACCGGAGAATCCCGAAGGAGGCGACACGGTGCATATCTTCTACGACCTTACAGTCGGACCGCTGCCGCCGAATACCAATCCGGTCTACATTCACATCGGGCACTCCGGATGGCAGGGGATTATCGCTCCCGACCCCGCCATGGTCTACAACAGTTCCGAGGCCGCGTGGGAGTACCTATACGCAACTCCAGCCCAGGCAACTTCGATCGACTTCGTATTTCGATCCGGATCGAACGAGTGGGATAACAATAGCGGGCAGGACTGGCATGTTCCAGTCACTCCGGTGGCCGGCGGGTTTGTTATGGATGGACAACTTGATGCGGGCGCACTCCAGATCGCGCAATCGGGCGGAGTGACCTTGTGGGCGGATTGGGATGGTAACGAGTTGTACTTTGCGACTGAATCGGCAGTGGGAAGTTCATTCGATCGCTTTCTCTTTCTTGCCGCACCGCCAGGAGCGCTGCAAGCCGCGCCGTGGGCAAAGGCGGGACAGGTCTCCGGCTGGGGAGCCTTTCTTGCACAAGAGTCATCCAACGGCTGGCGTAACTGGTTCGACGCTTCCGGGGCAACCGGATCGGCCGCGGGATCGATCCTCGAGGGAACCTGCCTGCTCGCGGGCGAATTCTTGTCCATTCCCAATCGTGTTTACATTTGCGCTGCGCGTTATGCGACCGGAGACGGTGGACAAATTTCAGCCCAAGCTCCGGCTGCCGTTCAGCAAAATGGCAACGTTGAAGCCAATGAATGGGCGGTGCTCGCATTGATCCCCGATTCACTCACCATTCGAGCGGAAAGTGGAAATATACATCTGACATGGCGGCCGGTGTTTGGGGCGAACGGTTACGCAGTTTACAGGGCAGGAACTCCGGAAGGTGCACCGACTGAAGTCGCTGTCGTAGCGTTTACCAACTACAGTGAGGTCTTACTTGCCGGGAATTCGTTTTATTTTGTCAGAGCGCGATTTTGAGGCGACCGACAACCGCGTTCAAAAAGGCGGCGGGCTCAGAGAACCTCTGAGCCCGTCGTGTCAGAACTATCCGGCACGGTTTCCTCAATTTGGGGAGGGGGTTCGCCGGCGATAATGCGTTGCAGGACTCGCGCACGTCTGGAGACGAAACTCCCGGTCACTTTGTAGCGCAGCGGTGAGGGAATAATTGCCGCAAGCCGGCAGTATTCTTCCACGGAAAGTGACCTGAGCGGACGGCGATAGTGATACCGCGCGGCCTCTTCGACTCCGAACACGCCCGGACCGAATTCGATGCAATTCAAATACAACTCCAGAATTCGGTCCTTGCTCAAAAAAAGCTCAAGTTGAAGAGTTATGTACGCTTCGCGAAATTTGCGGACGTAGCTTCGTCGGGGGGAGAGAAAGAGGTTTTTTGCGAGCTGTTGAGTGATTGTGCTCCCGCCACGTCGGACCCTGCCGCTTTGCTCGTTTTTTTTGTACGCCTTCTGAAGCGCCTCCCAGTCGAATCCGTTGTGCTGATAAAACTTTTCATCTTCAGCGGCGATAATCGCCGCTTTCAACATTTGTGGCATCACGCCCAGCTCAATCCACGTCTGTCGAAGTCGCAGCGTTTCACCTTTCGCCTCGGCTTCGCGCGCCCGAAATCGCATGAGAGCCGTCTGCTTTGGATTGTAAAAGTTGAGCGCGACTGTTTGGAAGCAGGTGACAACAATTGCCAGCCCGATCAGGATCAATACAAGGAAGACGAGTCTTCTCCACATCGCGCGACTACTTACGAAAGGGCCCCAATGAACGGCTGACGAGGAAAACGCAAAATAAGATCATGACGATCGCGCCGCCTGCCGTCACGTTCAACGCCAGTGAAAACCACATGCCGACAACCGAGCCGAAAATCGAGATAGCCGCCGACAGGATGAGCACCTGGTGCGATCGTGCCGACCAGTAAACGGCGGCGGCCGAGGGGATGACCAGCAAGGCGCCGACAAGCAGAATTCCCACGACCTTCATCGCTACGACAACGAGCACGGCCACGGCCACTAGCAGTGAATACCGAATGACTTCACTTGGATAGCCCGCGAGGGATGCTCGCTCGGGATCGAAGGAAAACATCAGCAAAACCGGCCAAAACATCCATAGTGCAATCAAGATTGCAGCAGCGAATGCTGCGAGAACCAGAAGGTCTGTCCCGGTCACCGTGAGAATACTGCCAAGCAGATAGCCCTCAAGGTGTGAAACGTAACCCTTGTGATAAGAAATCAGCACCAGTCCCAGAGCGAGCGCGGTCGCCAGCGCGATCCCGATGGCACTGTCCTCCGACACGTTTCCAAGTCTGGCTATCCAACCTACACCAAGCGCAACCGCCAGCGATACTCCAAGGGCGGGCCAGAAGACGGGCCAATTCATCAGCAGCCCGAGCCCGACTCCCGCGACCATCGAGTGCGCTATGCCATGAGACATGAACGCGAGCCGCCGTTGCACGATGAAAAACGAGAGTAATCCGCACGTAAGACTCAGGAGGACGGCGGCCGCAATTGCCCGAAGGACAAAGGGGACAGTAATCAACTCGCTGAAGCTCATTCGTGGGAGTGCTTTCCGAGTACCCTGTGCGGAACGGTATGAGCGCTATGAAAGATCATCTCCGCCGGACAACCGTACGTGTTCTCAATATCCGCGCCGGTAAGTTGATCAGGCCGGTCGTGGAAATGCAATCTAACATTCAGGCAGGCGATCTTGTCCACCAGCGGCGTAATCATGCCCACGTCATGCGTGATCAATACAACGGACAGATTTTTCGTCCTTCGCCACTCCGCCATCCAGCGGAGCAGAAGATCCTGACCAAAAGCATCCACTCCTACCGTCGGCTCGTCGAGAAACAGCAGCTCCGGCTCCGCCGCAAGCGCTCGCGCAATGAATACGCGCTGGCGTTGTCCGCCTGAAAGTTCGCGCAGCGGCCGGTGCGCGTAGCTGTCTGCGCCCACCAGTCGCAGCGCGTCCTGTACTCGTGTGGTTCGCTGTTGTTTGCTGAGCTTCGCACCGCGGGCGCGGGTTCCCATCTCGACAACTTCGTGAGCGAGAATCGGAAAGCGCAGCGGAAAGTCCGTCCGCTGCGGTACGACGCCGACTCTCGCACGCCATTGATGACTCGACGAGGGATCATGGCCGTACAATTTCACGTCGCCTTCGTAGTCCCGCTCGAGGCCGGTAAGAATGCGCAATAGCGTTGTCTTCCCGCCGCCGTTTGGGCCAATGATCCCGAGGAATTCTCCCGCCTCGAGCCGAAGCGAGATATTGTCGAGAATCTTGGCGCCGCCCCGGACGTACGTGAGCGATTGTATGTCGATGACCGGATTCATGACGGGTTACACGGGTTCATTGATCGGCGCGACAACGACCGTCTCACGCTCGAGGACAATGGCAAGCACGCAGCCGACGACGATCAGTCCGCCAATTACGGTCTGCAAGGACGGCAACTCTCCCAGAATCAGCGCGGCCAACAAAGTTGCGCCCACCGGCTCGCCAAGAATGGAAGCATTCACGACGAACGCGCGCAAGTGGCCGATTGAATAGGTTAACAGGGAATGCCCGATTAGAGTCGGGATCAAGCCAAGCAGCAGCAGCGCGCTCCAAGTCTTGCTGTCGAATCCGGTGAGGCGGATCCCCACGATCATTGAAATCAGGAACAGGAACAGCGTTCCGGAGGCGTGCACCGTCATCATGTATGGAATTAGAGGAACCGTCTGTCTTAATTTTCTCGCTGCAAGCGAATAGAGCGAAGCGAGCAGCGCAGCGAGCAGGGCAAGCATGTTGCCGGTCAATGCCGATGGAGTCGAATCGGAGAACGTGATCAATGCCATCCCGCCGATCGCGCCGAATATCGAATAGATGCTTCGGCGGCTCACTCGCTCGTGAATCAAAAACGAGCCGAGCAGAGCCGTGAAAATGGGTTGAGTGCTGGTGAGGAAAGTGGAGGCCGCAACCGACGTATGCTGCAGGCTGGTGATGAAACTGATCTGGTGCAATGCAATGATCACCGTGGCCCCCCCGATACGCAGCAAGGTCCCGAACTGAATCCCCTTCCAGCTTGCCCTTGCCCGCGGCAGCAGCATGACCAGAGAAAAGGCCATCCCGGCTATGGCCCCGCGCCAAAACGCCGTCACAAGCGGCGGTGCATCGGCCATGCGCACAAACAATGCGGCAGTGGAAACCGCCACCACAGCCGGAAGCAGGGCTAACCGGGCGGCGCTCTGCCCGTGAAGAGGCTCCGCTTGCTGGCTCAGGAATTGCAGGTGAATTTGCTCGTATTTGCCATGATCACATGGAATATACGAAATGCTGTGTCAGGTCGCAAGCCGGTTCCGATGGCTATGGGGTCAGAAACCCTTGCAAAACTTGGAATAATTTAGTACTTTCCTCCCTGTCATACAGGATCTACTCGTGAACTACCACCTGCCGATTATTCGCTTATTCGGGGCGATCTGGCTTGGCACCCTTTCGCCGTGCCTGCCCGTCATCGCTCAATCTCTCGATCTCCGGGGTGCTGTCACTTTGACGCCGAGAACTGCCGTTGCGGCGGTTGGCGACCTTTGTGTCGCGGTCGGCAACAATCACTTTGCCTGCATCAGCCTTGCCGATCCCGATCATCCCCAGGTTGTAGGTCAATCCACACCGGGAGTGTCGACCTTGGCCTCTGTCGATATTTTCGGAAACTACGCCTGTTGCGCCGGGGGCGTTTCGGGACTGATTTCGTTCAACGTGTCAAATCCTGGGTCGCCGCAATGGATCTCAAGTTTGCCTTTGGCAGGTTCTGCAAACGATGCCGATGCCTATGACACGCTGGTTGTGGTGGCTACGTCGGCCAATGTGACTCTTGCGGGCGTGCGATCACCGCAGACGCCACACGTGCTCGCGACACATGGGAGGGCAGCCACTTGGATCGAATACGAGCCGGTCAGCAGGATGGTGTACTGCGGAAGCAATGACGGCGCGTTCTCCCTGCGAGTGAACCACTCGTTCCAGGGAGATGACACAGTGTACAGTTTGACATTGATTGATGAGTACGGTGACGGGATATTCTCTCCGTTGGATATCAGCGGTGATTACGTTGATGTGGCCCATGGAGCGCAACTCGCTGCGTTGTCCCGGACGACCATGGAGCTTGCCGGGTCCTATGAAGCCCCTGCACAGATACGCGCGGTGAAAGGGAAAACCGGGGTCGTGTTTATCGCACTGGGCACCGCCGCGGTTCAGTATCTCGATCATCGCACGGCAACTCCCGAATTTCTCGACGCGGCCGGTGTGCCGTCCGCTGCATCAGGACTCGCCGTCACTTCGCCCGGAGGTATTCCACTCTTGATCGTTTCGCATAATAGCGGAGTCAGTGTGTTTGAGTACACCGTCCTTTCTGCGCCGCCCGGGTCCCCTCCGGCTGTGGCTTCGTCGCTCTCTTTGAGTGCATTTCCGAACCCGTTTAACTCGACGGTCAATCTCGAAATCAGCACCGCGGTCCCCGGACTTTATACAACCGAGCTGTTTGACCTGCAAGGTCGAGTTGTCTACTCGGGCGAGCAGTTCATCTCCGGGACTGTGGCGCAATCACTCTCTCTTTCCGGTCAAGCTGCGGGAGTGTATTTCGCGTCCGTTGCCGGCGGTAACAGCCGGACAACGGCAAAGTTGTTGTACCTTCCTTAGAGATTCGTCGACCCTAATTCCATTTCCCGCTACTCATGGGCATTCTTCGTCTCATCGCAGAAGCGGTGCTCTACTATGTTGCCTGCAATTTTGTTGCACGCAGCAAGGAAGATGCGCCCGGCTTTCTCCGCATTCTGATTGTTGTATTCCTTTTGTCTTTCGTATCCGGAGGCCTGCACTACACGATCGGACATTTCTGGCTGACGAGTTTTCTCGCCTTGGTTATCAGCTTCTTCATCCTGTGGATCGGGTTGGGCATCGGGTTCTTCCGCACAATCCTCGCTGCGATTATCGTCACGATTCTGCGAATGATCCTCGAACGCGTTTTCGGCGGCGGTCAGGCGTGGGCGTGGATGCCGTAAGGCCGCAATCGTCGAGTCCGGCGATCACAATTTCAGCCCGTACTTTCCCTCACTTCTTTTCAAATTATTTGTCCCACTGAAGCACGGAAATCCCATTCATTTGTCACGTACTATCGATTCTCGACTGCCGATTCCCGTCTGGCTGATCGCCGTGTTGTTATCTCCGGCATGGGGCTTGGCGCAATCCTGGCTGATGTCCCTTCCGGAAATCGCCTCCGACGAGAAGCGCGTTTACTTTTCAAATGATGCGTGGACCGGCTATTACAGTGTCAACCTGAAAGTCATGCTCACGCTTCCGCGTGACTCGGTCAATCCGCCTCCACCCGCGCAGACGGCCAAAATCTGTTCTTACGGCGACTATGACTACGTTTGCGGGAGCGGTAAGCTTACGCGGAAATTCATGTCACAGGATTCGGTGATCGCATTCGAGCCGCCTTCCAATGAGGCAATGAAGAATCTCCGCCGCGCGGCGGGAGACAGAGCGGATGCGATTTCAGTTCCAACGGAGTCCTGCGGACCGATCTGCTCCGGTGCGGGCAGGATTTGGTTCGGCCTTGCGCTTTCCGATACGGGGGCGAAGGCGACAACCGGCGGAATCGGCTGGTATGACCCTGCTAACGATGTTGTCGTTCGAACTTATCCGTCGATCCTCAACGGACTCAAGCCAAGCTGGGTGGGGGTTGCGGGCGACACGGCCTATGCGCTCTTCACGAGAATGCGCAAAGGCAAACCTGCGGCCACTGTGCTGCTCGGCGTAGCCCCATCCACGGCGGACGTGTTCGAGGTCGACATCATTAACAACAATATCCCCGGCAAAGTTATACTTTCGATGTCGACTTGGAACGAGAAACTACTCA
>CAZGVT010000033.1:0-5394 GCA_964529255.1 uncultured Alphaproteobacteria bacterium | reverse complement strand
ACGCCGGCATCGCGATCTGGAAAATCGGAGAACAGCCGAGTGCGTGGTCGACGCGCGCGTGCACGACTCGTGATCCCGTACTGCTTTACCTCTGCAAGTTTTCTTCGCCGCTCGATACCACCGGATTTCTACCGTTTCTGCCCGGACGGCTGAGCAATATCTCCGCTGAAGTCGGAGACTTCTATCAAATCGCCGCACCGCAGGGCATCGAGGCGTACGTCGATGAACTACTTTGGCAATCCGACTCGGCCAAAGTCAGCGGCGCAGAATGGGGCTGCGTCAAACCCTGCTATGCCCGAGTGAAGATTCCGACCAAAGGCACGTTCCTTGAAGGCGATTTCTGGAACACTCCAATCACCTATCTTGGCCGGGACTCTTTGGGAGTCAAGATCGGCATCCAAGCGGCTTGGATTCCCAAATCGAGCGTTGTGCCCGTTCTCGTTCCCGCCAACTGAAACATTTCAGCCCATGTCGAATCCAATAGATTGTGCCCGTGACGCCCGTTTCAGTGCGTCATGCTCGGTTTCAAGGTCCCGACTGACGTGTGCAGGCAATGCCATTCATGTGTTCAGCGCGTATCGCGCATTCCTGGCCACACTTGTAAGTGTTCTGTTGCTTTCAGTACTCCTCGTTGCGCAAACGACGGAGTTTAATCAGGCGGAGGCTCTGCAGCGGGCCGAACAGGCGATGAGCGACGCGCGAAGTCTGGACCTGGCGATCTACTCTCCGAGACACTTCAGCAAGGCGGAATCGTCCTTGGAGGAGGCGCGGTCGCTGATCGAAAGAAAGCGCGAACGCGAGTTAATAAAGATCCGGCTGCAGACATGTCTTGATGAGTTATCCGAAGCTCGCACAACTGCAAAAGTCGTCTTTGATAAGCTCGGTGATGCCGTCGCCCTGCGGCAAGCGGCAAAACAGGCCGGTGGCGAGCAGGTGACAGGCGACGGGTGGACTCGGGCGGAAGAAAAAATGTTCGCGGCATGTCGCGACATCGAACGCGGACAAGAGCATATCGCACCGGAAGAGATCGACGAAATTTCCGGATCCTATCGCGCCGTACGGCGGGAAGCGCTTCGTAAGCAGTACCTTGGCCTGGCCCGCGAGAAGATCGATGCCGCCGTGAAAGCCGGCGCTGAACGCATCGTTCCCACTTTGCTCGTGCGGGCGCACCAGGCGGTAGGCCGGGCGGAGACTGCGCTTGCTCAGGAGAATTTGGACCTTGCTCGATCCGAAGCGGACGCAGCAATTCAACACGCCGAGCATGCGAGCGCGTTGATCAATTACAGCAGCTCAGCGCAGTCCGAGAAGTTTCCCGTCGAAGCCACGATTCTTCCGTATGACGACCTGCTTCTGAAAATTGCGGAGCGGCTTGAGGGGACAGTTGATTTCGCCGGCGGAGGACCGAAATCGGAAACGAAACTGATGGCATTGATCTCCGCGCGTGAGGACTCCCTGGTGACTCAACTCGCGAATGAACGAGCCTCTCGTGAGGCGCTCGAGCAATCGCTTGTGGAAACACAGACGGCGCTTGCCGATGCGCAGGGGAGACTTGCCCAGTTGGAGCAACGGCTTGCCGCGGCGGAGGGCGAGCGCTCCGCGTCGCGCGAGGCCTTGCAGAAGAAGCAGGATCTTGCCGGGCGAGTCCAGCGAGCGCAAGAACATTTCAAACCCGGTGAAGCCGTGGTCCTGCAGGACGAACAGGGGCGTGCGATCATTCGGATCTATGGATTGAGTTTTCCGCCCGGAAAAAGCAATCTGGAGAAATCACAGCTCAAGCTGCTGGACAAGGTCGCGCTAGCCGTGAGAGAGTTTGACAATCCCTCGATCACAATCGAAGGTCACACGGACTCCGATGGTTCGGAAAAAGAGAATCAGACACTGTCAGAGCAACGCGCGCTGGTAGTCGGAGCTTCGTTAGCCGATGCGATGAAGATTCGGGCGGACTTGCTCACAGCGACCGGATACGGCGAGTCCAGGCCGATTGCAGACAATAAGACCAAAGAGGGCAAATCGCGCAACCGCCGGATTGACGTCGTTCTCTCGCTCCCCTAAGGGCTGTTCAAACTACCGAAAGGCATCGCATCTACACTTGAATATCTGCCACCGGAGGTTTCAGATGAATAACAAACTTTGTGCTCTCATATTGTCTGTCGTGCTTTGCTCCGAAGGCTTCGCCCAGGGCAATCCCGGCGCGTTTCCGAATTACGGGTTTGGAGTGGATCATTTTGCATCCAGTCCTGGCGCCTACAACGGAGCGGCCGGCGGATCGTGGAATCCGGCACTCTGGTCGGCGATGCAGGAATTCGAATTTGCTTTCGGATGGAACGATGCGCAGGTTACACCGACGCGCATCGACGACTGGGGGGTATTCGCGGGTGGGGACGGGGTCGGCTTCAGCATGCATCGCTCCAACTTTCTCACAGCCGACGGAGCGGACCGTGTGGATGATTACTCGTTAGGTTTTGGGGATGGTGACCGCGAGTATCACTGGGGAGTTTCGTACAATTGGTCACGTGGAAACAGCGAAGCGCTCGGACGCGATCACTACGTCACTCTGGGGAGCTTATACCGGCCGTTCAGATATCTTTCGCTGGGCGGCGCAACGTCTTATGCACTCGATGGCGGAGATTATCGCGCGGTCGGCGATGTCGGAGTCCGTCCGTTTGGCCGCGATATTGTGACCTTGTTTGGAGATTTTGCCGCGGGTCGCAAGGACAATCCCACGAGCATGCAATGGGGAGCAGGCGCGGAGGTGCAGCCCTTCGATGGATTGCGTGTTGCGGCCAAGTGGACGAAGCCGTATCCCGATTCACAGGACAAGATCTACTCGATTGGTTTCGGCATTTCGATGAGCGGGATTGGTTTCCATGCCGTTCCGCACTATGACAAAGACTCTGAGCGCACAACCACCAGTTATCTCGTGCGGCTTGGCAGTCAGGAGCGGGCGTTCAACATCGAAAAATACGTCGCAAAGGATGACCGCGTAGTGATGCTCGGGATGAAAGGCGTGTTGACCTATCAGAAGGAAAAGATCGGCGCCGCGTATAAGATTCCGCTCTGGAGGACGCTGACCCGATTGGATAAAGTGCAGCACGATCCTACCATTGCCGCCGTCGCGGTGAATCTCTCGGGATTTTCCGGGTCCCGCGCGATGACATGGGAGCTGCGCGAAAAACTCGCCGAAATCAAATCAAGCGGCAAGCAAGTCTATGTCTACGCGGACAATCTCGGGATGACCAGCTACTACTTTGCGTCGGTGGCGGACAAGCTGATTCTCGATCCACAGGGCATGATCATCGTGCCGGGTTTTGTAGCCGGCCGGACTTTCTGGAAGGGATTTTTCGAAAAGATCGGCGTCGGAGTAGAAGAGCTGCGCTATTTCACGTACAAATCTGCCTTCGAATCTTTCGCCCGAAGGGACATGTCCGCTCCGGACAAGGAGCAAAGACTCGCGCTGATTTCCGACATGTATGAGACGTGGGTGAGTGACATAGCCAGTTCACGGAACCTCAGTTCGGAGGCGGTGAGAAGTGCCGTCGATTCGATGGCCATGTATGACGCCAAGAGCGCGTTGGCTTCCGGGCTGGTGGACACGCTGGCTCGCTGGAGTGACATTCAAGAGTTGATCAAGACCTGGAGTGGGGAGGACCCGGATTTTGTCACGGTCAAGGATCTGGACAAGGTCGAGTTCGCAGACCAGGGCTGGGGGCGTCCGCCGGAAATCGCCGTCGTTTATGCGCTCGGTGAGTGTGCGATGGACTCCGGGATTCGCGGGCGCTACACTTCTCGTCTGTTGCGAAAACTCTCCAAGGACAAGCACACGAAAGCGGTTGTTTTGCGCGCGGATTCTCCCGGCGGCGATGGGCTTGCATCGGATTACGTTGCTGCAGAAATGAAAACCGTTTCCGGTCAAAAACCGATGGTCGTTTCGCAGGGAGGTGTCGCCGCCTCCGGAGGCTACTGGATCAGCATGTATGGCGATCGGATATTTACGTCGCCGTTCACGGTTACCGGATCCATCGGTGTCATCGCCGGTTGGTTGTGGAATGATGGATTCTCCGCTAAAACGGGATTCACTTCCGATCATGTGCAAGTTGGAAGGCACGCGGATGTTGAGTTTGGAGTCCGGATCCCGTTCATTGATGCCACGCTGCCGGATCGCACGTTCAGCGACGAAGAACGGGCCACTGTAGAACGGCTCATCCGCGCTATGTATGATGAGTTCACAGAGAAGGTCGCCGACGGTCGCGAACTGGAGAAAACCCAAGTCGATTCCATCGGTCAGGGGCGAGCCTGGTCGGGGCCGCGGGCGCTGGATCTTGCTCTCGTGGATGAAATCGGCGGAATGGAAAAAGCTATCGGGTATTCGAAAGAGCAGGCGAAGCTCAGCCGCGACAGTCGCACGAAAATCGTTGAGTATCCCAAGCCCTCGTGGTTGAATCCCGATTTATTCTCGTCCTCGTCTCCTTCGCCACTGCATGCGATTGCGCGAGTGCTGTTCGGCACGCCCGTTCCGGAGACGGGCGACGGCGGATACGAGCTTGCGGTGATGAAACGGCTCAGCAAGTCTCCGGGCCGGGGATACTATTTGACGCCTCCCGAGGATGTCCCGGCCGAAGAGGCGGAACTGCCTGTGAGCTGGTAACCGGTCCGGCTTCCCGGGTGTTCTGAGCAGAAATTGACGAGGAATGTGCGGGTCGCGGACAGCGACCCTTCTGATTTCCCGACGGCGGAATTTCTGTCTTACCTCCCGGTCGTTTTTCGCGCAATCGGCTAAACTTTATATTCATAATATGTTAGTACGCGTACACCTGCTGGCATTCGCGCTTGACACTCAGCCCAGAACTCCGTAAATTTTGGGTCTGATACGGTTTAGGTGGAAGTAAGGAGTTCATCATCACTAAGGTCAGGACGAGGCCGGCGGTCAAAAGCGGTGAGCGGACAGCGGCGAAAGGCGCTCCGCGCTTTCAGGTTCCCTTCACGCGCAAGAACTACATCTGGTTCGCTGTCGGATTGGGAGTGCTGTTGATCGGGTATATTTGTCTCGCTCAACCGCCGGTGGATGGATTCCTTAGCAAGACACTCGCGCCGATTCTATTCGTGATCGGCTATTGCGTGGTTATTCCGTATGCGATTATGGCGCGGGACAAGTCGGCCGCCAAGCCTGCGGGCGATTAGCTCAGCTGGTCCAGAGCGCCTGCTTTACACGCAGGATGTCGGCGGTTCGAATCCGTCATCGCCCACCGGAAAACGAAACTTCAAAGCTCAAATTTCAAACTTCAATTTTGTAGTTTGTAGTTTGAACTTTGTAATTTGTCTGTCGCGGGGTCGTAGTTCAGTTGGTTAGAACGCCAGCCTGTCACGTTGGAGGTCGCGGGTTCGAGCCCCGTCGGC
>CAZGVT010000032.1:0-16111 GCA_964529255.1 uncultured Alphaproteobacteria bacterium | reverse complement strand
CGGAAACTCGACGATGCGGTCATTCAACCCATCCCAATCAATCTTCACATCGACCTTTTTTTTCTCCTTGTCATCATCCTTTTCATCATCGTCGTTCTTCCCCTTGCCCTTCTTGTCCTTCTTATCCTTGTCCTCATCATCGCCGTTTTCTTCGTCGTCCTTGTCATCATCCTTCTTGCCGGAATCGATAGAGTCGTCTTCATACTGGTATGGACCCTTCGTATCCTTGGCAAGCGCAAGTCCGTAAAGTCGATCCGGATCGCGAATAATGAAGCTCCAGTCGTTTGCTGAATTCAGCGGATTCATGAACCGTGAAGAGATGAAATACAACCATTTTCCCTTCGGATCCCAAGTCGGTGAATAGCTCGAAAAGAGCGGATCGGTCACCGCATGAATCGCCTTTGCCCCGACGTCATAGACGCGGACCTGACTGTATCCGCTAACGAGTGCAAAGTCGTAGGCGATGTACTTGGAATCTGGTGACCACTCATAGCCGCGCACTTCCCAGCCGGAAGTGTCGATCTTCGTGTGCGCGCCGGATTCAATATTCAAGAGCCAGAAATCGCGATTGTTGTCGCCATAACAGGCCCACTTCCCGTCCGGTGAAACCGCGGGTTCAAAATTCCATCCGCCTTTTCCATCACAGACTTTCTTCGGGTCTCCCGGCTTCTTGGCATCGTAAAGATAAAGAGCCTCTTCGCCTCCCATATCGGACCAGGCAAGCACTTTGTCGCCCTTCGGAAGATACACCGGTCCCTTTTCTCTTGCGCCGACGGTTCGCGTTACCTGATGAATCACGCTCTTCCGATCCGTTGATGCGGTGAAAAGATCGCCACGCGCGCCGATAAGTAGTCGCTTTCCGTCGGGCGAAAGCGCGAAGTCGCCCGTGTAATCATCAGGCGAGATGAATTTGTCTCGCGATTGCAGGCGATCGCTCGGCAATATGATGTCGACAATCTTCGACTCATTCTTGTCAATATCATACACCCAGATATCCGCACCGAGGCTATAGGCAATCTTGCCGCTCCAGATCGAAGGCCAACGCGCGTCCCAATCCGTGTGCGACGTGTGCTGCTGGATATCCGAACCGTCAGGCTTCATCGAGTGGACGTTCATGCGCGCATCATTATCGCGCAAGAAATATATCCGATCCTTGTACCACATCGGAGTCGCGTTATTGCCCTCCCAAGTGGAAACTTGTTTGTAATCACGGGACTTCAGACTTCCCACCCAAATCTGCTCCGCCCAGCCTCCCTTGTATCGCTTCCACGTGCGATGCCCGAGTGAAAACTGAGTGTACGCCACGCGGCCTCCATTGGGTTCAAATGCAATATGCGCACTCCAGTCAATCGGCAGCTTCTCCGGAAATCCACCCTCCGGCGAAATCGTGTAGCACTCGTAGGTGTAATTCCCGGTCGCCGCTACCGAGCGATACGCAATCTTTCCCTGCGGTGTCCATGCGGCCACATAGTCGGGCAGCGGGTGGTAGGTCAGACGCTTCGGTTCGCCACCTGACGCCGGAATAATGTAGACATCAAGGTTGCCGTCATAGTTGCCGGTAAAGGCGATCCATTTGCCGTCCGGCGAAGCCATCGAGAATGTCTCAACACCGGCCGCGATAGTCAGTCGCCGTGCCATCCCGCCACTCAGCGGCGCTTCCCAAAGGTCTCCTTCACTGGTAAACACGACTTTATCATTGACAACCGTCGGCCAGCGATAGTAACCGGCCGATTCAGCCGCCGCCACCTCATGAGCGAAGGAACCCAAGAGCAGCAAAAGCAACAGCACGACACCGAGCACGAGGCCAAGTGCCAGCGTAGTCATAAAGGCCACGAAACCGAAGATCACCGAGAAAACAAATCCGATGGTTTTGAAGAGAAACGAGACCACTTTCATGTGCAGATCCTTGGGAGAGAAGATAGGCAGGGAATTAACACCGATTAGAGCAGTTCCGGCAGCGAGATGTTGCGAAGTCTTAATATACGATAAACAGCTCAGTTGTTCAACCCGCTGTACGATTGCGCAAATGTGCAATCCGTGAGCTTGCTTACATGCTTGAGGACCCTCTATGGGGCTCAACCCGTGGCGCGGCCAATGTCTACCGCATCACTTCTGGAATCACTTCTCCAGTCATCGGCGAGTGAGGCCGAGTGACACCGCACCTTGCGCAAATAGTCACAGCAATATCTCGGACATCCGTACGCCGCTCAACCGCCCCGGAAAATATCTCATTTCCCATGAACATCACCGGCACGTGTCGGTCATAGGGATAGGCGGTACCGTGGGTCGTGCAAATCGACTTCGGGAGCCAATTCGGTTTGAGATGGACATAGATATCTCCTGATCTCGTGCTATCGTATCCGTTCCGGAATAGCACTCCCAGCGTATCCAAACTCGTTTCGCTCATGCTTGGCGAATACACGATGGCGGTGTCCACGGCTTCCAGTTCGCAAAACGCTCTCGCCGCTTGATCGACTATCGACGGCCCGTTCGCTGTGGTAGCATGAGCGAGCGAGTCGTTCAGGTAAGCAAATGGCAGCAAGAGTTGCTCAACGAATTTGACCGTGTCCGGTCCCGGAGAAAGTTGCGCGGTAAGCGAGGCATTAACGGCAGCCAACAGGCGTCTTGAATCGTACCGTCCTCCGGGCGCGGCTGCGTCGGCCAACTCCAGTACTTCGGGACACGGCGCAATGCCATGGTCACTCGTGAGCACAATCAAGCAGTGATCCAACCCGATCTTCTCGTCTAGAAATTGAAACCAATCCGCGAGCTGTTTGTCTGTCCTGACTGTGAAGTCCAGGATTTCGTGCGAATCCGGCCCGTACAAATGACCGGCTTCGTCGTTGCTCGACAAGCTGATGTTAAGCACATCGCACTGGTCATCAGTTCCCAGAGACTCCGCCTCTACACAGACTCTTGCAAGGTCAAACAATAGATCATTTCCGAACGGCGACGCAGTCAGCGCTTCATTATATGCCTTGTCGGGAGTGCTCGACTTCTCTCCGATGGTCTTTGGCAGAGTGTTCGTAAGCCCGGCATCCTTCCCGCTCTCCCATGCGACGTCGTCCGCCGTGCACCGCAGATACGCGGAGTCCGGCAAGCTGCGATCCCACACTTGTTTGAAGAACCGCTCCGGGGCCTTAGAGTTGTGATAATTGTCAACCCAGTTCGGCAGCCTTTCGGAGTAATAGGAACTCGTCACGAACCTGCCGGAAGTCTCATCAAACCAGAGCGCGCCGTCGGCGCTTTTCCCGGCCATGAGAATCGCGCTTCGATCTTTCAGCGAGAGCCCCCAAACCTTCGCCTTGCCGCCGGTGGCGAGTTTGATCTCATCTGCGGCCACGCTGCCACGGAGGAGAACCGGCGAGCGCGGCTTGCAGTCGACACATCCTATCGGACTGACGGCGCTATCCTCGACGCAATAGATCGTCCTGCGTTGTTCGCGATCCCACCAGGAATTCAACACAATCCCATGCCCGCCCGGATTTCTTCCGGTGGCGATCGTTGCGTGTCCCGGACCGGTCATGAGCTGTCCGTAGGAATAGTAGGCGTGCTTCAAAGTCACGCCTTCCCGCTGCAGCCTGCGGAATCCATTCTCGCCGAACAGATCACCGAATTTGTCGAGAAAGAAAGCCGGGAATTGATCGATCACGATCACATTCAAGAGTCTCGGTTTCGGCGCCGCAGCCCCAACATCGCTCAGCACAGCCACAATGAGCACGGTTGCGAAAATCGAACTCCTCTGAGATCCGCTCATAATTTCCTCATAGAAAAAAGGCCGATCCTGAAGATCGACCTGATTCAAAAGCGCTCAGAAGCAACTCCATCATCGGACTTCGCGATGCAAAGTGTGCTTCTTGAGAAACGGATTGTACTTTTTGAGTTCGAGACGCTCAGGATCGTTGTAACGATTCTTCATCGTCGTGTAGCGGGACGGCGAAACTCCGGCGGCCTTTGCTTCCGTGCATTCGACGTGGATGATCACCCGGCCCTCTTTTGCCTTTTTAGCCATGGTACAGCTCCTCTACTATTCCAGAACGCCGCGGTATGCCTGCAAGCCATTCTTGCTGATCGTTTTCAACCCACGCGCAGAAACGCGAATCCGCACCCACTTGCCGGTGCTTTCGTCAAACACCCGCTTATAGCGCAGATTCGGCCACTGCCACTTGCGGGCTCTATTGTTGGCGTGGCTGACCGTGTTGGCCTTGTGTCGGCCGCGACCTGTTATCGGACAATGTCTGGACATTTTAGTTCACGAAGTTATCGTACAAAAACTCAATAGGCTTCCGCATCAAGCACGAAGGGCAGCAATGCCAGGTGTCTTGCCTGTTTTACGGCTCTCGTAAGTGCGCGTTGCTGGATATTGGTCAAACGGGTAAGGCGGCGCGGCAGAATCTTGCCCTGCGGATTCAGAAACTTCGAAAGCAGCTTAGTGTCCTTGTAATCAATGTACTCGATGCGATGCTCTTCCAGAAAGGAAGGCTTGCGTTGCATCGTACGAATGCGTTGACTACTCTGATTACGACCGGTACGGCGCGGCCCCTTACGCGGGCCTCTTCCGAGAGGTGGCATGGAAATCCCCTGAACTTTAAGAACCACAAAGATAACTCTTTCCTCTGAGAATGTCAAGCCACAGTTCTGAGATCCAACACTAAGGTCAGCACGGTTTGGATTGTCAGAACCGAGAGGCGAGCCTCTTGGGTGCCTGCTCAACTGGACAAACTTGTCTGGATTTGTCAGGTGTCGTGACAAGCACAGATTCGGCACAAAATACACCACAAGTGTCCCATAAACCTCGACTTAAGATTTGGTTAGCGGAGCGTTACCTAGGCGATGTTTTTGCCGGGTCGATTGCTGCCATGTGCTGATTTTTATGCGATAGCATAATACTCAACATTTTCATACCCGACTGGAAATCGACCGTAACTGACCCAATCTTTCCCTTGACTTCACTCAGGCGGTCAGATATATTATGGCCCACTCAAGTCAGCCACAACATATTGTGGCAGAGGTGCCTCTTTGGCTTACATCATGTGGATATTGCTTGTGTTTTTGGACTTATCCACACTCAATTCACAACCTCTCTAACGGACTTTCGTCCCCGGCCGCACCGGGCAGTAACTTATACGATTTGGAGTACATATTTTGATTTTCAATCGGCGCTTTACACGTGAAGGCTGCGACGCCTTTGAAGAGATCAATTTCGTAAGTTGGGCGTCAAAGCTCACCTCGCCCGACGGGAAGACCCTGTTTGAAGCTCAGGATGTCTTTGCTCCCGACTCCTGGTCGCAGGTAGCGGTGGATGTACTCGCACAGAAATACCTACGAAAGGCAGGTGTCCCGGCGGCCACTCGCCCGGTATGGGAGAGCGATGTCCCCGTCTGGCTCCAACGTCATGAACCCGACTGGGATGTACTGGGCCGCCTGCCCGAAAACTCGCGGTTCGGCGCTGAAAAGGATAGCCGCCTGGTATTTCGCCGTCTCGCCGGTTGCTGGACTTACTGGGGCTGGAAATCCGGCTATTTTGATGATGAGCAGTCGGCACAGGCCTTCTTCGACGAACTGCGGTACATGCTCGCCGCCCAGATCGCGGCTCCGAATAGTCCGCAATGGTTCAATACCGGGCTCTACTGGGCCTACTCGATTAGCGGAAACAGTAACGGGCATTATTTCTTCAATCCAAGATCGGGAGAGGTAGAGCGTTCAGCAAATGCCTACGAACGTCCCCAACCACACGCCTGCTTCATCCAGTCCGTCAGCGACGACTTGGTAAACGAGGGCGGGATCATGGATCTCTGGGTGCGCGAGGCGCGGCTGTTTAAGTACGGCTCCGGCACCGGCACCAATTTTTCCTGCATACGCGCGGAAAACGAGGCTCTATCCGGAGGAGGTTTCAGTTCCGGGCTGATGAGCTTTCTGCGTATCGGGGATCGAGCCGCCGGAGCGATCAAGTCCGGCGGCACGACACGGCGCGCAGCCAAGATGGTCTGCCTCGATATGGACCATCCGGATATTGAGGACTTCGTCCGCTGGAAGGTGGTCGAGGAGCAAAAAGTTGCCGCGCTGGTAGCCGGATCGCACCAAGTTGAGAGACACCTCAATGCCATCTTGCAGGCGACGCAGAATCCGGAACTGGATGTCGATCTGCGGCTCAGCCCGAAGGATAATCCAGTTCTCTTCAAAGCGATTTGCGCGGCGAGACAGTCGGACATTCCCGAAGCCTACATTCAACGCGTGTTGCAGCTCGCCCAGCAGGGTTTTAGCTCGTTGAGATTCGAGACCTACGACACGGACTGGAACGGACGCGGCTACCAGACGGTATCCGGTCAAAATTCCAATAACTCGGTGCGGATAAACAACGCATTCATGGAGGCTGTCGAGCGCGATCTGGAGTGGACGACAACGTCGCGTGTGGATGGCAGGCCGGTGAAGTCCTATCACGCAAACGATCTTTGGCAGGAGATTTCCGAATCGGCCTGGATGTGCGCGGACCCGGGTGTGCAGTATGATACGACGATCAACGAGTGGAATACGTGCGCTCATGATGGCCGCATCAATGCCTCGAATCCGTGCAGCGAGTATATGTTTCTCGACGATACGGCCTGCAATCTTGCAAGCCTGAACCTGTTGAAGTTCACTAATTCAAAGGATCGATCATTTGATGTCGCGGGCTTTCGCCATGCGACTCGCGTCTGGACGGCAGTCCTCGACATTTCGGTCGAGATGGCGCAGTATCCGTCGGGAGCGATCGCCAGGCGATCATACGAATATCGTACTTTGGGACTTGGCTACGCCAATCTCGGCACGATGTGCATGGTACTCGGCATGCCCTACGACAGCGATCAGGCACGCGCTTGGTGCGGTGCGATAACCGCCATTATGACCGGCGAAGTTTATCGCGCATCGGCGGAGATGGCCGGGAGTCTATCCGCGTTTCCCGCTTACACGCGCAACCGGGATTCCATGCTGAGAGTCGTTCGCAATCATCGCCGTGCGGCCTACAACGGCGCGCTCGATCCCTACGAGATGTTGCACATTAAGCCCATGCCGCTGCGATTCGAACTCTGTCCCAAGGATTTGGTCGAAGCCGCGAGATCGGTTTGGGATGAGGCGCTTGCACTCGGACTTCAGCACGGCTTTCGCAACGCGCAAGGAACGGTAATTGCCCCGACGGGGACGATCGGTCTCGTGATGGATTGCGACACCACCGGGATCGAACCGGATTTCGCGCTTGTGAAGTACAAGAAACTCGCCGGCGGCGGCTACTTCAGGATCATCAACAGTTCGGTTCCGATAGCTCTTGAGTCGCTGGGCTACGGAGAGGATCAGATTCGCCAGATCACTCAATACGTCCGCGGCACCGGAATGCTCGAGGGCGCGCCGCATGTCAATCGGGATACGCTCGCCAGAAAGGGCGTGTCGGAAGCATCGCTGAAACGGATCGACGAATCGCTGAAGAGCGCGTTCGATATTACGTTTGCGATTACCCCCTGGATCGTCGGTGCCGCTTCCGTTGAGAAGGATCTTCGAATCTCGGAGGAGAAGCTGAAACAGGCCGGCGGTGACCTGCTAACTGCGCTGGGCTTCTCGCGGAAGGAGATCAGAGCGGCCAATGACCATATTTGCGGCAGAATGACGATTGAAGGCGCTCCCCACGTGCGGGAGGAACATCTTCCCATATTTGACTGTGCCAACAAGTGCGGGCAATATGGGCAGCGGTACATTCCGCCGCTCGCTCATTTACTGATGATGGCCTCTGCGCAGCCTTTCATCAGCGGGGCGATTTCAAAGACCATCAATCTCCCGCACCACGGCACGGTTTCGGATGTGCAGGAGTGCTACCATCGCGGTTGGAAGCTCATGTTGAAAGCAATCGCGCTTTATCGCGACGGCTCAAAACTCTCTCAACCGCTGAATTCGGTTGCCGATGAAACGGCCGTCGCCGAGTCCGAGACCGAGGCCGCCGTGAGCCATGCAGCGGAAATCCAGGAGACCGCCGCCCGCATTGTCCATCAGGTGATGCGCCACCGCCTGCCCGATCGACGATCCGGTTACACTCAAAAAGCACGCATCGGCGGACACAAAGTGTACTTGAGAACCGGCGAATACGAGGACGGAACTTTAGGCGAGATCTTCCTCGATATGCATAAGGAGGGCGCGGCTTTTCGAAGTCTCATGAATTGCTTCGCCATCGCGATAAGTCTCGGACTGCAGCACGGGGTTCCTTTGGATGAATACGTCGACGCCTTCGTTTTCACGCGTTTCGAGCCGAACGGAATCGTACAGGGTAACGACAAAATCAGGACCGCAACGAGCGTCATCGATTATATCTTCCGCGAACTGGCGATCACATATCTGGATCGGCACGACCTCGCGCACGTGGATGAAGAGGCAGAGAGCCTGCGCTCGGATGTCGTGCAGGGTGCCGCCGACGACGACGACTTTGCTCCGCCGCAGACCGTGCACGACAAGATTGAAGAGCGGAGCATTGTGATTCCGAATCCCGAGTCCGCCCATCACGCGGAAAAGGCAGTGGATACTCGCAAGACCGCCCCTCACAACGGACCGACTCCGAGTCCGCATTTGAAGGTTGTGATTCCGGCGACCAATGGCCATTCCAAGTCTGCAAAGGCCGATCTGATCCGCGAGGCCCGCGCCAAAGGCTACGAAG
The DNA here is from genome assembly GCA_964529255.1 of uncultured Alphaproteobacteria bacterium. GTDB lineage: Bacteria > Electryoneota > RPQS01 > RPQS01 > RPQS01 > CAZVXJ01. The sequence goes on along the minus strand of CAZGVT010000032.1, from coordinate 7,440 downwards.
GCGACTGCTGTCCGGAGTGCGGCGGCTTCACCATGATTCGTAACGGCACTTGTCTCAAATGCGCCGCCTGCGGGGCGACCAGCGGTTGTAGCTGATAATAGAGTGTCCTCCCCTGCTTGCGAAGAAGGGCCGGCTCGTGATTCACAAGCCGGCCCTCAGTTTGTTGATGAAGGACCGAACCGCGCCGGCGGCTGGCAGTCGACCGTCGGGCTGATTATGCAATCATCCCTTCTCCCTACATCCCAATCCCCGACCCCGACTTCTCCAGGCGCGCGATTTCTTCCGGGCTGAGCTTCATCTGTGCGTTGGACAATCCGAATTTGCGAATGGCTTTCGCCATTGCGCCTTTCGGATCACGCCTTACCGTCCAATAGGCCTTTCGCGCCTCCGCTACTTTTGGATGCACCGGTTTTACGTTTAGGTCGCAAGCCAACAGACAATCCCTGAAGTCGAGATTCAACATCCGTTTTCTGAAGCGATAGGCCGCCTCGCCGTTCCACACGTCTTCCAGACTCTGATTGATCAGGTTTCCATAGGGAAACCAACTCTTGCAGCACGGTTTTGCAGTCCCATCCGGGAGTACGAACAACGTGTCAAACGCAACGAAGCAAGGTTCGGCCTTCTTACTGAATGCTGCTCTGGGCCGTACCGGTTGGACGCCCTTGATGCGGGCGTAGTACCAATCAAAGTCATCGAGGCAAATCACTTTCACCTGCGGATTGCGATCGGCGCACTCGTATGCCTCGGCAATGAATGCCTGCATCTCATTCACGTCGTAACGATTGATCTTCCCGAAGTGATCTGCGAAAATCAACACCTGATCCAGCCCGTGATCCGCCGCCCATTGAATGAAGTCGGCCATCTCGTGTGCGGTCTCATCGAGCACCACCGTGCTTATGCGGATCTTCAGGCTCGACCCGGTCTCATTCCGCCTCGCCACCATGCGGTCGATATTCCTGGCCACGTCTTCATGCCTGCCGAACTGAACTATTTTCTTGTACAACTCAGGATTGACGGCATTCAAACTCACATTCAAATAGTCGCCGTGCTTCAAGAAAGCCTCTTCCCAGATGCCACGAAACAAGACCCCGTTGGTGACGGTATTCAACTTCAGATGCGGATAGTCCTCCATCACCATCTTCAACACTTCGCGCGCTCCCGGAAGGATCGTCGGTTCCCCTCCTGAAATCGTCATGATTTTCGCCGTCGGATAAGCCGGCAGAAATCTCTCCCTCCAGATAACATCCGCAGTTTTCGTTGCCGGACTGAAATCGGTCTGGTAACACATGACGCAACGAACATTGCATTGTCTGCCGAATTCTATGTGAATCTCGCGCAAGCGCGAAATTGGCCACGCTCGAATAGCCTCGTCGGTCATCGGGCTCGTGATCTCTTGAAGGACGTCTAAGGGCTGCATGAGGACATTTCGGGGTTAGGGCACGGATTCGAACACCGATAAGGGTCAGATAAGATAGCATCTCTACGCCCATTCCACAAGCCTCTCCTTGACTCGAACGCAGATTTTTGTTTATTAGCTACCTTGCACACGCTGATGAGCTCATGGCTTCACCCACGCGTGCTCTTTAAACATCGGACAATCAACAGGTTACAATGGGGCATAGTGCTTCGCTGCGTTCGGATAACTAACATCAACGTCCCAGTCTCAGTTCTCGCAGGACTTATATTGACCGCGCTCCTTGTCGGTTGCGCGTCTCAGAAAGTCCTTACCCCGCCTCCTCCCGTACCCGTGGACACCACTTTTGCGCGCTCCGAGCCGGTTGTAGCGCCGAATGGAATGGTCGTATGCGCCCATCCCTTTGCTGCGGAGTCCGGTGTCAATGTGCTCAAGAGTGGCGGCAATGCCATCGATGCCGCGATTGCGGTTTTGGCGGCGCTGAACGTTGTCGAACCTCATGCCTCGGGACTCGGTGGCGGCGGTTTTCTGCTTTACTACGACGCGGCGTCTGACAGCCTCAGTGTGATCGACTATCGCGAGCGTGCTCCCGCTCGGCTGCAGCGCGCGCGATACTTTGATCCGGCGGATACGCTGCGTCTGGTTCAACGCAGTGGAGGAAGCTCTGTATTGACTCCCGGCGCGGCGGCGGGCTGGCAGACAATGCACTCCCGTTTCGGTACGCTTCCACTTACGACATTATTTGAGTCCGCAATCTCGGTTGCGGACAGCGGCTACGCGATCAGCGACAAGCGTGCTGCGATTATTCTCGAACATCATGCGGAACTGCTCGCCGACTCCGGTCTTGCAGGTGTCTTTCTTCAGGAGAGCCTGCCGCCGGCCGCGGGATTCGTCATCAAGCAACCGAAACTCGCGGAACTTCTTAGATTTCTCTCTCGCACTCGACTCGAGAACTTCTACTATCCGCCGGTTTCGACCGCCGTGGCGAAGTCAGTGCAGGCCCACGGCGGCACTTTGTCGGCGGCTGATCTGCGCAACTATCAGGTCAAGGATCGAACTCCTCTCCGTGGAGAATACCACGGCTATGAGATCATCACACTTCCCGCGCCTGGGGGCGGGGCCACGCTGCTCGAAATTCTTGAGTTGCTCGATCCGATCGATCTCAAGATCATGGGCTACCAAAGCCCGGATTACATTCATACAGTGGCTTCGGCCTGCAGGCAGGCGATGGGAGATGCCGATGCCTGGATTGCCGATCCGGACCACTTCAAAGTTCCCGTCGATGCAATGCTTTCGCCCGCCTGGCTTGACTCGGCAAGATTGCGAATGAAAGCGGACTCGGCTGCGGACAAAATCACGATCATGGATTCATTGCGCGCGTTCGGGCCCGGGAATACAACCCATCTCGTCATCGTCGACAGCAGTGGCAATTTGGTAAGTTTGACTCAGAGCATCAACTACTTTTTCGGCTCCGGAGTATTTGTCCCCGAGTGGGGTTTGCTGCTCAACAATCACATGGCCGACTTCGCCGGGGATACGACCTCAAGGCGCGGCATCGCACCGTTGCGTCGCCCGCCGTCCAACATGGCCGCGACCATCGTGCGCAAAAACGGCCGGCCGGTAATCGTGATCGGTTCTCCCGGAGGTCCGCGCATTGCTCCGACGCTCGCGCAAGTGTTGATCGCCCTACTCGACTTTGGTCTTCCTCTTGCTGATGCGCAAAACGCTCCGCGTTTCTATCCTGCTCGAAAAACGCTCGTTGTCGAAACGAGAATTCCTGAAGTAACACTTCAGGCCTTAGCCGCGCGCGGATGGAAGATCTATCCGTACGGTCATTTGAACTCCTTTTTCGGCGGCGTGCAGGCGATTCGGGTGGATTCTCTGACGGGAGAACTCACGGGTGCCGCCGATCCCCGTCGTGACGGAGCGGCGGTCGGATACTGAGTCACCGGAATGCATAAACGGATCTTTTTGCTTACCGCGATAGGCATCGCTCTCATCGCACCGCCGGCTTCGCGGGCCGCCCGCCACCCGGCTTATCGTGATATGATGACCGCGGCACGGCTGATGCAAAAAGCCCAAAGGGCGATCTACAAGCACAAGCTTGCGCTGAATCTCGTCGATGAGACTCTCGATACGAATCGCACAGGGATGATCGGAGTCGAAATGTCTGATTTGACCTCAACGCCCGGTTCGCTGCGCGCGAAGCGCTCGTCGACAAATCCCGATTTCGCGGCTTACATCGTGCGCAGTCTTTACGATCATGAACTCAGTCCGGGCGACACGATTCTCGTGGCAATGACGGGCTCTTTTCCCGCGCTGAATATCGCTTTACTGTGCGCACTGGAGGCGCTCGACTATCCGGCGGTGATCATGTCCTCTCAGGCCGCCTCAAGTTATGGCGCCAATCAGGAGGAGTGCACGTGGATCGACATGGAGCATCTACTCAATGAAGAGGGGATTATTTCCCGTCGCAGCGACGTGGTCACACTTGGAGCAAGCGGCGATCTCGGCGGCGGGCTTCCTGAGTCGGGAAAAGAGTGGTTGAGGTATCGCGCGGAGCGTCTCGGCTATGAAGTCCTCGAAGCGGCAAATTCACGCAAGCAAGCTGCACTCCGCAAAAAAGTCAGCGGCACTTCTGAGCGCTTCTCTTTGCTCATCAACATTGGCGGCAATCAAGTCGTATTGGGAAGAGAGGGCCGCGAATTGCCGGGTGGTTGGATCGATCCCGATTCCGTCAATCTGGACTCCGTAGGCAGCGGATCCAGCCTGATATTTGACTTTCTCCGTGAAGGCATACCGGTAATAAATCTCCTTCACGTTGAGGGAATCGCCGCGAGCATCGGCTTACCCGTAGATCCGGTACCATTGCCGGAACCCGGCCGCTCAGCCCTCTATCTGAGCGGAGTAGGAGGCAAGTAAGCGAGTGGATTCGGCGGCGATTGCGCTGGTCGTCATGCTGCTCGCACTCGCGGCGGGTGTGTTCATCGTCCGCTGGCCGACCGGCATCGCGCTTGTCGTAGCGTCAATTCTCGGGGCGGTGTCGTCCGGTTTCTGGCTACCGGTTCGCCACATTGCAGAAGGAACGATGCTCTATCTCGATCCGATTCTGATCGTGGTGAGTTCGCTCTTTTTCATGCGCGTCTTTGAGCGGTCCGGCGCACTGCCCGCGCTGAATCGGATTATTCTCGTCAACTTTGGCCGGTGGCCGTGGTTGTTGTTGATGTTGCTGACGCTCTTTGTCATGTTTCCCGGGATGCTGACGGGCCTCACTGCGCCGTGCGTGTTGACCACCGGCGCAATCGTCGCACCGTTGTTGATGCAGGCCGGTCTATCGGCGGGTCGAGCCGGAGCGTTTATTGCAGTGGCCGCATTTTTCGGAATGGTTGCGCCTCCCGTCAACATTTGTGCGATGATTATCGGCGGCGGAGTGGATATGCCGTACATTGGCTTCGGCATTCCGTTGACGATTGCGTCATTTCCACTCGCGATAATATCGTCCTTCGTGATTGCTTCACCTGCACTGCCCGGTCTGCACTCACTGGCTGCTACCGTACGCGCGGAGTGCTCAATCGAGCAATATACCGCAATGCGCCGCCTGGTGCTGATACTGCCGCTCATTGTGTTGATTGCCCTGATTGCGCTTGCCCGCCTCGTTCCCGCTGCGGCACCGGATTTCGGAATTCCGTTTGTGTTTGTTATGTGCGCATTGCTGGCCATGCTGACCGGCAACAAGGTAAGCCCCGCGCGCGAATTTTATTCGGCGGTCGACGAAGGCCTGCCGATTCTCGCCTTGCTTGCCGGAATCGGAGTGTTTATTCAAGTGTTGACTCTCACGGGCGCGCGCGGTCTCATTGTCGTAAACACGCGGTTGCTTCCCGACTGGCTGCAATTGCTCGGCATGGCAGTATTGATTCCACTCTTCGGCGGAGTGTCCGCCTACGGATCCAGCAGCGTGTTCGGAGTGCCGTTCCTGCTTGCGATGTTGACCAGAAATGAGATCATCGCGGCAGCGGCGCTCTCTTTGCTGGCGTCCGTAGGTGACTTTCTTCCTCCGACCCGTCTTGCTGTAGTGCTGTCATCCTCCGTCACCTCCGCCGGCGAGCGCGCGATTTTGAAGTGGTGTGCGACTCCTGCAATACTGGCGATTGCATGGGGAATCGGAATGGTACTGCTCGCGAATCCATTGGCCAAATTGCTTGGCCTGAATTGAGATGCTGCACTCGATTCTGTTCTATGCCTACTACCTGATCGTGCTGTTTACGGCCATTGGCGTCGCAGTCGGATTTTGGCAGTCAAAGAAATTGCTCGCTCAGCTTACGGCCGCCATCGCGCTGCTACCGCTTTTGTTGCGCGTTCTGCTGATGAAATAGCACACGATTCATGTCGTCCCGGACTTCGCGCAATTCTTCGCAGCGCGAATGTCCGAGACCTCCCAGCCTTTCTGCGAACACTCTGACTTGCCGAGCGGGGTGCCTTCACTCCTCCGGTGGAAACTGCAACCCATCGCTTGACTAGAATACCTCACATAGTTGTCGCACTTCTCCTCGCCGCAATCGTACTTGTCGCCGGGCGAAATTTCCTGGCTCAACGCGTTGCGGAGCCGTTGTTTCCTTCGGCATCGTTGAAGGTTACTTGGCGCCTGTCCGATTACGAGCCTCGGTTGCGGAATACCCGCGGTGACACAGAGGTTTTTGTTTTCGAAGGCGCGCAGCCCGGCGGTACTGTGTTGGTGCTCGGCGGGACTCACCCCAACGAACCGGCCGGCTATATTGCGGCCTATCTGCTCCTCGAAAACATAACGCTCTCATCGGGCCGCGTGATCATCATCCCGCGCGCCAATAACTCTGCGTTTACTCACACCGATCCCGGAGAGGCAACTCCCGCCACGGTCAGCTTCCACACTGATTCGGGAGATCGCTCTTTTCGTATCGGCAGTCGTATTTCTAATCCGCTCGACCAATGGCCCGACCCCGAGGTCTATCTCCATTTCCCCTCGCGGCAGGCCCTCTCCGGGAGTGAAACACGAAACCTCAATCGCTGTTTTCCCGGTCGAGTTGACGGCATGTTCACCGAGCGAGTCGCGCTTGCGATCACAGAAGTTGTGAAACGCGAGAAGGTGGATTTGGTCATTGACATGCACGAAGCCTCACCCGAGTATCCGGTGATCAATGCGATTGTCGCCCATCAACGCGCTCTCGATCTGGCCGCGTTTGCCCACCTCAATCTGCAAGCGCACGGACTGCAGTTTGCTCTCGAACCTTCGCCGGAGAATTTCCACGGCCTATCGCATCGTGAACTCGGTGACGCGACTCCCGCTCTCGCCACCTTGATGGAGACGGCGAACATCGCTCAGGGACGCTTGCGCGGCGCGATGTCCGCCGAAAGCGTAATCTTGGGACGCGATAAGTGTTATGCAGAGGCTGCGACCGCCGGTTTGGTTCGCGTTCCCTACGATTCGACCGGCATCAGCCTCGCGAGTCGGGTTGCCCGTCACCTCGCTGGCGTGAAAGCGCTGACGGAGGCGCTGGCCTTTACCGATCCCGCCAAGTCCGTTGTGTATTCGGGAATTCCCTCACCGGGAGAGCTCGAAAAAAACGGGCTCGGCGACTACTTGAACTCATCTCATTCCAAATAGGACCGCACTCGTGAATCTTCCCCTGACCATAATTATCTCGCTCTTGCTCGCGACGCTTGCGACCGCTGATGAAAAGTACTTTGAAGAGCCCGTGCTGCTCACTTCATGCGGACAAAGCGTCGATGCGCTTTCCATGAAAATCCTGCTGCAACGGGACTCTATCAAGTTTGAATACCTGCCTCAAGCCACGTCCGCGAATATTGAAGGCAAAGGCTGCGTCATGCTCGTGCTCGGCGGATCTTCCAAGGGACTTGGAGCGGCAAAGATCAGCGCGGAAGATGAACTGCAGCGCGTCACCTTACTGCTGGACGCGGCGAAGGAGAAGAGTATCCCGGTGCTTGCCGTTCATCTCGGCGGCCAATCCCGTCGCGGGGCGCTCTCGGATCCT
>CAZGVT010000031.1:6049-16204 GCA_964529255.1 uncultured Alphaproteobacteria bacterium | reverse complement strand
CTAACGACCCTGGGATCTTCGGCCTTCGCGAATACGGTCAGGTGGTCGCAGTTCCTCGCCCGATTTGCAGATTCGGCGATTTCAAATTCCGATGTTGCGCGCGAATTCGGGATCTCCGAGACGGCGGCGAGAATCCGCTTAGGTGAACTGGTCCGGGCAGGAATTCTGACGTGCACAGGCGAGAAGCGAGGACGGCGTTACCGGCTGTCGGTGCGCGCTTGATTTTAGGGCTCAAATTTCGCATACTATAAAGTTAGGCACTGCCTGCGGATAGACTCGAATCTCGCTCGCCACTTGTCAGGCACCGCCGCTCGCCACTGCACTTAAGTATATGATTTCACTGTAAATATTGGTTAGAATTCAGCCACGCACATTTCGCGGCACTCGCGATTTCTTGCCCCCGGAGTTGCTCGCTCGTCGCCAACTCCTCGCAGTTATTGAGGAGGCCTATCGGCGCTACGGGTTTCAGCCTTTGGAAACGCCCGCCATTGAGTACCTTGATATTCTCACCGGCAAGTCTGACGAAAACGATAAGTTGATCTATGAAATCAGGCGCGCCCGTGGAGAAGACGAAGATTCTGCGGAGACCGCGATCGCGCTTCGCTATGACTTGACCGTTCCGCTCGCGCGGGTGATTGCTCAGTATCCGGAAATGCCTCGTCCGTTCAAACGTTACCAGATCCAACCCGTCTGGCGAGCGGATCGGCCGCAACCGCGACAGGGCAGATTCCGCGAATTCGTACAGTGCGACGCGGATATCATCGGCACAACGTCAGTGCTGGCCGATGCGGAGATCATCGCGCTCACGTACGAAGTATTACGCGATCTGGATTTCGAGGGTTTTTGCATTCGTCTATCGTCGCGGACGTTCCTTTCAGGGTTGTCCGAGTTAATCACGGGTGACGCATCTCGAATGCCCACCCTCTGCCGTTGCCTCGACAAACTCGACAAGATCGGTTGGGACGGCGTCGAAAAAGAGCTGGCCGCGAATGGTCTGCCCGCCGAAACCGCAAAGCGGTTTTGCACTCAAATCGACTCCTTTGCGGGTACGCAGCCGGATTTCCCGTCGATTCGCAAGTTGGTGACGCAAAGCGAAGCGGCCATGGCCGGGTTAACAGAAATCGAAGCGGTTTTTGCGGCGGCTCGCGGACTCGGGGTACTGGCGGGTGTGATCAGCGTTGACGCGACGCTTGCCCGCGGCCTCGACTATTACACGGGCCCGATCTTTGAGACAGTCTTGCCCGATCATCCGCACATCGGTTCGCTGACGGGTGGCGGCCGCTATGACCGTTTAGTTGAGTCGTTCTCGAAGGTGAGTGTTCCGGCAACGGGTACGACCATCGGCTTGGATAGAATTCAGACTGCGCTCACTCAACTCGGCAAGTTCGCCCCCGTCGGATCAACCACTCAGATCCTCATCGCGCGATTCGACAGCGAAGGGATGACGGATAATCTTAGCATCGCGGCAGAGTTGCGCAAGGCGGCCATGAATGTCGAAGTTTGGTACGATGACGACCGCATGAAGAAACAGCTTGCCTACGCCGACCAGCAAAAGATTCCGCTCGTGATCATTTGTGGTCCCGACGAGCGTAAGATTGGCCGGGTCTCAGTAAAGAACATGCGAAAGGCCGAACAGCATTCTTTCGCGCGCGCCGAATTGACTGAATCTGTCAAACGGCTGCTCAGTGCGCTTTGAGTCGCCGCTGCTCTTCGGCACGCTGGTCCGCCGGTACAACCGCTTCTTCGCGGAAATCGAGCTGGAATCGGGCGAATCAGTTATCTCGCACTGTCCCAATTCGGGCAGCATGAAAGGCGTGAATGTCCCCGGTTCGCGTGTGGCGGTCAGCTATCATCCGAACCCAAAGCGAAAGCTGCAATATACCTGGGAGTTGATTTATCTCGATGGCGACTGGGTCGGCATCAACACGTTTCGGCCCAATCACCTCGCCGCGGAAGCGTTTGAGAAGGGCTTGATTCCGCGCTTTCGCCGATACAGCGTGTACCGCGCCGAAGCGAAGATCGCCGATGACACGCGAATTGACTTCGTTCTCGGCGCTAACGAAGCGATGTGGCTCGAAGTCAAGAACGTGACGCTTGTCGATGGGGACAAAGCGCTCTTTCCCGACAGCGTCACCGAACGCGGAACGAAACATCTTAAACACTTGACGGCGCACGTAAAACGCGGCGGTAAATCGGCGATGCTATACGTCGTCCAGCATCACGCGGCACGGAGTTTTGGACCCGCGGATGAAATCGACTCCGTTTACGGCCGGACATTGCGTGCGGCAGTTCGCGCAGGCGTCGCCATAGAAGTATGGAAAGCTCGTGTAACCACGGAAGAAATCCGACTCGACAATAGGATTCCGGTTCAGATAGACTGACTCGATGCACGAATTCGTGACATTGCACGCCGATCTTACGCGTTCTTTTGCGCAGCCCCGCGACGCATCGGCCTCCGGCGGGCCGCGAGTCTACATCCGAACGTATGGCTGTCAGATGAATGTGTCGGACTCGCAGACCATCGAGACGCTGCTTTCCGACGCGGGCTACCGCTTCGTCGATACGCCCGAGACCGCGGATGTGGTGCTGGTTAACACGTGCATGATTCGCGAAACCGCCGAACTCCGCGCGCTCGGCCAGCTCTCGAATCTGTCGCAGATGAAGAAACAGAATCCGCACATTGTGATCGGCATTCTTGGCTGTGTTGCGCAGGCGAAGCGAAATGAAATCCTCGAGGCCAAGCCGTTTGTTGATCTTGTCGTCGGCCCGGACGCCTATCGCAAACTCCCGCACTTGCTTGAGGAGCGTTTCATCACTCCTCCCGGTTCGCCGGGTCTGCTTGAAACGACTCTTTTACGGGAAGAATTATACGACGATATTCTGCCGAAGCACGCCGGCGGCGTCACGGCATTTGTCACGGTGACGCGCGGTTGCGATAAGTTTTGCAGTTTTTGCGTGGTGCCACGGACACGCGGTCGTGAGCGTTCGCGCCCGTTGCCGTCCATTCTCCGAGAAGTCGAGAGTCTGCTTTCGGAAGGCGTGAAGGACGTCATGCTGCTCGGTCAGAATGTAGACTCCTACCGCTGGGAGAATCGCGATTTTGCAGATTGTCTTCTGGTCGTGGCTGAGATTCCCGGCATCCGGCGCGTGCGGTTCATGACCTCGCATCCTGCAGATATTTCGGACAAGTTATTGGAGACGATCGGCGCACACGAAAAAATCTGTCCCTACCTTCATCTGCCGGTTCAGGCAGGCAGCAATCGCGTGCTCCGGATGATGAATCGACCGTATACTCGCGAGCACTATCTTGGCATCATTGAGCGCGCCAAGCGAAAAATTCCCGGCCTCGCGCTCTCCACGGATATCATTGTGGGTTTTCCGACTGAGACGGAGGCCGAATTCGAGGAGACCCTCGATCTTGTGCGGGAAGTGCGCTACGACACCGCGTTCACCTTCAAATACTCTGAGCGCCCGCTCACTCGCGCCGCTCGTCTTGTGGATGACATTCCTGATGCGGTTAAGGTCGCCCGCCTGGAGCGACTCATCGCCGAGCAACAATTGATATCCGAATCGCGCAACCGTGAACAGCTCGGTCGCGAGGACTCGATCCTGATTGAAGGTGTGGCTCCCAAGGATGAAGCGATGTGGGCCGGCAGGACCATGGACTTTCGCCCGGTAGTCATTCCAAAGAACGGCGAAGCGGTCGGGGACATCATTCCCGTCCGGCTCGAGTCGCTGAAGGGATTTACCTTCATCGGTCGCCGTTTGGCATCTTAGCTTTTTGCTCTCCTTCCGTGTCGCGGTGAGCGCCTCCGCACTCACCTCTCTCTTTTCCGGCATCGCCTGCGAAACCTTCAATTAGAGGATCCGCCATGTGGATACTCCGTTGGCTGTTTTTTGTCATTCTGCTCTTCTTTCTGGTCGGCTTTCTCTCGCAAAATTCAGACCAGATCGTCAGTGTGCGCCTGTTGGGATGGCAATCTCCGGACATCCCGCTTTCATACAGTCTGATTGTTGCCGCGTTGGCCGGTTATGTGATCTGTCTGCTCGTCGCCACAATTAACCAGCTTCGGCTGCGTTCCCAGATCGCCGCGCTGCGCCGTGAAAGTCGCGCGCAACAAATCGAGCTCGACCGATTGCGTAACTTTGCCATTGAGGATGACGCGTTTCCGTCGGTGAAGGAGGAGACGGCGTGAACACCTTCGGCGAATCTCTTGCGCTCTTGCTCCTGATCGGCATAGCCGCGGCCGCCGCATACATTTATCTGCAGCGTCGTGACCGCGGCGGCACGACAACCCTCACGCCCTACGCTGAAGGCCTGCGCGCAATTCTTGATGGAGATCGCAGTCGCGCGGTACAGAAACTGCGAGAGTCCGTTCAGAGGGACTCCTCCAACGTTGACGCGTATATCAGGCTCGGTTTGCTTTCTGCCGATTTGGAGGACGTACCGCGAGCGATCAAGATCCACCGTGCCCTGACGTTCCGCGCGGACTTGAACCATGCTCAGCGTGTCGAAGTCTATCGCGCATTGGCGTCGGACTATCTGAAGAGCGGTGATACGCCTCGTGCGCTCGAAGCTTTGGAGAACGTCATTGCGCTCGCCAAACGCGATCGCTGGGCGCTGGAAAAGAAGATGGAGTTGGTGGTCGCGGAGCAGAACTGGGTCGCTGCTTACGAGACGGCCGACCGGCTGGCCCAGTCCGGGGGTGCCGTGAGTAATCGTATGTTAGCTGTATTGCGGTCCATGAACGGGATCAAACTCTGTTCGTCGGGAAAGGAGCGTGACGGTCGAATCCAGTTTCGCGAAGCCGTCAAACTCGATGCGTCGCTACCCGCTCCTTATTTGCATTGGGGCGACTCTTATGTTCGCGAGCATCGCACCGAGGACGCCGTGAAGATCTGGCGTCGTCTTTGCGAAATGAATCCGCTGCGGGCGCACTATGTTTTCGAGCGCCTTGAAACCCACCTCTTCGATCTTGGTCGATTCGGCGAGATCGAGCAATTCTACCGCAATTTGATCCGTTCTCATCCGCAGAGCGTTCATGCGTACGCTGCGCTTTCCCGCTTTCTCGAGAAACGGGGAGACCGTGGTGACGCCGTCTCCGTGTTGCAAGAGGGAATTTCGCACAATAGCGAGAGCCTCTGGTTGCGACGCCGGTTGATTCAGCTCTATGCCGACCTGCGCGACGTGGAACGCGTGCTTGCACTGAGCCGCGACATTCTGTCTCGAGTTTTGACTGAGGCCTACCAATACAAATGCGACTCGTGCGGCCACGTCGCCGCTGAGCCTCTCTGGCTTTGCCCTAAATGCCAAAAACTGGACACGTACCATGCGTAATCTGCTGATCCTATTGTGCGCGGCACTCGTCTCCGCCGCCGCCGCCAAATCTCCGATCGACCTGATGATCGAGGGCCGATTCAAAGACGCTCGCGCAATTCTTGACTCAACTTCGGCCAGTCCTCGCTACCGGCTGTTACTCAACGCAATGACGGAGTCCGACGCCGCCGTGGCTTGCTCGCTTTATCGGGTTGTCTCCGAGAGATATCCGAGTACGGACTGCGACAGCCTTGCTCGCGCCCGCCTCGATATGGCCCGTTCAGTGGGTTTCAGTGGCAAGCAGCCGGCGCCAAAACTCGCCAGTCGCGAGGAGCCCGCGACTCCGCCGTCCGTTACATCCGAGCCGGCTCCGTCAGCCGAAGCTATGTTGGTGAATTCGACGGTCCCGGCATCTGAGACCGCTCCTGTGGATGTCAAAAGCGAATCGCCGCCCGCGCCTACGGCCGACCGTATCAAAATTGCATCTACATCGGATGAGGCAAAGCCTGAAGCCGGTAAGAAGCCGGTCAACGATCGGCGGATTGCCAAGAAAGATCCGTCTGCAAAGACGACAGACGTGACGAAGGACAAAGGTGGCGACTCGAAAGCTGAAGCAGCCAAACCTGCTGCCGCAAAGAAAACTACTCCGCCATCAAAGCCCGAAGTGGTCACCGAGACGCCTCGCGAAGAAAAGGCTCCGCCCGCGTCGCCCGGCGTGGGAATAGCGACGGACGAATCGAAGTCAAAGCCCGTTCCACCGATTCCGCCAAAACCGGAAAAAAAGAAACAACCCGCCACCGAGTCATCTGCTAAGCAACCGGATGTGGCTCAGAAAGTAACGGACTCAAAATCATCGTCTGACAGTCCTCCGCAAGCGGAGATGGCGCCGGCAGCCAAACCTGAGACGAAGCCGGCGCCCCAGCCGTCGAAGAGCACGAGCGCGGAAAAGAAGCCGGAACCAGAGCAGAAGATTCAACCGAAAGTCGTAAAGCCTGTCGATCAACCGGCGGAAAAGAAGACTGCTCCGGTGAAATCTTCCGAAACGGCTCTCTCGAATGAGAAAACTCCTCCTCAGCAAGCATCTGCTCCTGACGCGCAACCCAAACCCGAAAATACCGGGAAAGATGCGCCTGCACGCGAAGAGAAATCACCGCCGACTCGGGAGAAAGAAGGCAAGCCGGAATTACCGGCGACAAAATCCGGCGAAGGAACCGTGCCTTCCACTGCATCGCCCGGCGAATGGTTCATCCAAGTGGGAGCATTTGCCAATCACGACAATGCGCGGCGGCTCGCCAGCTCGTTGCAAGCATCCGGCTATGGCGTAAAGCTGATTCCCAGGCAATCGGGCGACAAGGAACTGCTGCAAGTTCGGGTCGGCGGCTTTGGTAGCAAAGACGATTGTCTGCCTGTTGCCGATGAACTCAAATCAAAGTTCAGCGTGCCCGCAGTGATTATCAAGGAATAGGCCACCCAAGCCGCTCCCGTGAAGTGGATGCGCGCCGTCTTCGCACAAGGAGACGGCGCGTGTTCGCTTTTGAGACCGCCACTCATCCACAAATTCACATCGCTCCATGTCCACACCCATGCTCAAACAATACTCCGAGATCAAGGCACGTTACCCCGACGTGGTCCTGTTCTACCGCATGGGTGATTTCTATGAGATGTTTTACGACGACGCGAAACTCGCAGCGGAGGTACTCGGGCTCACACTGACGCGACGAAATCACGGAGTCGAAGGCGACGTTCCGCTTGCCGGATTTCCGTACCATCAGTTGGACGGATATCTCACTCGAATGACCCGCGCCGGCTACCGTGTCGCGGTCTGCGACCAGGTGGAGGACCCCAAAAAGGCAAAGGGCATTGTTCGCCGCGCCGTAACGGAAGTTGTTTCGGCGGGGACCACGTTTTCCGAAGCTTCGTTAAATGAAACCCGCAATAACTACCTCGCGAGTGTGTTCATTGACGGCGATCTTGCAGGTTTGGCGTATGCTGATGCAACGACCGGCGAATTCTTTACTGGCGTCTTAAGGCTCACCGAACTCAGCGCGCGATTAACCGCGCTCGAGCCGTCGGAGATTCTCTGTACGGCGGAACAAAAGCCATCGGTGGAAGCCTTGCTTGATCGCAAGGAAACCGCTATCACTACGGCTCCGCCCTGGCAGTTTCAGGAAGACGCAGCGTTCAAGACCTTGACGGGTCACTTCGGAGTGACCAATCTGAAAGGCTTCGGTCTCGCCGATTTGACATTGGCAACACGCGTAGCGGGCGGTCTCGTGCACTACCTGAGGTCCAATCTCGTCGACAAGAGTGAGGTCCTGCATGACTTGCAGGTCTATTCCACGTCCGGGGAGATGATTCTTGATGCCGCCACCCGTCGCCATCTTGAACTGGCAGAGAGTCTCAGCGGCAACGACCGGGCGACACTTTTCGCCGTCATGAATCGCGCTCGCACGGCGCCCGGCTCACGATTGCTGCGACGCTGGCTGCTTGCCCCGTTGCTTGATATTCCGGAAATCTTGTCGCGCCAGGAGGGTATCGCCTATTTCCTCGAAAATCCGTCATTGATTCAGTCGGTCAGCGATTGGATGGGCGGGACTGCCGACTTGCAACGATTATTCACCCGTCTAACTACGCATCGCGGAACGCCCCGCGAGGCGGCGGGTATCCGCACCACGCTCTCGCGGCTGCCGGAACTGATCGATGTGTTCAACAACAAACCGGCCGGGCCGCTGCAACATATCCTCACTCGACTGGCCCCCTTGCCCGAACTCGTGGACTTCCTGAAATCGGTGCTGACGGATGAACCGTCGCTTGCAGTGGGGGAGGGTAAGGTCATTCGCGAGGGCTTTTCAGCGGATCTGGATGAGCTAAGAAACATCCGAAAGCATGCGGGCGAGTGGATACTGAGCCATCAAACGGATCAGCGCAACCGCACCGGCATTCCCTCTCTTAAGATCGGCTACAATCGCGTATTTGG
The DNA here is from genome assembly GCA_964529255.1 of uncultured Alphaproteobacteria bacterium. Lineage (GTDB taxonomy): Bacteria > Electryoneota > RPQS01 > RPQS01 > RPQS01 > CAZVXJ01. The sequence goes on along the minus strand of CAZGVT010000031.1, from coordinate 7,910 downwards.
TTACTATGTGGAGATTACCAATCCGCACAAGGATCGTGTGCCTTCCAGCTATATTCGTAAGCAAACCTTGACCAATGCCGAGCGATACGTCACTCCCGAGCTGAAGGAGTGGGAAGAGAAAATCCTTCATGCCGAAGAGAAGATTCAGATTCTGGAGACTGAGATTTGGGAGAAAGTCCGCGCGGAAGTCGCAACGCACGCCGAGAGAATTCACCGCATTGCCCGTGCACTGGCCGAATTGGATGTGCTGTGCGGATTGTCGAGACTGGCTCGCGAGCGAAATTTTGTGAGGCCCGAGATTCATGCCGGAACCGATCTGAATATCATCGGCGGCCGTCATCCGGTCGTAGAGATGTTGCTTGCCGGCGACTCCTCGTTTATTGCCAACGACCTATTCATCGGCACACCGGACTTCCAGATTATGGTTTTGACCGGCCCCAACATGGCGGGCAAATCCACTTACTTGCGACAGTCAGCGCTGATCGCAATCATTGCTCAAATCGGCAGCTATGTGCCTGCAACCAGCGCGCGCATAGGAATCATTGACCGCATCTTCACGCGCATCGGTGCAGGCGACAACGTTGCCGGCGGAGAGTCGACGTTTCTCGTTGAAATGAGTGAGGTCGCGAACATCCTTCGGCACGCCACCGCGAAATCGCTGATCATTCTTGACGAAGTAGGTCGAGGCACTTCAACTTACGACGGGCTTTCACTCGCTTGGGCAATCACGGAGTACCTTCACGAAAATCCAAAAGTCGCCGCAAAAACCCTGTTCGCCACACACTACCACGAGCTGAACAAGATGACGGCCCACTATCCGCGGATCCGCAATTATCGCGTGGAAGTTGAGGAATGGGGAGATCGGGTCGTGTTCCTGCACCGTATTACTTCCGGTGAAACTGACCGCTCTTATGGAATCGAAGTGGCCCGCCTCGCAGGGCTGCCCAATCGAGTGGTCGAGCGTGCGCGACTTTTGTTGCCTACATGGGAGCAGCCTGGGACTAGTAATACTGGCCCCGACCCGACTCCCGGACAGACACAAGTTTTGCAGTTAACTCTATTTGAATCCGATACTCAGAGGGTAGTCGATGCCCTCCAAGCTCTGGATTTAGAGGGACTTAGCCCTCGTGAGGCTCTCGATAAGTTGTTTGAATTAAAGAGTTTAGTGAATTCTCGGGTGCCGCAGAAGCGAGCGAATAGAACTTGACTCTCGGAGGGCTTTTTCTTATTTTTAAAGAAGCTACGATTTTGAGGAGGGAACCAGCGAGCACCTTTGACGGGCCGATCAGGCAGAAGCCCACAGCTTTGAATCAACGTGTTTTAGGAACAAGAGGGTCTATCATGGTTGCCAAGTCGTTCCGCTTCCTGATCGTTTTGCTTGCAAGCGTGCTCTTTGCGAGCATCGCGAACGCTCAATTTGTCACGGGTCGTTATGCCGGTGAGTTCATGTCACTTGGCGCGGGTGCACGTGCCCTCTCGATGGGCGGCGCTGCCACCGCTTCACCGCTGCCAAGCTCTGCGGTCTACTACAACCCGTCAAGCCTTGCCGGACTGACCATGCGGCATGTCGAATTCATGCACGCCTCGCAGTTCGACAATTTGTACACTTACGACTATCTGTCCTTCACACGACCGCTGAAGAACGGCTGCGGCGGGGGGATTACCGCGCTGTACACTCGCGTCAGCGATATACCTTTGACGCGGCTGTCCGACCCCTCGCAGCCGCTGAGTGACGACAACCGCGTGGAAGTGCGGAAGACCACCGGCGACCACGAACTAGCTTTGCTGGCCGGCCTTGGACGGAGCTGGGGGGAGTGGAGATCCGGTGCAACCGCGAAGCTCTTGATGAAGTCGGTGGCTG
>CAZGVT010000031.1:0-6039 GCA_964529255.1 uncultured Alphaproteobacteria bacterium | reverse complement strand
CGGTGGCTGAAGAATCTGCCTTCGGCTTGGGCCTGGATTTGGGTTTTGGTCGCAGCCTTACGAAAAAAGTCGAGGTCGGTCTCGCGGTGCGCGATGTTACGACGAGTGTGCTGGCGTGGAGTACGGGCAGGACAGAAGGTATTCTCCCGTCGTTGGCCGTCGGCGGATCATTTTCAACAGACCTGACGGCCGCCAACGCGAGAATAGTCGTCGCCGGTGAGCTTGATACGCATCTTGAGTCTCGCGGCGAAGCCGAATTGATCGACGCAGGTTTTGCAACCGTCGATCCGAAGTTAGGACTGGAGTACGAGATTGCACGCACGGTATCGCTTCGCGGTGGGTTCAAGGGTGATGAACCGACTTTCGGAGCGGGGCTTCGGCTATCCAAATTGAGTCTCGGCGCCGCCTTTGAGGATCATGGAGATCTCGGTTTCACTCACCGGATTTCTGTGGGCTATGGCTGGTAGACATTGAAGGAGTTAGCGGGCGGATGATATTCTCGATGACGGGGTTTGGGCGGGGCGAAGCCTCTGCTGAAGGGATTAAAGTTTTCGCAGAGGTGCGAACCGTAAACAACCGGTACATGGACTTCAGCTTTCGCTCTCCTCGCAGTCTGCAGAACTTCGAACCTGAGTTGCGCGAGCTTTGCCGCAGCAAAGTGCAGCGCGGCAAGGTAACACTTTCGCTCAGCGAAACTCGAGGTTCGGACGCACCTTCAGTGTTGCGTCTGGATGCCGAGGCATCGCGCAAGCTCGCTCGGGAACTGCATGAGCTGTCCGTCGATCTTGGACTTCACGGCGGGGTCACGTTGGACCACCTCCTGAACTTCCCGGAGGTCATTTTTCCGTCGGAATCCGAGTCGATCACTGAATTGTTGCTCAGTTTGGCACGAGCCGCGACGGAGGCAGCCCTCGCTGACTTGCGGCGCATGCGGGAAGTAGAAGGTCGGAATCTGGCCGAAGACCTGTTGGCGCGCACCCATCAGATCGAACGCTGCCTGGACGAGATCATGGAACGGCAGGAAGGTCTGCCGGCCCGGGCGCTGGAGAAGCTTCGCGACCGTATCAAGCGTTTGGTGATCCCTGACGTTTACGATGACAACCGGCTGGAGATGGAACTCGCCTTTATTGCGGACAAGCTGGATATCACAGAAGAAAACGTTCGACTGCGCGGTCACCTCGAAGCGTTTCGCAAGACTTTGAGCAAGCCTGAAGGCACAGCAGGAAAACGACTGGAGTTCCTGCTTCAGGAAATGAACCGGGAATCGAACACGATTGGCTCCAAGACGTCGAGTCTGGAGATATCTCATCTTGGTCTGCGCATGCGAGAGGAGATCGAACGCATGAGGGAGCAGGTCCAGAACATTGAGTGAGCAGGGCCGCCTGATCGTTTTTGCGGCGCCCGCAGGCGGCGGCAAGAGTACGGTGATTCGGCGGCTGCGCGATCGACATCCCGAGTGGGGTTTTTCCTGCAGCGCGACGACGCGCCCCCCCCGCCCCGGCGAGCAGCACGGACGCGAATACTACTTTCTCACCCGCGAAGAATTTGTGCGGCGCGTTGCGGCCGGTGAGTTCTTCGAGCATGAGGAAGTGCACGGCGAATGGTACGGCACGCTGCGTGCCCCGACCGAAGAACGCCTGAAGTCCGGTGAAACTGTAATTTTCGATCTCGACGTGAAAGGCGCGTTGAACTTGAAGCGCGCTCATCCCGCGGCGCTGACGATTTTTCTGCTGCCGCCATCGCGTGAATCGCTGAGGGCGCGACTTGAATCGCGCAAGACCGAAAGTGCGGAGATTGTGGAACGACGACTGGCCCGCGCCGACCTCGAACTCAGTCTTGCCGGCAGCTTCGACGAGCAAATCATCAATGACGACCTCGAATCTACCGTAGACGCGGTGGACGCCGCGATCCAGCGAAAGCTGTTTGCGATGCGATCCTAAGTTCGCGTCGCGATTTCGAATGAGTATACAGTTTTTAGTTACGTAACCGATGTCCCTGACAAACGAAATGCATTTTTCAGAAGATTTCCTGCCGCATGCGGAGAACATCTACGAGGCCGTGCTGGTTGTAGCCAAGCGGTCCCGTCAGATCAGCGAGCTGCAAAAGCGGCAAATAGACCGTTATCTCGGCCAGACCGAGATGCTCGAGCAACAGGCTGCCAGAGCCCGCGCCGAGGAGTCCGACGACGCGGAACCACCGGAACCGATCGAGCGCCCCGGCCTGAGATTCGAGAAGCCCGTCGTGCTTTCACAAAGGGAAATGCTCGAAGGCAAGATTACGAAATATTATGAAGAATAACCGGCCTCCGTACGCTGAACAGAAGCAGGGTGGCGCGCTTGGCGGCCGCAAGGTGCTGCTGGGCGTTACCGGCGGGATTGCTGCATACAAGGCAGTCGAACTCGCCAGGCTTCTCATGAGAGCCGGTGCCAAGGTTCAGGTGGTGATGTCGGATTCGGCGACGAAGTTTGTCACGCCGCTCACTTTCGAAACTGTGACGGCGCGCCATGTCTATGTCGAGATGTTTCCTCCGCACGGTGATATCTCCCCGTGGCACACGGAACTCGCCACCTGGCCCGATGTCGCCGTCATAGCGCCCGCGACCGCAAATTGTCTCGCGAAACTCTCGCACGGCATCGCCGACGACTTGTTGTCGACTCTGATGCTCACGCTTGAACGTCGACGAATACTTTGCCCGGCAATGAATCCGCGCATGTGGGCCAATCCGGCGACACAGGAAAATCTGGCGACCCTCAAGCGGCGCGGCTACCGCGTGATTCCACCGGAAGAGGGGCAGATGGCTCGGCCCGGTGAAGATGAAGGGGTGGGTCGACTGGCCGAACCGGAGATTATTTTTCGCGAAATCAGCCATCTGCTCTCCGCGCCGCAGGACCTTCGCGGAGTCCGTGTGCTCGTTACCGGTGGACGAACGGAAGAATCCTGGGATCCGGTGCGGGTGCTGACCAATCGCGCATCCGGGCGAATGGGATTTGCGCTTGCCGAGGAAGCTCGCGATCGCGGCGCGGAAGTTATGCTGATTCACGGACCGACGGACGTGACTCCGCCCACCGGAGTCCGGATTCGCCGTGTCACCACAGCCTCGGAAATGGCGGCAGCGGTTCGCCAGGAATTCTCGCATTGCAATATCCTGTTGATGTCAGCAGCCGTGGCGGATTACACCTTTGCCGATACCGCTGATCACAAGATCAAGAAGGGGCTTCCGCAGCCGGAAATGAAACTCGTTGCCACGGAAGATATTCTGCGATCTCTGGCGAGTCAAAAAGGCAATCGGGTGATCGTGGGATTTGCGCTCGAAACCGAGAATCTGCTTGAGAATGCACTCCGCAAACTGCGCGAGAAGCACCTTGACATCGTTGTCGCCAACAACCCGCTCGAACGCGGCAGCGGGTTCAGTGTGGACACGAATCAAGTTTTGATCATTCATCGCGGCGGTCGCGTGCAGGATTTGCCGCTGCAATCCAAACGCGAAGTGGCGCGCGAGATTCTCAATGCTGTTTATCATACGTACCGCAATCCGGAGCCGGATGTAGAACTGGAATCGCAGGAAGAGCAAACGGACGAGGGCCTGTTTTCGGATGAGGATCTGGCCAATCTTCCCGACCTTCCCGCTTCGGTCGCAGCCGATAACGCTTCGAGTTTCGCAAGTTCCAATCAGTCGGCCGATAGCCGCCGTGACGCACGCTCCCGCCGTCGCCGCGGACGCAAACGACACGACCGCGATTTGGCTGCGTATGCGACGCCGACGACCGAACCGGCCACGACGGCCACTCCCATGCCACCGGCGGAAAGAACGGCTTCACCTGCCACGCACGGAATCGCAGACGCACGTTCAAGTACCGTGGAGCCCGTCGCGGTATCGAATGGCAAGCATGAAGCAATCGGTGAAGTGATCTCTGCTGCACCGTCGGATAAGAAACGGGGTCGAGGCCGGCGCGGAGGCCGCCGCCAGCGTGAGCGCGCCGCACGTGCCGCAGCAAAACTCGGCGCGGATGCCGTTGTTGCTTCACCGACTCCGTCACCACGGCCTGTAGAGAAACCTGTTGTGTTATCTGCACCGGCCGAGAAGTCGTCTCCGCAAAGTTTGCCGGAGAAACCTGTTGCAGTTGCAGTTCCTGCCAAACGCGGACGACCGAAGTTGGCGAAAGAGCCCAAGGCCGCGCCGGTTAAAGCCGAGAAGAAACCTGCCGTAGCAAAGGCGAAGAGTCCTGCGGGGAAGAAAACGGCCAAGCCGAAGCCCAAAAAGAACACGCTCACCGAGGCGTGAGTAGGGTCCGACGGTGAGTGCTGATCGGCGGCCGATTCCCGCGCAAGTCCGCGCCCATTTGGAGTATCTGTCGCTCTTTGAAGACGAGTGGGTCTTGCCGCGAACGAAGGCCGGGCGCGCTGAACCGATTGTACTCGAAGGAAGCGTAGATCCGCTTCCGAAAGACCTTGCATCGTTCGAGCGGGCGATTTGCAACTGTACGCGCTGTGCATTGGGTTCGACGCGGACAAAGTTCGTCTTTGGCGATGGGAATCCGCATGCCAGAATCGTGTTTGTCGGTGAAGCGCCCGGGCATGACGAAGACCTGCAGGGAATACCGTTCGTCGGTCGTGCCGGACAACTGTTGAATAATCTGCTGGCAGGTGTTGGCTTGAACCGGCGCGATGTCTACATTTGCAACGTGCTGAAATGCCGCCCGCCCGGCAATCGCGATCCTGAGCCGGTTGAAGAGACAACGTGCCGTCCATATTTGATGACACAGCTTTCGCTCATCAGTCCGGAAATTATCGTTTGTTTGGGCCGCCACGCGGCAGGCGCGCTGCTGCACACGGATTCTGCGATGAAAGAGCTGCGCGGTCGCGTGATTCCGTGGAAGGGCTTGCGGGTGCTCGTCACCTATCACCCCGCATACTTTCTGCGAAATCAGAGCCAGCTGTACATTGGCGAACAGGACTTTCGCCTCTTGAAAAAATTGTATGATGAATTGCCCGCGCGTTAACGCGCGGACACATGAGGAAAAGTTTCTGACGCGTGGTCGCACCCCGAACGATACAGAAGACCGGTGACGACCGGAGCGAAATCTCCGGGCTCCGCACTCCGCCGCAGGCGCAGGACATAGAGCGCGCGCTGATCGGTGCGCTGTTATTGGACAGCACGGCATTTGCATCCGTTGCCGACCTGCTGGAGGATACCGCCTTCTATCGTCCGGCTCATGCAACGATCTTTGGTGCGATGAAGGCTCTGTATCTCGCGGGCGATCCGCTCGATGCGGCAACGGTGGCCGAACAGCTCAGACGCGAAGATAAGCTCGAAGCAAGCGGCGGCGCGCTCTACCTCTCGGAGCTGATGGAAACGGTGGGCTCCTCAGCGAGCGTGGAGTACTACGCCGAGACGATTCAGGAAAAGGCCGTCCTTCGACACCTGATTCACCTGAATTCGGAGAGTACGACGGAAGCGTTCGATCCAATGAGCCGCGCGGATGTGGCGGTCGAATCGCAGATCGGACGATTGGTCAGACTGGGTCGTGATCGGATCGGTCGCCGCGCAGTTTCCGCACGCCAGGCGACACGAGATACCTACACTTACCTTGAGAAGCTCAAATCCACGCAGGACTTTCTGAGTGGCGTGGGTACGGGTTTCGAGCGACTCGATGATTACACTTCGGGATTTCGCGCGGGCGAGTTAGTCATTGTCGCTGCCCGTCCCTCGATGGGCAAAACATCCCTGGCGATGAACATCGCCCAGGCTGCGGCGGCAAAACACGGCGTTCCGGTTGGCATATTCTCACTGGAGATGGACGTACAGCAGCTCGTGCTGCGCATGTTGTCGGGGGAGTCGCACCTGCCGCTGAAGCGCCTCCGATCGAATGTAAATCTTCAGGCCACCGAGTGGAATAGAGTGGTGGCCGCGTGCGACCGGTTGATGCGCTTGCCGATGTTCTTTGATGACACCGCCGGGATCTCCATCGACCAGTTGCGTTCGCGTGCGCGGCAGATGAAGCACGAACACAAAATCGGGTTGCTCGTCATCGACTACTT
>CAZGVT010000030.1:0-16247 GCA_964529255.1 uncultured Alphaproteobacteria bacterium | reverse complement strand
GTTTGCTTTACGGGCAATCCGGCGAACTACACATTCGGTCAGCCGCTGACGTTATGCGCGACGGCGGCCGATCCGGATGGGAATTTGCAGGGAGTGCAAGCATCCTACAACGTGGGTCCGGGCTGTGTATTTAGCGGACCGGCGGTCTTTGACGGAGTGAAGTGGTGTGTGACCGTTCCCGGAACCTGCACGGATACGTGTGGCACGATCTCGGTGACCTTCCGCGCGGTGGATAGCTGCGGTGTGCAGAGTGCATCGGCGGTAACTTGCTCCGCAACTTTGACAAATTTGCCCCCGACGGCGGCGTGCTGGACGGGCAATCCTGCAACCTATTTGTGGGGTCAAGGGTTCAGCGTCTGTGCGACGGCCAGCGATCCGGAAGGCTGTATTCAGCGAGTGGTGGCGACATATAATCTTGGCGCGGGCTGCACATTTACGGGCGATGCGTTCTTCACGAGTGGCCGTTACTGCACAAACATCTCCAACGCCTGCGCCATGCGCTGCACGCCGATTCAGGTGACATTTACGCCGTACGACTGTTGCGGTTTGGCGGGCACACCGGTGACGTGCACGGTGAACAACCAGCCGCGTCCGCCGGTGGTGACACTTTGGCCGGCTAATCCGACGGAGTACCTGTGGGGTGAGACGGTAACGGTGTACGCGACGGTTAGCGATCCGGACAACAATGTGGTGCAGGTGACGGCGAACTACACGACCTGCGAGTGCACCAACGTGACGGTGACTCCGTTATTTATCGAGCCAGACCGCTGGTGCCTGACGATTCCGCAGAACTGCACCGGGTGCTGCACGCCGATCTCGTTTACGTTTACGGCTCGCGACAGTTGCAACCAGACGGACAGCGAGTCGGGGAGTGTGACGCTGCATCAGTACGATCCGGTGATCATCTGTGCGGCGGATTTCCCATCGGTCTTGTATGAAGGGGATGCGGCCACGCTGTGTGCCGAGGTCACAGACTTCGACAACAATGTGACCGGGGTGACCGCGACGTATAATATTGCGCATCCGCCGGTTCCGGGATGTGACGGCACGGCAGTCGCTTATGACGCAGGCGGCGGTCGCTGGTGCATCGATCTGCCTGCGGGCTGCACGAATGGATTGGGCGGACAGTCAATTCTGGTTACCTACATCGTCCGGGATGCTTGTCTTGGCGATGACACGGTGCAGTGTGCGGCTCCGGTCATTCCGAATCTGTGTTGGGATCTCGGCGACCTTGAGGAGTATGGCACAGAGATGCAGTGCCTTGGTGGACCGGCTCACGCCTATCGCATCGCGGATGGCAGCCGTGCCCGCATAGCGTGGCTGGGTTCGACTTCGGATTGCGACGGCGACATCGGCGAGGACTTTGATGAAGATCAGGACGATGGTTTGCTTCATGCGGACGAATCGCCGGAATCGTTCTGCGAGTACTATAGTGGATTCCGCGGTTGCATAGAGGAAGAACTTGAAGTGCATGTCAGTACGGGACCGGGTTACACGGGCCAGACGCTATACCTGTCCGTATGGTACGACGGCAATGGAAACAACGACTTTGATGATGAATGGGATTGCCCGGACAACAACACGTTCTCCGAGTGGCTGGTTCAGGATGCGATCGTGACTCCGGGAACGAACTTCCTGCCGGTAATCGTGGACAACACGACACCGGACGGACGCGTTGTGCTTCGTATGCGTTTGGGTGTGAACCAGACATTTGGCCGTTACGGTTACGAAGATCCACTGGTTGGACCACCGCAGTGCACACCGTTTGTGGACGGTGAGGTTGAGGATTACATTCTGGCTTGTCCGTCACCCGATTGTTGTGCGCTGTGCTATCTGGATCCGCCGGTGGTTCAGACGAATGACTTCGTGGAGAACAGCGATGCGGATCTGCACGTGGTGGCTCAGCTTCGCAACGGCCGGATTCGTTTGAACTGGCAGCCGGTGCCGGGCGCGCAGTATTATCAGGTGTTCCGTGGCAACGGCGGCATTGCGTTTGAAGACATGACCGCGATGGGTATGGTGGACGCGAACGTCACGTCGTGGACCGACATGTCGGCGACGATTTCGCAGTTGCCGTATCTGCAGGAGTATCAGGTGGCCGCGTTTGTGGTGGCGCCGCGTCAGTTGCAGACGACGGACGAAGGCGATCTTGGCTTGTGGTGGATGGATCAGATCGAGGACAATTGCGTGCCCGATCAGTCCGGCAACGACCGCCCGGCCTGCCGTGTGGAGTGTTCGTCGCCGGAAGAAATTCTCGTGCAGTATGACGAGGAGTGCGAGTACGACGTGGACTACATGTACTTCCGCGGCTGCTGGCGTGAGGACGGCGTGATGTGTAACGACCACCTGCGCGTGGCGAATGACGATGTATGGTATGAAGACTACTTCCAGGTTTGGACGCGGATTCGCATTTACGAGCAGCCGACGATTCAGACCGGACCGTTCTATATCGTCTCCAACAACAGCTTCGATATCAACGGCGGCGGTTTTGCGCTGCGCATTGATCCGGGCTGGTACACGGTGGGCGGTGTGCGTCACTATCACAACCGTCTGACGGGCATGGTGTGGAATCAGGATCTGGACGGCGGCGAAGGCGGCTGGATGACTTTGCAGTCTCCGGCTCCGAGCGCGAGCGATCCGGATCGCTGGTCGGTGCCGCTGAACGAGTGGGTGTGTGTGTGCATGATCGTAAACGGCAACCGTTCGATGTTGATCATCAATGATCGCGTTGTGGCGGCGGGCGAGTTGCGCTTCAATTCGCACAACAACAATGCGCCGCTGATTATCGGCGCGGGTTATCGTCACAACACGTACCCGATCGAGTATCCATTCAAGGGTGACATCGATTGTGTGAGAATCACGTCGCTGGATTGATCGAATCCCGCGATACGTTGAAACAAGCGAGCCCCTGCCGAAAGGCGGGGGCTCGCTGTATGGTCATACTCTGTGAATCGCTTGACAAAACCGTTTTTTTCACTATTATGGAGAACATCCTGCTTCGTGTGTTGAGATAGAGCCTTAACATAAACAGATACAGGAGGATGCAAATGAGAATTCCCGTTTTGTTATGGCTTGCCGTATGTTGCTTGTCCGGCAGGGCCTTTGGTCAGGAGGGGCCGACCTGCGAACTGTGCGCTACCGCGTCTGATGTGACCTGCGGGGATTTCAATTGCAACTCAGGCGATGGCTGCGGGAATGTTCTGTTCACGGCGCCGTGCACCGGGAACTATACATTCAAGTTCAAGCTGACATGCAACTCGCCGGATGTCTGTACGTACTGTCGTGCGTGCGCCCGTCTGGTCAATGCCGACACCGGGACGGAAGTGGCGATGAGGACTATCAACGACCCGACCTGTGGTTCCGGCTGTACGCCTCTCGATGCCTCGTATTTGCTGACGCAATACACGCACTACAAGCTTGAAGTCTGTCTTTCTCCGTGTCCCGAAATCGACTGCACGAGTTGTGACAATTGCGAGGCGAAGGCGCGAGTCATGTACCCGGGCTCGGATTGTACTGCGTGGTAGCGGCATGCTCGGTCCAGCGGTAATCATTTGCCTGCTCTTCATCGCGAGCACCGGTAGCCCGCGCATACTGCGAGTGCCGGGACAGTATCATGCCATACAATCTGCTCTGAACGATGCACTCGATGGCGACACGATTCTCGTCGCGAGCGGAACTTATGCGGAGGCGCTGACTGCGCCTCCGCATCATTTTGTGCTCAAGGGCGACGTGGCGAATACATGGAATCCGGAACTACGTCCGGTACTTGATCCGGCGCCGCTGGCGGGAAGCGACACGCTCGCCTGCCTGATGCTTCCGGCTACCAGTAGAGCGGTAATTGAAGATTTTAACTTCCGGAACGGGCGAGCGATGTATCCACGGGCGGAACAAGCCTGGGGCGGAATCGTCTGCTTCAGCAGTGAACAAATGCTGCTTCGCCGCTGCCGCTTCGATTCGGTCTATTGCGGGATAAAGGGCAGAGTGTTTGACGTTGTCACCGCCTTCGAGTTGATACAATGTGACTTTCTGAACTGTCAATACTCGGCAACTCTTGCGCTGACAACAGTTCTTGCGCGTGAATGCGGTTTTCAGATGAACGGCGGAGTCACCAGCTTTCTCAGCACGGCCAGAGAGAACTCCGTCTACGATCGCTGCCACTTTTTTGGCCACATGGGTATCATGCTCGCCGTTGCCGGAAGCGGCAATCGTATCGAGGATTGCGTGTTTGGCCCGGGCCAGGTCGGGCACTTCACCGCCATCCAGATCGTAGGCGGAATCAGAAACCGGTTTACAAACAACGTGGTCAGCGGTCTGCGCATCGGGGGGGATGTTGTCTTGATTGACATGTGGAATGACAGCTTGCCCGGCGAGGCGGTGAAAATCAGCGGCAACCGTTTCTATCGCAATGGACACGTGCCGGCAGGGCAGACGCATGCCATCCGCATCGGCTATCCGGCGGACGCGCAGCCGGATTTGTACTGCACGATTTCCGACAACACGTTCGAGTTGTACGAAGGGGGCACGCACAACGGGTTAGGCAAGGCAATAGTGGTTGCAGCTGGGAAGGTGAACATATTGCGGAACCGGTTTTACGGGATCAGACCGAAGACGAATCCGGTGATCTTTGTACAGGACTCGGTATTCAGTTCGGTGTACATGCGGGACAATATCTTCGTGGACAATGGACTGGCGATGTTAAGTTGGAGCAGCGAAGTTGATGCGGCTTACAACTATTGGGGGGATGCGAGCGGGCCCCTGCACCGGCGGTTGAATCCGTTTGGTTGGGGCGATGAGATACGCGGCGAGATTGTGTTCTGGCCGTGGCTGGCGGACACGACACAGACTTCGCCGCTGTTGAGTGCTGACGAACGGATGCAACAACCGGTTGCCGCCGATCTTCAAGTTCATCCCAATCCGTTCAACCACGAGACAAAGATCGTGTTTACGGTTTCGCAACCGGGAATTTACTATGTAGATCTATTTGATGTGACGGGGCGGATTGCCGAGCGGCTGTGGAGCGGTCCGGTGGCAGATGAGCAGGAAGTGACGTTGAGCGGAGAGCGGCTTGCCTCGGGTGTATACTTTGTGCGGCTGACGACGTTGCGTGATCATCAATTTGCGGCGGCGCAGAAGCTCGTGCTTTTGAAGTAGACAGATCGTCCGGCATTGGACAACTGCTTGAATCCGCCTTGCGAGGTCATATTTCCGTCGCCCATGCCGCACTAAGATGCAGTACGAATAATCAATGGGTTCGGCGTGAACGAAGTTGTCGCGGCCTATTGACGTTGATGTTTTTTTTCTATAGATTTAAGGCATCCTTTACGGGAAGGGGTTAGGTTATTATCCAAACCCAAAAAGGGAGGGTGCTCATGAAGTACGTGGTCCTTTTCTTGATTGTGTGGTGTGGCGCATCGGGTACGGTGTATGGCCAAGGGGGGCCGGATACACCGCACTGTTCTGACTTCTGCCTGGCAGTATCGGACGCGTGTGAGGGATGGACGAATTGCAACACGGGCGCGAATTGCAAGGAGCAGGTGTTTAGCGTACAATGTAGTGCAACTTACCGGCTGGAGTGCCGGGCGATTCATTCCTTGTGGTGTAATTCAATAGTCACCTGCGTCAAGATTCTGGACTCCGGTGGGGGGGGTGTTGTAACATGTGAAGCTGGGGGCGTTGAGAACTGTGTAGGACCGTGCAGTGGCGGACCAACCGACGTGTTCCTGGAGAAGTACTTGGACTACACGATCCGCGTATGCATGTCCCCTTGCGAGTTGTCTAATTGCTCTTACGTCCATCTTGGATCTGCAGCTGCTCATCTCTATTATCCGGGTGCGTCCTGCCCGTCGTGGTGACTAAATGGCCTTTCAGCTTGTACTGATTGGGATGGTGATTGGCGCTGCAGCAACTCAGGTTTGCAGCGAAGTTCTCCGGGTTCCAGAGGAATACACCAGCATTCAGGCTGCGTTGAACGAATTGGGAGACGGAGACACAGTACTTGTCGGGCTTGGTGAATATACGGAGGCGTTGGTTGCGCCTCCGCTTTCATTTGTACTGCGGGGAGAGACATTTCCCGACAGTTGGGAGTACGCGCGGCCGGTGATTGATCCGTCAGCTTTGCCCGGTTCAGACTCTCTTTCGTGCCTGACGTTGCCGGAAAACAGTGCGGCAATCCTTCAGGGTATGGTCTTCCACAATCGTGCGCCGATGTACCCTCGCCGACGGACGACCGATTGGGGTGGAATCATCAACCGCACGGCACGACTTGTTCGTCTGGTGCAATGCGGTTTTGATTCGGTGTGGGTGTGCGTGGCGCCGGATCAGATCGGAATCGTGAATCGGCTGGAGCTGCTGGACTGCAATTTTGAAAAGGTCGTACGACGAGGCGCGTCTGCCGGTGCAGGCGGCCGTGTACATGCCGCGCGTTGCCGGTTTCAGGGCGAAAGCGTCACAGGGTTTGTTGCAGGCTCGGATTCGTCACTGATAGAAGACTGCACATTTTCCGGTCAATTGGCCAACGATACACCTTCCAACTTCGTGAGCGGAGTGGGAGGCGCGATCGAAGTACGCGGTTGCCGCTTTGGTCCATCCACGTACTGCCCGAACGCACTCCGTGTCTATTCAACGGGAGTGGGTGGTTGCCGAATCCGCGACAACGAGTTTTGCGACCTGCAACTTTACGGATTTGTCGCAGACGTAGGCTACCATTCCGGAGAACCGATTCGCTTCGACGGCAACGCATTCCTATCGAACACCTTTGCGGAGAGTCAGCAGGGTGCGGTCTGGCTGGCGAGCTACGACACGACAGGGATTAGCGATCCGGTCTTCTTTGCGAGCGGAAATGTCTTTGCGAACTACGAATCGGTATCGAGCATCGTTCTTGGTAAGTGCTTCTACTTGACTGCAAGAGCTTCTTTGGACAGAAACCGGATGTACTCAATTCCACCGCTGTCCGAAAGCTCGATTTATGCCTCAAGCATCGCTGAATGGGGGAGCCTGCTAAACGAAAACATCTTCTCGGAAACGGGGCATGCGGAGTATTCGAGTGGCCGCCTGACTGAAGCGCCTCTGAACTACTGGGGCGACGCGACCGGACCTTATCATCCGGCGCTGAATCCGAATGGACAAGGTGACCGGGTTAGCGATAATGTTGAGTTTGTTCCATGGCATCCGGACACAAGTTTTCTGGCGAGCAGGAGTCGATCAAACGCGCTGCCTGCAAGCAAGATCTCCGTTTCTCCCAATCCCTTCAACAGCGCGGCGAAAATCGCATTCACAGTTTCGCAGCCAGGAATCTATTATGTGGATTTGTTTGACGTGACGGGGCGGATTGCGGAGCGGCTCTGGAGCGGTCCGGTTGCCGACGAGCATGAAGTGACACTGAATGGCGAGCAGCTCGCGTCTGGAGTGTACTTTGTTCGGTTGCTGCAAATGCGCGGCAGGCAGACTGTTGCGACACAGAAAGTTGTGTTGTTGAAATGAACTCCGTTCTCGTCTGATTGGTCCGGTGGTCGGCTGCCAGCAGCCGACACGGCTCGAGTTTATTAATAGCTATCTGTGGTGACCCGCTGGGTCACCATTTTTTGTATTGTATCAGCGCGATCTCAGTTATCCACGTATACACATGTGCATAACATATCGCGTAATTCTATTGTTGACCCGTGACATAACAAGTACCGGCACGACTTGAAATGCTAAGTTGCCTCTCTTAGTCAGATTTAAGAGAGGAAGTGAAATCGCAAACACCTGTAAATGCTTTGCATTCGGAAAGAGGAGCCGCAAGCGGGAATCCCGTTGAATGTTGATTTTCGAGGGAGCAGAGCGTATCTTTGGAGCATGATTGTGTAATTCACGAGTTCCGCGCGTGATTACATTTGTGAAGAATGATTGATGACCCGGATGCGCAAGGGAGGCGAGGTTCGGTGCCGAAATAAGTTATTTCAGGAAGCAGATAAACTCAGGGAAGCGAGGACGCGATGAAGTTGGCGAACTCTTGTTGTCGAAACATTCTTCTCACCGGGTTGACCATTCTGGCCGCTGTGGGTCTCTCCACAGCGACTTTTGCTCTTCCCGGTGATGGTTCACCTTCGGGACTGAAGGTGAAAAACGGTTCGGACGGAAAAGTGATGCTCAGTTGGGGTCTGCCCGCTGCGTTTTCGTCGGCGGGACTTCTCGACAGCCCGTCCGATGAAGGATCGCTGTTGGCGATTCAACCGGGCGACGCGGTCCGGGATGGCAAGGAAGTTAAGGAAATGCCGCGCAATCTTGACGCGCCTTCGGGTTATCCGCTGACGCTTGGGACTGGCGCGAGCGCTCAGACACTGCTTGGCTACCGGGTCATGCGCGATGGCGTAGCGGTCACGAATGAGCTGCTTACGCGGCGCTACTTTGTCGCACAGGGTGCCGGCGAGTACACAGTTGAAGCGGTGTACGAAGATGGTCGCGCCGTTCAGAGTGAGCGGCTCATGCCGGATCAGCAGAACAGGGATGGTGAAGATCGCGGTCGTGAAGGCTCGCTGGATTGGAGCTGTTATATTTCGAACATTGACATCTCGAACTATCCGCGCGTGATTGTGAACGTGGAATCGGATTGGAACGTGCTGCCGATGTCCGCTTTCTCCATTGAGGAAGAAGGCACTCCGATGACGCTGCTCCAGGAGTGCTTCGAAGGCGGCGGCGGCGATCAACTGATCGACGTGTGCCTGGTGGTGGATCGCGGCGGTTACATGAATGATTACATTTGCGATTTGGCGTGGGCATTGGACTGTATCGGTGACGATCTTCCGGATTGCATCGATTTGAAATTCGCGCTGGTCTTTTACGGCAACGACGGCAGCGGGAATTCCGCTTGCGGGAATACGTACTGGGGCAGCCCGAAGCATGAGAATACATCCAGCCTGCGCTCGATCTGGTCGGCACGCGATCGCTTGAATCAGGTCGGCGGCTACAGCTTGAACGGCAATCAGGAGCCGGCTTACGATGCGATTGATTGCGGATTGAATGCGACGCCGTGGCGTGCCGGTTCGCGGCGGATCATGCTGCTGATCTCATCGGAGAATAATGATCATTGCACGTGGAACGGCAACATCCCGCAGATCAGCATCGGCGACCTTGAGGACGATTTTGACGCGGTCGGCGCGACGTTTTATGCGTGGACGCGGTACAATGTGCTTTGCGACTGTTACGACTTCTGCACCAACCATCCATCGTGCAGTAACTGGTATGATTCCGGTTGCAATTCGGGCTATGCCGATTTTCATCCGCTGGCCGAACATACGGGCGGTGCGACGGAGAATATCTGCAACTCGATTTGGGATTTGCTGGACGAGATCGATTTTGACGGCGAATGCAGCAGTCAGCGCGTGTGCTATGACGCGGGCTGCTGCGTGCCGGGTGATAATCGCTCCGTCCGCCTGCGGATTTCCTACAATGGCGAGACCTGCACGGACTGGGATTCCTATTGCCAATACAATTGTAACGGCGGCTCGTCGCATGATCCGTGGATCAACTGCTGGACGGGCAATCCGACGGGATTCACTCCGGGAGATCCGGTCACCGTATGCGTCGAAGCCGGAGACGAGGACGGTAATCTGGCTTCGGTGCGCGCTCACTACAGCTTCGGCGGCTGTAATGAAACCGTGGATGCGGAAAGTGCCGGCGGCAATCGCTGGTGCGTGACGATTCCGGGAAGCTGCACGAACGCTTCGGGAGATTTGACGGTTCACTTCACGGCGACGGATGCCTGCGAAAACTGGGAGGGCGTGGAGTGCACGATTCCCAATACGCAGTGCCTGCCGCCGGATATTGCCTGCTGGTCGAGGAACCCGGAGACATACGCGCCCGGTCATGACGTGACAGTCTGTGCGGTGGTGCGTTGCGCGGACGACGATGACTGCGGTGACGATGACGGGGATCATGACGGCGACGATTGTGACGATGACGACGGCGACGGGTGTGACTGGGGCGACGACTGCAATGACGACGACGACGATTGCCACGGCGACGACGATCGTGACGGCTGCTGGAGGGACCGTCATGGTGAGTGGCATGACCGGGACTGCAATCGCGACCATGAGAATGAGCACTGCGACGGCGACAATGACGGGGACCGCGATTGGCAGGACGGTGACGGCGAGTGGCATGATCGCCACTGTGACGGCTACCACGGCGATGGCGGAGATGATGAGTGCGACGGCGACAACAACGATCGAGGTGACTGGCAGGACGGCAGTGGCCGCTGGCACGATGAGGACTGCGACGGCGACCATGATGACCACGACGGTCAGGATTGCCCCGCAATCGAAACGGTTACGGCGATTTACTCGATCAATGGCTGCGACTTTACGGGTCCGGCAACGCGCCTTCACGGAACCAAATACTGTATAACCGTCCCGGCAAGCTGCCTGTGGAATTGCGAAGATCTCGTGGTGAGATTTGTCGCGGTGAATGAGTGCGGCGAACAAGCGGAGGTGAGCTGTACGGTGATCTGCGATACGTGCGTGCTCGATCCGGACGACTATCGCACACAGACGCAAGGCGGCTGGGGCCAGAACTGGTGCAGCGGCGGCAATGTTCGTTGCTTCCTGAATCAGTGGTTCCCCGTTTGTTTCCCCGGCGGAATCACGGTTGGCGGCGGATTCACGGCGAACTTTACGAGCGCCGGAGCAATCGGAGTTTATCTGCCGCGTGGCACCACCGTGGGCGTGCTGACACAGAATTACACCAATCCGACGACGACCACCAGCGCGGGAGTGTTTCTTTCGCAGGTGTTGGCGCTTGGATTGAATATCGGTTTCTCTGATTGTGACCAGAGCGGTTTCGGCGAGGACCTTGGTCCGCTGGAAATCGCCGAGGGGCCGTTTGAAGGCTGGACGGTCGACGAGTTGTATGTGTTGGCCAACGAAGTGCTGGGTGGAAATCTCGGTGCACTTCCGGCGGGTAAGACACTCTCGCAACTGAATGAAGCGGTGGACAACATCAACAACAACTTCAACGACGGCAACTGCGATAACGACTTTTTGCGGCGCGTGTGCGACGAGTGTGAACCGCCCAGCGTTGTCTGCTGGCCGGGCAATCCGCACCGTTTCCCGTACGGCGAAGCGTTGAATGTCTGCGCGGTCGTGACGGATCCCAACGGCGGCGAGCATCAGGTCACGGCGAGCTATAGTGCGGGTGGCTGCAACACACCGGCGACCCCGGTGGAAGTGTCGCCCGGTGTCTGGTGTGTTACGATTCCGGCAAATTGCACGCAGACTTACGAGAATGCCTGCGCGACCTTCACGGTAACGGATGAGTGCGGCACGCGGAGCGTGACCTGCTGCATCCCGGCTTGCATTCCACCGGTGTTGACGCCGTGGAACGGTAATCCGGGATCGGTGAACTGGGGTTCGCCGTTGACGGTATGTGAAACGGTGAATGACGGCGACGGCGATCTCGCGAGCGTACGGTATCACTATGTCGCGGGTGAATGTGATGCGACCGGCCACGCGACCTACACGAACGGTCGTTATTGTGTCACCGTTCCGGGGAACTGTACGCAATATTGTGGTCAGGTGATGGTGGTGTTTATTGCCGAGGATTCCTGCGGTAATGAGGACCACGATACGATTCGTGTGCCTGTGAACAACACGCCGCCGGTAGTGGCTTGCTGGGGTGAGAACCCGACGACCTTCACCTACGGCCACCCCTTGACGGTGTGTGCCACGGTAACGGACGGCCAGAGTAACGTGACGGGAGTGACCGCATCGTACAACACGGGTGACGGCTGCAATGCCTCGGTCCCTGCAAACTTCACAAACGGCCGCTGGTGCGTAACGATTCCCGAGCATTGTACACGGACCTGTGCGAATATTGCCGTGACCTTTACGGCAACGGACGCTTGCGGTTTGATAGATACGGAAACGTGTACGGTGAATGCCTGCACGACTCCGCCTGTCGCTAACTGCTTCACGGGCAATCCGGCTCACTATGCTTACGGTCAGCCGCTGACCATGTGCGTTACGACATCGGGCTGCAACCCGATCCATACCGTAACCGGTTCGTACAACACGGGCGACGGCTGCAATACTACAGTACCGGCAACGTTCGCGGAAGGTCGCTGGTGCATCACGATTCCGGGGAACTGTACGCAGACGTGCGCGCCCATCGTGGTGACTTTCCTTGTGACGGACGTGTGCGGCCGCACGGCGACGCGAACGTGCACGGCAAATTCTTCCAATACGCCGCCCACGGTGGCCTGCTTCACGGGCAATCCGGGTGCGATCAACTATGGTCAACCGGTGACAATTTGCGCAATCGCGTCGGATGCGGAGAATTGTATTCAAGGCGTGACGGCATCTTACAATATCGGACCGGGCTGCTCGTTCAGCGGACCGGCGAACTTGGTTGAGGGTCGTTGGTGTGTGACGATTCCGGCAAGCTGCACACGGCTTTGCGGCACAGGCGGCAATCCGGCGTCCATCGCGGTGACCTTCCGGGCAACGGATTGTTGCGGCGCGCTGAGCAATCCGACAATCTGCACGGTGAACGTGAACAACCAGCCGCCGACGGCAGTTTGCTGGGGCGAGAATCCGGTGAACTTTGTCTACGGTCAGCCGGTGACGTTGTGCGCAATCGTGAGCGACCCGAACGGGAACGTTCGCGAAGTTCGCGCGAGCTACAACACCGGACTACCGGGCTGCAATCAGCAGAACATTCCGGCGACGAACGTGGCCGGCAATCGCTGGTGCATCACGATTCCGGCGAACTGTACGGAGACCTGCTCGAATATCTCGGTGACCTTTACGGCGACCGACTCGTGCAATATGAACAGCGCTCCGGTGACTTGCACAGTTAACAGCACGAATACGCCGCCGTCGGTTGCCTGCTTCACGGGTAATCCGGCAAGCATTTTCTACGGTCAACCGGTGACGATCTGCGCAACGGCGTTTGATCAGGAAAATTGCCTTGAGGGCGTCAGCGCGAGCTGGAATATCGGTCCGAACTGTACATACAACGGCCCGGCGACGTTCAGTGAAGGCCGCTGGTGTGTAACGATTCCGGCGAACTGCACGCGGCTTTGCGGGCAGGGCGGCAATCCGGCTTCGATTTCGGTGACGTTCCGCGCGACGGACTGCTGCAATGTTCAGAGCGCTCCGGTGACCTGCACGGTGAACGTGGTCAATCGTCCTCCGACGGCGGCGTGCTTCACGGGCAATCCGCAGCACTACACGTACGGCCAGCCGGTGATAATGTGTGCAACGGCATCCGACCTGGATGGAAATCTGCAGCGTGTGCGGGCACAATACAATCTGGGCGATGGTTGCATTTTTGACGGCGATGCGATCTACAACGGCGCGGTCTGGTGTGTGACCATTCCGGGCACATGCACGCAGCGTTGCACGCCGATTTCGGTGACGTTTACGCCGATGGATAGCTGCGGTGTGTTTGGAGTTCCGGTGACCTGTATCGTAAACGGCACGCTTCAGCCGCCGGTTGTCGACTGCTGGCCGGGTAATCCGTCCACGTATGCTTTCGGTGAGCCTGTGACCATCTGCGGTCTCGTGAGCGACCCGGATAACAACGTGACCGGCGTCACGGGCCGGTATTTGACGACGCTGTGTGACGTGACGGTTCCGGCAACCAATATGGGTGCGGGCCGCTGGTGCATCACGATTCCGGGCAACTGCACGCAGAGCACGGCGGACCTCTTCGTGATCTTCACGGCGACGGACGCGTGCGGCAGCAGCGAAGATGACACTTGCCGGATTCCCGCCGGGTGTATTGCGCCGGAGATTCTCTGCTGGGAGGATAATCCCACGGGCTATCAGTTTGGTCAGCCGCTGACGATGTGTGCGGTGGTGACCAATCTTGATGGAGATCCGGTGACGGTGACCGGACTGGCG
This sequence comes from uncultured Alphaproteobacteria bacterium, assembly GCA_964529255.1. Taxonomy (GTDB): domain Bacteria; phylum Electryoneota; class RPQS01; order RPQS01; family RPQS01; genus CAZVXJ01. Next base: position 2,367 of record CAZGVT010000030.1, on the reverse strand, counting down.
ACCGGTGGATCGAGCTGCAACCACGCCTTCGCGGCTTCGGATCAGGGTGGCGGCCGCTGGTGCGCGACCATTCCCGAAAGCTGTACGCAGTCAACGGACGCGGCGATCATCGTTTCGTTCTATGTTGTGGATGCCTGCGGTCTGAGGGATACGGTGCAGTGTGTGGCTACGCCGAATACTCAGTGTCCGCCGATCGACATCAACTGCTGGCCGGGCAATCCAGCCTATTACGACGAAGGTCAGTCGGTGACGGTGTGTGCCTTCGTCGATGACCCGGTTGGCTATGTGAATATGGTCCAGGGTCGCTATTTGACCCCGAACTGCGACCAGATTGTGGGAGCGATAAATCAGGGTGGCGGTGTGTGGTGTCTCACGGTTCCGGCCGGCTGCACAAACAACGCCGGACCGGTGCGCGTGGTGTTTACGGCGTATAACATCTGCGGCTTCTCGGCGACGTCCGACACGTGTACGGTCACGCGTCGCAACCGTCCGCCGAGTGTGATCTGCTGGCCGGGCAATCCGACGGAGTTCACGTACGGCGCGCCGCTGGAGTTGTGTGCTCAGGTGAGCGATCCGGACGGCAATGTGACGGGCGTAACCGGTCACTATATTGCCGACGGTTGTGACTTGACGGTACCGGCGGTGGACATGGGCGGTGGTCGCTGGTGTGTGACGATTCCGGCTGCCTGCACGGCGACGTTGAATCCGATTTCGATCACCTTCACGGCGACGGATGCCTACGGGGCGACGGATACGGAGACGTGCGGTGCGATTTCGGCCTGCGATGCTCCGCAGATTGTCTGCTGGTCGGGAAATCCGACGGAGTTTGATTACGCGGTGCCGGTGACGGTGTGCGCGACGGTTTACGATGCGGATGCGGACGTGCAGACGGTAATGGCGCACATTTTCGGCGAGCACTGCGACGAGACGGTTCCGGCGGTTCCGGATGGCAACGGCAACATGTGCGTGACCATTCCGGGCACGTGCACGGAGTCTTATCAGCCGATTTCGGTGACGTTCACGGCGACGGATCGTTGCTACTTGAATGCGGAAGTGACGTGCACGCTGACGCCGCCGCCGCCGCTGAACGAGTGCTGCTTCATGTGTGTGGTGGAGCATCCGATTGTGTTCACCTCTTCGCCGGTGCCGATGACTCAGACGGAGTCGGCGCAGGTGATTCAGATCACGAACAACCGTCTCTGGTTGAGCTGGAACGAGACACCGCAGGCGTCATTCTATCAGATTTACTGCGCGAATGAAGCGGAATCGGATCTGACGGATTGGCGTACGGCGGGCTTTATTCCGCATACGAACATCACCTCGTGGATACACCCGCTGACGGTGCCGAATCTTCCCGAAGAGTGTTACTTCACGGTGCAGCCGCGCCGCTTGACCACGCTGCAGGTGCCGTGCGAGGATCGCGGTCGTTGGGAGTTCAACGTCTGTCTGGACGACATCGTGCCGGATGCTTCGGGGAATGATCGTGATGCAACCGGCTGGTTCCTGTGTGCGCCGAATTGCAGCACGGAATACGATACGCTATGCAACGATGCGTTCACGGGTTACGCGCACTTTGAAGGCTATGTCTATCCGGACGGCGGCGATCGTTGCGAAGAGCATTACCGCGTGACGAACGATTCGATTTTCTATGTGGATCGTTTCCAGGTGTGGTCGCGCATCCGGATCTTCGAACATCCGACGATCTCGACAGGGCCGCGTTACATTATCTCGAACGCGAGTCTTGACGTGGAACATGGCGGCTGGTTTATCCGGCTGGATCCGGCGCGGATCATGCGCAACGGTCAGTGGGAATATCACAACCGTCTTACGGCGGGCGTGTGGAACGCGGAAGAAGATGCGTTCATGCTGTTGCAATCGCCCGCGCCGACACCGGATGACACAACTTTCGGCAGCGTGCCGCTGGGTGTTTGGTCGTGCATCTGCCTCGTGGTGAACGGCAATCAGTCGATGCTGATCATTGACGGGCGCGTGGTTGCGGCGGGCGACATGATACTCGACTCGCACAACAATGGCGTGCCGCTGGTGATTGGCGCCGGATATCGTCACAATACGAATCCGATCGAGTATCCGTTCGTCGGCGACATGGACTGCATCCGCTATACGGAAATCGGCTGCGAAGGGCCGAACCAATAGCGGCGTGTAAAATACGCTGAGCAGAAACTAAGGGGCTGTCCCGTTCACGCGGGACAGCCCTTTGTAGTTTTCGTACTGGCGGTCCCGCGTGGCCGCCCTGTGCGTGGCAGAATCCGACAAGTTCAGTCCTATTAAGATAATGCAATTTGACAATGATTTTTCGCCTTCGTATATTAAAACATAAGCAAATGTTCTGACGTGCCGGGAGTTCCG
>CAZGVT010000029.1:15282-16455 GCA_964529255.1 uncultured Alphaproteobacteria bacterium | reverse complement strand
GTGGTTATCTTTAAGGACTGGGCAATTTCATCGTAGGACAGGCCATCCGCTCGCATCAGTACGGCCTGGCGGTCTGCGGGGGGAAGCTTCTGAAGCTTTTCCATGATTGAGCGGACTTCATCGCGGGCTTCAGTGGCCAGGTCATGCCGTGCGGAGCCATCGGGCAGTTCCGGATCAAGCTCGACATGCGTGCGGCGTTTTCGGCGGTCTTCAAGAAACGTGTTGCGCGCAATAGTGAGCAGGTAGCCTTTGACCGTACCGGCCCGCACATTGCCCGGAGCGGTCAGCGCGCGGGCGAAAGTCTCCGCTGTAATCTCTTCGGCCTGTTCGCGGCTTCCTGAGAGCCAGTAGCTGAAGCGGAAGACGTCCGCGGAATAGCGTCGGTAAAGGTCTTGGAAGTTGGTCATGATTGGCCTGTGCACATAAGATGCACAAGCGGCGGTAAAGTTACAACCGCAATTGGCCCGGCGGTTGCACATTTAGCGGTTTTGAAACCAAAACAGGTTCAGATAATCGGGAGAGAGCAATGAAACGTCTGAAATTCGGACTGCGGGTGGCTGCAGTGTGCATGATGGTCGCGACGGCATGGGGGCAGATCACGATCACCCAGAGTTCCTTTGGACCCGTGGGCTATGCCTGGACGCAGTACTCTACAACAACACCGATCCAAGTATCGACGGGTCCGTCCGGTGCAAATCAGACGTGGACGATTCCGACGGTGACCTGGGGGTATACTTTGCCCACCCAGTGGGTGAACCCGGCATCAACGCCTTACGGCAGCAGCTTTCCTACGGCGAACATTGCCAATGACGTGAATTTTGGCGGAACGCACAGCTATGCCTACATGCAACTGAGTGCGACGGAGGTACGGCAGCTCGGAATCGCGTCGGACATTTCGGGTGGTGCTTCGGTCTACAATCCCACGGCACTGGTTTCGCCACTGCCGATGAGCTATCCGCACGACCCGTGGACCAGCGTGAGCGAATGGATACTTGTTGTGGGAGGATTTCACAGTCACACAAGGGACAGCGTGATTCGCACCGTCGACGGCTGGGGCACAGTGAACACGCAGTATGGTTCGTTCCAAGTACTTCGGATTTTTGAGCATCGCTGGTCGACGACATGGCTGGAGGAGTTTCCGAATCCGCAGACGGCACAGAATGTCAGCTACTC
>CAZGVT010000029.1:0-15272 GCA_964529255.1 uncultured Alphaproteobacteria bacterium | reverse complement strand
CGATGACAGCGCCGGGCTCCGATCCAAACTTCACAGTGGGCTCCGTATCGATGAGCGAACTGACAACTGCGGCGGATCCCGTACGCGGACCGGTGGCTGAGCGCTTCAAGGTCGAACAGAATTTCCCGAATCCGTTCAATCCGCAGACAACGATGCCGCTGTCTCTCGATCAGCCGGCGCGTGTCAGCTTGAAGATCTATGACGTGACGGGCCGATTGGTCTCCGAAGAGCAATATGAGCTTCCGGCGGGAAATCATTCATTGCCGGTGAACGGTTCGGCGTGGGCGGCAGGCACGTACTTCGCCAATGTCGCCACTGAGGACGCGGCGCAGACGGTGAAGATGCAGTTGATGAAGTAGTCCGGCATTGCGGATGCAGCATCCCCCCACAGAGTGGGGGGAGAGATTTGAGACTCAGCGGGCGGCCAATTGGCCGCCCCTTTTTGTAAGGTCCACGGGGGCGAATCAGCGACCCAGCCAACACAAAGACTTACGCGGAGAAATGTTGTTTAAATTGAGCATAATGTCAAGTGGTAGTCATGGAAAGAAGTTATCCTTAACACAATAAAACACAAATGTTAACACGCATAAGCAGTATAAACAAGCACCCAGTGGAGAGGCTGACAGCCTCTCTTTTTTTGTCCAAACTTCGGGCAGGAGTCAGATAAAACATTATAATAAACAAATATTTAACGGAATTGCCCATCCGGTCAAGTTCAATCTGTTCAGGGGGTTGTGTATTTTTGAAAACACTACTTGACATTTCGTTGTGTATACGGTATATTATCAGCGTCACATTTGAACAGTAGGTCACACGGGTATCGCAACCAACCGCCTGCGCTCACCAAAGCGGAGCGGAGAAAGAAAAGCCATGAACCCCATCACTGACATCCTACCCCTTCTCGATGATCCCGCGGCGATTGATCTTGATGCGGTGCAGAACTCTCTGCACTCCTCAATCCGCGCGTGGGACGAACGCGAGAAACTGCTTGCGCTGTACGAACACGAGCTTCAAAAAGAACTTCGCGCGAAGAGCGACCTTTGCGGCGGGATTCCCACCTGTGCCAAACCGGACGATGCCTTCTCCCTCGCAGGTCCGGCCCTGCTGGCCGCCCGCCGCGAAGCGTCGCTGCGCTTCAACGAGCTTTTTTACATGGCACCAATCAGCCGAAAACGCTAAAACACTGAACCGCTGAAAGACCGGGAAGATCTTATCGCTTGAAGCCGCGGCGCCTTGCATCGATTCATCAGTGTTTCAGCGCTTCAGTACCGTCCTCCGCACCGCTCAAAACCCACGTCACACGAGACCCACGCGTGCGCCTCGAACACACAGACAATGGAGCGAGGCTGCGGTCAGGGCGGAACCGGCAGACAGCAGACACTCAGACACGATGACACACTCACTAATCGTCCATTCAGCAAGTCTGCGTGTCGCGCTGTCTGAGTGCACATACAACTAACAGTCATTCTCAAAAGTACGGTTGCATCCAGATTCCGGCCGGGTAACGCGCGGTCGGTGATAACAGCAACTTCGTTAAGGCCGCGCTAACCCGGATCGGCGAAACATGACGACTTACTTTCGGGAATCACTATACTCACCAACAAACCCAAAGGTAAACCCCCCCATGGCCACAACCTACACGGTGTCAAATGAAGGCGCAGCCGCTCCGGTTCTGCTGACCTTCGAAGTGGACACCACGACAAACCGCGATTTCACGCAAACCGATCTCGACAACAGTCTGGCGGCCGCCACAATGGCCGGCAACAACAAGATCGGCATGGGCGCCGCCGGCGACCGGCTGGTCGGCAAAGTGATCAAAGTCTCCGAAGAACTTCAAGCGGGAACGGCAATCCCCGCGCTGTGTACCGTTCAAGTCACCGGAGTCGCACGCTTCAAGTACTCCGGTACCGCACCGACCGTCGGAGAAAAAGTCGAAGTAGACGGAACGGGCAAAGTCCGCCGCGCTTCGACTTCGACAGATGTTCCCGTTGGCGGCACAAAGCATCGCGGACTCGTCGTTGCCGTGAACACGTCCGACACGACCTGCGACGTCTTACTCGACGCCTAAACTGACTCTCCACAGAAGACGATCTCAACAGAACTGGTCATCCTGAAGTGGACGGCATATGTGCTAACGTGCTTGGCTAAGTCCACTGAAGGATCACCAAAAGTTCTTCTCACTCTCTAACCACAAACCCGAATTCTCCCCATGACACTCGACTTTTCCAATGCCTACTCCCTTCGGGAGAAAATCAACGAACACTCCCGCGCGAGCAATCTCGCTCTTTATGCCGAGGCGCAAGAGCGCGGACTTACCTTGAGCGAGTTACTCGAAGAGATGGATCCGTCCCCGCGCAAGCCGGACGGCACCCCCGACAGTCCGCTCGATGCCTTTGAGCGCCAGCTTTACCTGGCCAATGTGGTCATCTCAGGCCGCAACGCCACGTCGCTCGAACAGTTTCTCACCGGAGCGGGTTTGATTCTCGCGCCGGAATATGTCAGCCGCGAAATTCAGCGCGGCTACAAAATGGTGCAGGATCCGACGGAACTTGTCGCGGCACAGGTTCCCGAACGCGGCCCGACGGTCAAACCGCTCTATATCAAGACCGATCTGGCGAAGAAATCGCTGGCTCGCCGGAATGAGGAAGCAAACTATCCGGTCGTGAAACTGCTCTACCGCGAGAAGGACGCGGCGATGGTGGATCGCGGCCGCCAGTTCGACTTCAGCTACCGCGTGCTGAAGAATCAGAAGCTGGCCGAGTTCCGCGTGTTCCTTTGGTGGATCGGCGCACAACTCGCCTTTGACGAGATCACGGAAATCTACAATATCTGCGTGAACGGCGACGGCACGTCCCCCGCACCCGCGAACGTGTTCAACGGCACTCCGGGCGCCTATGCCTATTCCGATCTGGTGCATTTGGCGATGTCGTTCAGCGGCCCGGCGAAAATGACACATCTGCTTGGCACAAAGGCCGACATCGAGAAAATCCTGAATATCTCCGAATTCCAGGACCCACTCGCGTTTCAGGGACTGCAATCGTACGCCGAACGCGGCGACTATCGCACGTTTCTGCCGATGAACACCAAGCTCGTGGTCTGTCCGGGCGCAACCGCGACCAAGTTTGCCGCGCTGGATCACCGTTTCGCCATTCGCGAATCGGTGGCGCAGCCGCTGCTTATTGAGGCCGAAAAAGTGATTGCGCAGAAACTCGAATCGGCGGTGATCTCCAAGGAATCCGTCTACACCGTCATGGTGGACGACGCACTGGCCATGAGCGACTACTAAACCCAAACCACAGGCTTCAAACTACAAACTTCAATTTGAGAGGCTGAATGAGCTGCGGTTGGAGTTTGTAGTTTGAAGTTTGACTCTTCTCCCTATGATCACCAAGACACAACTCTTTCTCTACGCAACGCGAACTCTGAACACAATGGGTTTTTCCGGCGTGACCGTCACGTCGTCGGTCTACTTGAACGGACCGGGGGGACAGGCCGGCAACGGATTTCCCTTGCCGCGCAATGGTCTTCTGACGGGACTTTATGTGTGGGACGGCACGACGTTGCGCTCGGACACCGACATGATTTCCTTCGTGGCGGGTGACAAGCTCTCGGTCTATTGCCAGAATGCGGGCAGCAATTTCACCGTTAAGGCACGACTGAACGGCAACTCGACATCGCTCGAAGTGCCCAATGTACCTTTCAATACCACGCAATTCGTCGTGGTCGAATTCACCCTCAATCGCGACTGACGGAGCACATCCATGGCATTTACGACCCTCACGACCGTCAAGAAGCACTTGTTGAACAGCGCCTTCGGAGCGCTGCACATGGAAGACCATCCGGTCACGTTGTGGAGTACGTCAGACGTCGACCTTCCGCATCACAATATCACATCGAATTCGGTGCTCGTGAAGCGCTGGGAAGAGACGGAGCCCGAGCAGAACGCCGTTGTCGTGCTGACCAATTATGATTGGATTTCGCTCGCCGATTCCAATCTCGTTCCCGACTCGATAGCCGTGGCTTCATCGGAAGCGCTCTCGAGCGTCTATGCCGAGGAAAAGGACTTTCAGATCGATTACGCCAAGGGAAAGATCCGCCGGATTCCCGGGACGGTAATTCCGCACAATACGGCGGTTCTGGTCTGGTATTCCAACTACAAACTGTTTTCCGAGACGACGGACTACGTGATCGATACCGGCGGCGGCAAACTTCACCGCACATCGGACAGTTCGATTCCCGACGGCGGTACCGTCTTCGTGGACTATGACGTGAACGCCGGTTCCGTGCAGGATGATCTGATCAGCGAAGCGATTACCGAAGTGGAGGATGTGATCGTTCGCAATCTCTCGCCAGGCTATTCCGCGCAATCCACCGACCAGGGGTTGAAAACCGGCGCATGCTGGCTGGCGGTGTCGGTGGTTTGCCGCGCACTTGCCTCGGATGTGCTCTCCCGGGCGGACGGCTCCGATGCGGGTTCGCGCGGCAAGGAGTTTCAGCAATTGTCGGAGCGATACGAAGCCAAAGCCTGGCGATTGCTGCAACCGTTTGTGAACACGACGGAGATGCGTTCGCCGGTCAAGTTCGTGAACGAATAGACCCTCGCCGCTTCTTTATCGCCGACTTCATCCGTCCGTCCTCCTTACCCGTTTCTCATTCCTCATCCCTCTCTTCCCATGGCACCCAGAAAGAAAAAAATCGAAGCAACGACATCTGAACCGCTTGAATTGCCGAAGGTACCGATGGCTCCCGATCCGGTGAAGCGCTTATTGGATGCTTTGTATACACTGGCGGTGAACGGCAACACGACCGCGGCAAAACTCTGGCTCGAATATCATCTTCGCACCGAGGGCATGGAAATCGGCGCCGTAAGTACCGAGGAAGTGCTGCGCATGATTCAGGAGAACGCGTGACTTCCGCTCATATTAAGATGCTCCGGAGTGCGTCTCACTCCCCGTGGCGATTCCTCACCGGGCATGTCAAGACGCACGATCCGGAGCGTGGCATTGCGGCGTTTCCCGGCTATCCGTACTTGCGGGAGCTGATAGAGACCGTCTCGCGCGAACGGTTTCTATTGGTTCCCAAGTCGCGGCAGATGATGGTGACATGGACAATGGTCGGCTACTTTCTTTGGCGGGCGCTCTTTCGCGGACCGGGGCTCTATCTGTTCCTTTCGCGAAATGAGCGTTGCGCCGAGGAATTGCTCGAACGGGCGCGGCTCGTCTTGTCGCATCTTCCGCCGGGCATGCGGCCGCGTCCGACAGTGAATTCAAGGCAGGAACTGGCATTCGGCGGATTGGGTTCACGCATGTTATCGCTTCCCGCATCGCCGCATGGACCGCGCATGTATTCACCGACCGGCGTGTTCTGGGATGAAATGGCCTTCACTCCCTACGATGAGCAGATCTGGTCGGCCTTGAAACCGGCGCTGGATAGCGGCGGGAGTTTTGTCGGCGTGAGTTCCTCGGGCGGCGCGCATAATCTGTTTGCGAGGTTTGTGAAGGATGCTTCGTCCCTTAATCCCCTCACGAGTTGTGGGGGGAAAGAGATTGGATATCCCCACATATCCAATGGGGGGATTAAGGGGGGAAATCCTTTTCACATTCTCTCCATCCACTATTCTCTTCACCCGGAGCGCAACAATGAAAACTGGAAACAAAGGGCTGCGGCGGGGCTTTCGGCCGCGCGCTGGAATCAGGAGCAGGAAATCAGTTTTGATTCGGTATCTGATCTGGTTTACACGGAGTTTGATACCGTTCGCCATTTACTTCCGTCAGGTTGGCGCGTGAATGCGCAGTGTGATCTCTATCGTTCCATCGATTTCGGATACCGGCATCCGTATGTGATGTGGATTCAGCGGGCAGGAGACAACGACTTCGTCGTCTTCGACGAGTGGGTAGGCACCGACGCGACGACGGAGCAGATGATACGGGCGATCCGCGCAATCGATCTCCGTCACGGCATCAATGAGCGCGACATACGATTCACAGCCTGCGATCCGGCCGGAGCACAGGCCAAGGACGTGGGTATTTCTCCCGTCGATGCGCTGCGGAGTGCCGGAATCAAGTTGCGCTATCGTTCGAGCCGGATTCAGCCGGGAGTGGAGCGAATCAAGTCCGCGCTTGCCGATGCGGCGGGCAGAACGGCGCTTCGCATCACCGAGAATTGCACGAAGCTCATCGCGGACTTTTGCCGTTATCGCTGGTCACCCTTGGAAGACGAGCCGCTTAAGGATGGCGAGAGCGATCATTCGATGGATGCGCTGAGATATTTCTTCGTCAATCTCGAATCGGCGGACGAGATGCCCGTGCAGGTCCGCGTGGCGGGTTGGAGATAAAATACGGGACGGCACAGAGGCCGACCCGTACATGACATCGGACAACCACGCGGGGTTGTCCCTACCGGATCAAGATCGCTTTCCGCGTCGCCGAATACACCGGGGATTCCCAGCGGAGAAGATATGTGCCGGATGAGAGGCCATTCGCATCGAAGCGAAGATCATGCGAACCGGCGGTGAGATTGCCGTTCAACAGAGTATTCACAATTCTCCCGAGACCGTCATAGACCACCAGACGCCCGCTCACTTCCTGCGGCAGATCGATCCGGATCGTTGCAACGGAGTTGAACGGATTGGGATACGCTTGCAGCACGCGGATTGAAGGAGTCAATCTACGTGAATCGTCTGCATCGTCAATCAGATCCGGCCCGGCCTTCACGACCCAAACGTCGGAATTACCCGACCCGAACGATTCAGTTTGTCCGGCCAGCACAAAGCCATCGTCGAAGGTTCGTGCGACGGCATTGCAGAGATCCGATGCGCCTCCGCCGAATGTGCGGCTCCACAGGCTGTCACCGTCGGCAGCGATCTTCATCAACTGAAAATCGTAATCGCCAGACCCGAAGGATGATTGCGGACCGGCGAGCATCACCGTCCCGTCTTCACTGGCCAGCGCGGCATACCAGTGATCGAATCCTTCTCCGCCATAGCGTTGACTCCACAGGCTGTCACCGCTCGCGCTCAACTTGACAATCCAGGCGTCTACAAAGTAGGCTCCGAAACCCTGAGTGCTGCCGCAGAGCAGGAAATTGCCGTCGACGGTCTGCGTGATTGCATGGCATTGATCTCCATAGAGACTTCCGAAGGAACGGCTCCACAGACTATCGCCGTTGGCTGCAACTTTGACTACCCACATATCCGCAGCACCTGAGCCGAAGGAGTAAGTGACGCCGCCGAGCAGGAATGCGCCGTCTCCCGCGCGCGCCATCGCGTAGCAATGATCGCTGAGCGGGCCGCCGAATGTCCTGCTGCCCACGCTGTCTCCGCTTTCATTTGTGCGAACGATCCAGAAATCTCCTTCTCCTGCCCCGAATGACTGTGCCTGGCCCCCGATGACGAAGCCGCCGTCAAGAGTCTGAAAGACTGCTTCCGCGAAGTCCGGCAACGGTCCGCCGTACTGCTTTCGCCACAGCTCGTTTCCGTTTGCGTCGGTCCTGATCAGCAAGAAGTCTGTGCCGTTGCTGCCACTGGTTGTGCCGGCGATAACATAGCCGCCGTCGAGTGTGGGTTTCACGTCGTATCCACGCTGTGACAAGTTTCCGGAGAAGACGCTGCTCCACTGGCTGTCGCCGTTCATATCGCACTTGATCATCCACAGATCAAGATCGCCGTCCGGAATTTCGACGGTGCCGACAACCACGAACCCGCCGTCGGGTGTCGCGAGCACCGCCTCTGCGACGTCCGCTTCGGCATAGCCGAACGCGCGGCTCCACAGGCTGTCCGGCGGTTGGGCGAGCAGCGGAACGGAGTTGCAGCAGATGATCAGTCCGGTGAACATGGCGATGAGTATCTTTCGCATGGCGGCCTCCGGTTTGTGTTTGACAGATGAAACACAGAGAAATCCGCCAATATCATGCCAAACCAAAGAAATCCCCCACATTCTGTGGGGGGCAAAGGGGGATATTCTTCTGTCGGGACAATCCCGTGTGGTTGTCCGTCATTTCCCGCCGTGGCGGGTTAGCACAACAAATCCAATCGTATTCCCAATGACATGTGCGCGCGTTACCTGCCCGGAATCGTCCACAAACATCGGACAACCACGCGGGGTTGTCCCTACCGGATCAAAATTGCTTTTTGCATGGCGGTGTACACCGGCGACTCCCAGCGGACGAAATACGTGCCCGAAGACAGGCCATTCGCATCGAAGCGCAGATCATGCGCACCGGCGGCGAGATTTCCGTCCAGCAGCACATTCACGATCCGGCCCAGACCGTCATAGACCACCAATCGCCCGCGCACGTTTTGCGGCAGATCGAGTTTCAGCGTCGCCATGGAATTGAACGGATTGGGAAAAGCTGATAACGAGTATGTCACCGGCACGAGCGTACGACGCGGTGGCGGCATTGCCGCAATATCGTTTGTGTCCGCATACCACGGAGTAAATTCCACATTCCCGCGGATTGCATCGCCCAGCCCGGCGGGATTCAGCGTCGCGTGGTAAGGCCCGGTGCTGTCCCCCCACCAGTTCCAAATAGCGTCTGAGTGTGCAACGGTATCCGCAAGCGCGAGCGCGTTGCCGTAGAATAGATTATCGCGTAACGTCCACTCCACGCCACCAGCGTCCGCTGACGTTGCAGCCGCGACCGGGGAAATGTTCGTAAAGCGGTTTTCAAGCGCAATATGACGCCCTCCACCCACCTTCAGACCCGGCACGCCATGATAACCCCAGCAATTCTCGATCACATTGTGAGCGAAATCCACCGCGCAGGTGTCGCAGGTCCGAGTTGTCGAAAGATCAAATCCAACGAGTGAACTCTGCGGTTCTGACAACGGCGTGATGCAGTTGCGCATCACATTATTGCGGATGATGTTGTTCGACGGCTGGGACATCCGCAGATGGAACATCCCTCCGAATACTGCCCAATCCTCGATGATGTTGTTTTCGAAAACTGAGTTCTCGCAGCCAAAGTAAATTCGATTCCAGCCGCGAGACGTCCCCGGCCCAAAAACGCATTCCCGCACTTGGATGTCGTTCCCCACCAGATAGAGAGTGGTCTGACTGCCGTAGCTTCCCGAGAAGTGGCAGCGCTCGATGCGGCTGCCCTCGCGCCCGTCTACTTGCGCCCAACGGACCGAATCAGATTGAAAATGGCAATCGGATGCTACCACTGAACCGCGAGTGACTATCGCCCAGCGGTTACTGTGTCGAAAATCACAATTTGAAATATTTATGGCCCCCGAGTGCGAGAGCATAGAATGGCTGGCCGAGTCAAATAAACAGCGGCGCAACGTCATTTCGCCATACCGAAACCAAATGCCACCGGTTGTGTCCCAATTCGGTGGGTACATCGGCCAGCGATTCCTAAACTCCATGTCTTCGATCACCATATCGGCGCTATCCGCGCGCAGGCAGCATAGATCTCTGGAGTCGGGAAGCGTAGAAGGATCAATGATGGGCCGCGGATAGTCTCCTGTGTCGGGTTCTACATTCCCGCGCAGCGTAAACGCCACGGGCGGTGCGACCAAGGCTTCTTCATAAAGTCCCGTATCCACCAGCACCGTATCGCCTTCCAAGAGCGCATCCAGGGCTGCCTGAATCGTCGCGTATTCTACAGGCACATGCCGTGTTGCGGCTTCAGCGCAACACCCCAACACAATTAGGAACAGAAAGGAAGTACCAAACATGGCATCACCATGTGCAGGACGTACCGCAGTCGCTTGAATAGCGGTAAACTCTCGCTTTTGCCGTACATCCCGAACAATCTTCGCACGTATCTCCGGTACACCTGCGCAGGCATGCATAAATTTTGTAACTGCCCGCCGATAAGGTAAGAGTCACGGGTGTGGTATTGCACCCCAAATTATCGCAACCAGCCTGAATGATGCTTACCGTCCCTCCTGTAGAATGATTCACAATGCTCGCGCATGCTATACAGTGTTCACAGTCCGCGCAATCCAGATATAGCTCAAATTTGACCACAGCGCCACTGAAACAGTCTATTGTGAAAGCCGTTCCCGCACAATCGGCCGTTCCGGCATCGCAGCCGCTTTCACCCGCGCACGTCGCATCGGTCGCACATACGCAAAGTGACCCGCAATCCGCGACGGCGTAACCGCAGACGCAAAGCGCGGCAGAAAGTAGTGCTCCGATTTTCAAAAGTCCTGAGTTCATCTTCGCCTACTTCCTTGGATAACTCATATCTCATAGCGCCGACAGATTAGGCTGAATAGATCTAGGCGCCAAATAATACCTCAAAACTCGTCACTGAGAAGACATCAATCAGTACCATCACAAGATATCCCCAAAGTCCTCCAAAGTCAAGTCATTTCCCCAAGATTCCGATCCCCCCCGGCAAGCAAAGAAGAAAGCAAAGTAACCATGTTCACCCTCTTCAAACGCCCCCGCATTCTCGAATTACCCGCCCGCATCACCGCACGCCGCGCACTGCCCGATGAAACTCCCATCCGTCACACGCGCACGAAGGAGCCTCCCAAGGACACCGGCAAACTACCCGTCACGGGCAATCTGTTCACGACCACGCTCGATGGACAGGATTTCGTCTGGATGGGAACAAACCGCGCGGAGTTCTACCGCTATCTTCGCGATCACGTGCCGATCATTTCTTCCGCCGTCTGGTCGTGGGTACATTTATGCGCCACGCCGCAGAGCTATTCGTTAACCGGCAGCGAAGCGGAAAAAGATCGCGCGATTGCCGCACTGAACGAACTCGACAATCGCATGCTCGAAAACCCGCTGATCCGCCGTGACGGTATCAAGCAGCTCACGGAGCAATTTTTTCTCGAACTCTTCACCGTCGGCAGCTTCGCGGGAGAGATCGTGCCGTTAGCTGATGGCAGCGGTATCGACTATTTCCACACGATCGATCCCGATCAGATTCGCTGGGAGAAGGATGGGAGGTGGAAGCCGTATGTCGTTCGTACCCCCCTTAGTCCCCCCATAGGATATGGGGGGAGAGACGAGGAGGACGATCCGAAGAACCGAGTCTATTTGAATCCGCAGCGATTTTTCTTTGCCACGCTTGGCGCGGACATCCACAATCCGCGCGGGATTGAGCCGTTGGCTTCGATTCCATTTGTGGCGCAGATTCAGGAAGCGATGCTCTCGGACATGTCGCGCAGTGCGCGAAATGCCGGAACGCCGAGACTGCAAATCCGGATCACGCCGCCGAAGCCGTTCCAGCACGAAACGGAAAAAGAATATCAGGCTCGCGTAAACAAATATTTCGATGACACGGTGTCGCAGTTTTCGCGACTCGAAGCCGACTCAAACCTGTTCACGTGGAGTGACATTGAAGTCGCAGTCATTGGCGGCGATCAGCACCGCAATTTCACCTGGCGGCTGAATCGCGAGCAGGTGATCGAAGACGTGGTGACCGGATTGCGGTTGTATCCGTGGGTCCTGGGCCGATCGCACGGGACGACCAAGAACTGGGTCGAAGCGCAATTCAATCTGCTCATGCAAATCGTGGATTCGGTGCAGAATCTGGGCGCATCGCTGGGTAATTTTCTGCGTAATTCGGAACTCAAAATGAAAGGCATCCGCGCGACGACGGAGCACGAGTTCGCTCCCAATCAGGATCCGTTCACGCTTCAGCGAATGCAGGCGCAATCGATCCACTTCGATACAGTGGACAAAAAAGTGCGCGCCGGTTACATCTCGAAAGATGACGGCGCGCGGGAATTGGGTTACAGTCAGAGCTTCCGCCACGGGATAAATCCGTAGGGAAGCAGCTGCTCGCCTCCCAAAATAAGCGCAAGGGGCCGAAGCCCCTTGCCTGACATGCAATCCGCGGAATATGATCTACGGCCCGTTCAACTCCGCACAGGGATCAATTGTGTCCACGCAAAGCGGGCCGGACAGCCACGGCGAGATGAGTTCCCGCACCGAATTGTCTTCGCAGAACACGACGTCCCATTCGAGCTGCCAACACGTACAGCAATAACTCTCGGGATTAGAGGCGGACGGCGAGAACCGTGCAAAGAAACCCGCCTGTCGTTCCAGTCGCTGCCCCCAGCCATCCGTCAAGCGACCGCTCTCGCTGGGAAAATCCCACCAGCAAATCCGCTGATTTGAACCGTAATCGGTAAATGGACTCGGTGATGAAGGGCGATAGTTATCATTTCCAAAAGCGAAACCGGCGAAGGGATAATCCACACCTGCATACCGCTTGTGCGTGAGCGCTGGCAGACTCAGCGGAACAAATGATGCGGTATCCGGCGGCTCGGGACAGTATCCGGTGCTCAGGCTCGTCGTGCGTTTGCAGTCCTGGCCCCAGAACGCGCCGATGCCGTCCAGGACAATCTTCCATTTTAGATCAATGCACACTTCGAATCCGACGCCGACTCGAAAAGCGTT
Source organism: uncultured Alphaproteobacteria bacterium (assembly GCA_964529255.1). GTDB lineage: Bacteria > Electryoneota > RPQS01 > RPQS01 > RPQS01 > CAZVXJ01. Next base: position 2,901 of record CAZGVT010000029.1, on the reverse strand, counting down.
GTCCTTGATGCGAACATACCTTCCCAGCGGCAGTTGCGCCTGGTCGGCGAACGGGGCCGGAATCGCCGCGTATGTTCCCGTCAATCCTTGAGTGGAATCTGCATTCACCGAAATTGCCTCACAGTGCGCAACCGCGTTGCCGTGCAGTACGGTGGATATATCCCCACTCGGCAGGATGATATTGTACCCGCCGAGATCAATCTCGCGCTTTTTGCGTCCGAGCGTAATCGTCTTCTGATCTCCGATTGGGATCGCCGTCACCTCTTCCATATCATCGGTGGCATGCAACGGTGGAGTGATTACTGCGCGCGGGCCGTGAATCGTGCCGTGATCCGAAAGCAGCCATTTGATGGCCAGCAGAGAGCCGTGCACGTTCACCAACCCTGTTGTATCCAGCCGGACTTTGCCTGTCACGCCGTCGTATGTCACGGTGTAATCGGCCTGCGAACTGGGATAAGCATAGACGGTAATACTGTCACGGCGAATCAGTCCGAAACCATCCGTCACCTGCAAGCGAATCTGTTTTGGGCCGCTGCCCAAATCGTCAAAATTCACCGCGCCGCCGTAAAGGCCGGCCTCGCCCGTGCGGTTATTATTTAGAGTCCAGAATACGAAAGGAGCGCCGAAACTATCCTCCGTCTCCATGAATGCATCCAACCACGACTCTTCTTCGCCGCCGTCCTGCGCGAAGATCGAAACCTCTCCGGCTACCCGTGCGCCATCCGGAGGATAGGAAATGAACGCCCCGGAACGACCGGGTGTACCGGGCAGCAAGGGTCGCACAAAATAAAGCCGCCGCAGATTATCAAACGTCACAATAAACGGCGGGACATCGTCCACGGCAAGCAACTGAGAGTCTCCGAGAAAGTCATCATCCGCGAAAACCGCAAACCCGTCCACGTCCACCGGCTCGCCGCTCAAATCCAGCACATTCGGATCCCAATTTAGCTCGGCACTGTTCGCGTCGATCACCTGAATGACCAGCTTAAACCGCGTCGAATCGACAAGAATTTGCGGAGTCGTGGTAAGGTTCGCCGCAGGCCCAATCAGGACATTATTCGCAATATCTTTAGCGTGCAGCCGCACGGCGTAGTTTGTCGATGGCTGCAAATTGTATAGCGAACTACGCCCCAGCGATCCCCACAGATCAATGGTCACAAAGTGAGGCATTGTCTCACTTCCTCCATAGGGATGCAAGAACTTTGACGTCGCAAAATTGTCCGATGAATACTCAATCGCATATTGTGTCGTGTGCCCGTTGTCATCCCACGGCAAGCGAACCGCGGCGGATTCACCACGCGTAAAGGCAATTTCCACGGTCTGCGGTGATGAAAGCGGCCGATAGCCGTCGCCGGAACACAAAATCGAATCTACCGGTCGCGCCGGATCGCTGGAATATATATACAACCACTCCGCATGTTGACCGGAAATCTGCGCATGAAACGTCACATCCACCATCTGAAAACTGTTCGGCGGCACGACAAAACTATAGGGTGATCCTGCAAACGTCCACGCGTTATCCCCGATACCGGTTACGCACAGCGCATTTGTCGCATCTACGTTGTTGATGGTGAGCGAGCGATGCGCGACCGTTCCAATGGGTGTGGGGTCAAACGCGATCTCCCGCGGCCCGGCCAGCAGTGAGCCCACGCATGGCGGCACCACGCTTTCAATGCGGAGTGTGTAGCTGCCGTTGGCTGTCGGAGACCAACCGTCCACGACGATCAATACCGGCGAACCACCGGCGAGTTGTGGAGTCACGACTTCCGAGTAATTCCCGCAATTGGCATACGCTCCGCAAATAAAATCTCCCGGATTCTGCGGCACCGTCGGACAAGTGTTCTGATACACCGTGAGAATCGGCGTCATGACCGAACCCGTGCATGTGGAGATTCGATACTGTCCCGTAGCCGGAATCGTCCAACTATAGGTCACATCATTGGCGACTGCACCCTGTCCCATGCCCACCGTAAACGCCCCACTCCAGCATGGCGGAATGCTGCCGAATCCGCTGAGTGACATGTGATCTTGCGCATTCGTGTTGTCACCTGTTACAATTATTGGCAATGAGCCAGTAAGCGCAAGCGGACTGCATGGTAGATCATTCTGTGGCGGCCCGCTAATCGTCAGTACATAATTTCCACTCTGCCCCTGGTCACCACCGACGACGATGTAATAGGTGAAATTGTAGTTGAATAGTCCCGTATACGAGGGCTGCACACCGCCGGTGAACCGGCGACACGCCAATATGGACTCCCCTGTCGGCGGACACGGATGGAGTCCACCCGGATTCACCGTAATAAAGAAGTGTGTCTGGAAATCGCTGCCTGCGGTCGTAACCGTGTGTCGTCCACCCGGAAATGGTGGATCAAAAAAATAGATCACATCCGGCCCGTGCGCGCCGTTGCTGCAGGAGGTCCACGTCGCGTTCCATGTGAGTCCTGCCGTACTCCCGCTGTCCACGTACGGAATGGTGGCAACGATGGTCGCCGGACACCAATCCGCGCCTTGGTCGAGCGGAATGCGTTCGCGGCTGTCCAGTCCCAATTGAGTGGTCTGCAGAGAGGCCGGGTCAGCCTGGGGCAGAGTGGGCAGGCCTGAGGCCTGGCGTGCCGGCTCATGCCGGGAATCAGTAGAGTGATTCACTATCCGAGTATCCGCCACCAAGGCCGAGACTCCGAGAGTGATCAGCAGAAAGACTCTGAACGGTTTCATCGCGCGTCTCGCCGGACTGCGAGTTTGGAGGTTATTTCTGTCTATATATGCCAATAATCGGGGAAAAGCAACCAAAATGGGCAGTGAACATACTTTCAGCGACCTGTTTGGCCGGCTGGTTCGGGGGTGCAGGTTGCAGAGAAGATTCCGGCCACAAGGACCGGATTTCACAGACGATATTCCAAT
>CAZGVT010000028.1:0-16541 GCA_964529255.1 uncultured Alphaproteobacteria bacterium | reverse complement strand
GGGGGAGATGGAGGCGATGGTCGTGCCGAGGTAGGGTGTCGGAAGCGGTTTGGTGGTTCATGGAAAAGCAAAGCGGGGCCGGTCCGAAGACCGGCCCCGTGGCCGTTAAAAAGCACGCGGCTTAGTTGCCCTTTGTGATCACCCGGTAGAACCACTTGGTGTCCAGCGGTTGAACGGTGAAGTCGTAGAAGATGCTGTCCGTCGTTCCGCCGATGGAATCGGCCGGCAGCGGCACGATATTCACATTGCTGGACCGGTACACGACATATCTGCGATCCGGAATCGGATTGCCATTGATCGAGTTCACATGATTCCACGCCACTCGCAGAATCGGTATGCCGAGAAACATGTACGGTTGGATCACGAGGTCATCGACGGCAGACGGCGTATCACGACCGCCACTCAGATTGTACACGGCAGTGAGATTGTACGATGCTCCGGAGGCCTTTTCAACGATAAGCGCGTACCAGCCCGATTCTGCGGGAGTGAAGGAGAGCACTTCGTCGCCTCCGCCGCCGGCCGAGTTTCTTAGGCCGAGCGCCTGACTTCTCGTGTAGATCTGGTCATGGTCGCGGAAGATACGCAGGCTGACATCGGCAGTTCCCGAAATCACATCACACGTGAACGCATACGTAACGCCGGAAACAAGCTGAACTTCATAGAGATTCAGCACATCATCATCCAAAGTGTCCGGATCCGGGATTGCCCAGGTCTCTGCGGCAAACACACGCGCACCACTAACCGTGCGGTCCATTTCGACGCGGTAAGCCGCGGTCTCGTTGTCGAAGTTGATGATGCCGGGATACCAGATAGGATAGGTACCGGTCGTCTGGTAGCCGAAGAGCACGAAGTCTGGGGAGCCGCTCCCGTACACTGAAGTCGCTTCGAGCACGGAATAACCGATGAACGTGCTGGAGTAGTCCGAGTAGGCATTCACGTCATAATCGGCAGTAGTATTGCTGGGCAGCAGTCCGACAACACTAGCGTGGTTGCCCGGCGGATCGGCGACAAAGCCGTCGCTGTTCGGAATCGGTCCACCCCCCTGATAGGGTGGGAAGCTTCTCGTCAGCGGCGTGTCATGATCCAGATTGAGCCCACTCCAGACCCACTGCCCGCTACCGACGTTGTTGCCCTCGTTGAACTCCGCAACCAGCGTGTTCTCGTCCACGGCTAAGGCCAGCGTATGCCTGCCGCCTCGAATGTTCGCCCCGAGTTGATTGATGACACCCGAATAGGCAAACGCGGTAAGGTTGACGGCGTTGGCGAAGTTGGCGTAGATGGTGTTGTCCAGCACGACCTGATTATTGAATGCGGCAGCCGTGGCCAAACCGCCGCCTGCGTTGTACCACGAGGCGTTGACGTAGGTTGTCGTGTTGCCCTGAATGGCCACCGGCCAATGTGCGTCGTTGACCGTCGCATCATTGGTGTTCCGCGCGACGATCGACCAATCCCATCCCGGACGATTGTTGCCCGGTTGAAGATCGATTGCCGGAGGCGAGCGATATTCAAACGTATAGTTTCCGGCATTGTTGTAGCCGGTTGAGGTGGGCTTGAACACAACGCAGGCGTACCAACCGGCGGCGTCTGCGGTGAAGACACCCCACTCCGTCTCGTTAACTCCACCGCTGTTGCGGAAAGCCCAAATATCCGCACGGTCGTAGTAGTTGGAACCCGGAGCGACAATGGTGAATTGCAGATCAATGTTGCCGGTGATATTTTTCACAGCCACATAGAACTGATTGCCATTGCCGGGCGCGAACTCGAACACGTCGAGTACTTCGTAAGCCGTGAAAGCCTGAGCCTCCTCGTAGGGGCTGCCAACTGTGATTGAAGCATCGGCTTCGATGGCATAGTCAAGAGTTGATGCATCGTCTTCACGGACCGCCTGATACATGCGTGTCTCGCCGAAGTCTGCCAGCACGTTGCCGTTGGCGAGCACCCAGTCGCACGAACCCGCACCGTAGGAGCTGAACACCTCCGTAGTGGAATAGCCGCTGGTACTTCCGTAGGTGTTCGGATACTGGTAGAGATCAATATCCTGTCCTGACTGCGGCAGGATACCCACGGCTGTCCACCACGCGCCGGTCGCGCGAAATCCGTCACCGCTGAAGTAGGTAGGCGAGCCCCAGTCTTTGAGCGGCGGCGCGTCACGCACGACAGCGGTGTTATTCGTGAGCACGAGTGGCGACCACGAGAACTGGCGGTAAATCCAGTTGTTAGTCTCGCTTTCTTCGTTGAACTCATCGAGTGGATCAATCCACCATTGCGTTTGATGACGCCCGCCTCGGACGGTAATCGGACCCCAGTTGTTCCACCTGTGCCACGAGTTCGCTGGGATTGTCGGCGCGACGTTGACCCAGAAGACCCAGGCATTGTCGATGAAGAGTCTGGTGTAGACGTCGTCACCTCCTTCTCCATGCGGAGCGGGAGTCGGACCCGCGTTGTAGCAGGCGAAGTTCAAGTACGTGTCATTCGCATTGCCGGAGAGCGATGCACTGATCAGGCAGTTACCTTCTGTTGCGGTGTTATTGTCGCGCGGCGTGAAGGAATAGCTCCAGCCTCCGGGAATTGCCGGGTAGCAGTCCGGTTCAATACGATTAATCGCCATCTCAAGATCGGGTCTTTCACCGATGTCCCGCGTTCCGCCCCATGGAGTCCCGGTGGTAGACATGTAGCTTTCGATCTGTTGCGGCGTGAGTGTCGTGTTATACTTGTCCTGAGCGATACCTTGCAGGCAGTTACCCGAACCTGCAACAACCGGAGTCGCGCTGGAGGTTCCGCTGAACGTATCGGTGTACTCGGTCGCGTCCGTTCCTTCGGTATACAGATCGCCGTATCCGAGCGTCCACACGCACTGGCCCCAGCCGCTGCAATCGAGCCGCGATCCGTAGTTTGACCAGCACATGTTATTGACATTCACGTCGCACGTGCCGGCGCCGACAACGATCGCGTTGGAGTCGCGGAATCCTCGATTGAAGCGATTGGCGTAGATCGCGTTATCGAGGTTCATCTGGCCGTTACCCGCCGCTTCATAGACGATGATACCGTTGGACGTATGCGTTTGAACCGCGTCAAATGCCTCCTGCCAGTACTCGACCGCAATGTACTCATACTGACCGCAGTTGCCGCACCCGGCATTGCACGGTACTCCGGTATCGGGACCCGGCCAATGGATCTCAATCAAGTAGGACTCACCGGCGAACAAAGACGATGCGGCGTTGTTAAAGGCGTTTTCCCACTGTTCCATGGCATCCGCACCGGCCTGATTCGACCAGGAGACGCCTTTGGGAGTGACATTATAGCTGATGCCGGTCATACCGTCCGCGCCGTTATTGCAGGCGGCATAGACGCCGACAACAGCGTCTCCGTGATCTGCGGAGTTGCCGTTGTCACCGCCCCAGAGGACCGCGAAACCGGTATTGAAGTCCTCGTGGCCCTCGGTCCAATCGTTCTCGATATCGATGCACCAGTAGCCGACTCTTCCCGGTCCGCTTGTGTGATAGGCCCAGGCAAACTGGGCATCAACGCCGAGCGGAGCGGGGTCCTGATAATCCTGTCCGGCGCGGTAGTCAGGGGTGTCCGGAGCCTGATCGATGCACGCCTCCTGCTGCGGCGGCAAGTAGTAAGCGGTTTCCACGATGTCGATGGCGATGACTTCTTCGATCAGCGCCATGGGGTCGGGATTCTCGGAAATCTCGAGCACATAGTAGTTGTTGAGATTCGCAAGATCCTGCCCGGTATTGCGCTCGCCGTTTTTCTCCCAGTAGTCGAGCAGTTCTTCAGGCTGCTTTCTGCTCGATCGGCGAATTTCCACTTCCCTGTGCTTGCCAAGAAAGTTCTGCGCTTGTGACAAGCTCATACCCGACTTCGAATACAGCGATCCGTTCCAGCGGACCATGGATTCTTCGGTGAACTTGACGATCATCTCATGGTGCAGCGACTTGTGCACGACATTCAGGTAAAAATCCTTCTCACACACTCGGCGCGGATTGAGCGGACCGACGTGCGGTTCGAAGTACATCGGCGGCACGTACATGGCATCGCGCTCCGGTACATGACGGATGTCGGTAGCCGGCCACGGATTCGAGGACGTATTCTGCATGGACCCACCCGGAACATTCGTGGCATCGACCACTGCCGAAGTTGTTGCGGCAGCCATGGTCTGCGGCCGGTCGGCGGGAACCTCAGTGGACTCGATAGCCGTTGCAAGTCCGCCGACGGCGAATACGAGGGCCAGCAGCAGCGCCGCCCGGTAAAGCACTCGATTCATCTTAACCTCCTCTTTGATTTGTGTTGGTTAGATGAGTGCGTTACTTCGTGTTCGAGTCGGACTGTCCCGGCATCGCGCTCTTGTCACGCGGAACATCGGGAAGGTTGTGCTTCACCGGCGGGTTCAGGAAATTCTGCAGCGCTGTCTCGACTTCCACAATGCGTGCTTCATCGTTTTCCGAGCGTGCCCATTCCAATAAAATCTCGAGGCGGGAAATTTCGCTCTGGAGTTTCAACGCCTGAATTTGAGCATGAATCTGCTCCTGTTCTTCCGCGGAAACACCTTCAAGTTGCTGATTTAATGCGTCGATTTCGCTGCGAGTGTCAAGTTTGAGCTGGTCGACCTGCGATTGGTACAGGTTGGCATTGTTGACCTTCTGTGCATCGGCGAAGGCCACGCAGGTAAGGGCGAGCAGGGCCAGGACAACAAGAGTCATTGCTTTTCTCATCTTCATCTCCCTTTGGGGTTGATTTCTCCGTCCATTCGGACGGCCATTTGGCTTCATAGGCACCATGAACGGGGAATATACGAGCGTGGGACGTAAAGGTCAATAGGTGCCAATGACCCATAAAAAAAAGTCGGGTCCGTCGAAACGGACCCGACTGCCCGTCCAACAGGGCCTTTGGATTAACTAAGCCTGCTTCGAAAGCGCCATACGGCCAGTGAGAAGAGGGCGATACCGATGCCGACTAAGGGCAACAAGTTCGGCAGCAGATCGTAGAACTCCGTACCTTTCAGGAAGAGGCCTCTCACGATAGCAAGAAAGTAGCGCATTGGATTGGCATAGGTCAAATATTGAATCCAACGCGGCATATTGTCGATAGGATAGAAAAAACCGCTGGTTAGAATACCAAACACGAGGAAAAACCAGACCGTCAGCATGGCCTGCTGCTGAGTATGCGAGACCGTTGAGGCCAAGAGGCCTCCACCCAGCGTCACCACGAGATAGCAGAACGCACTGAATGCGAGGAGGCCTATCGACCCCTCCAATGGCAGGTCGAACCAGAGCACTGCCACTCCGGTGGCGATGGACAATTCTGCGTAGGCAAGTACGACAAACGGGATCAGCTTGCCGGCGATAATCTCTCCGGAAGAGAGAGGACTCACGAGGAGCTGATCCAGTGTCCCGATCTCCTTCTCCTTGACAATAGCCATCCCGGTCAACATGCCTGAAACGACCGTCAGTAGCAGCACGACAATGCCGGGAATCATGTAAAAGCGGCTGATAAGTTCCGGATTGTAGTAAAACCGCGTTACCGCTTCAATTCGCCGCAAGTTGGCGGCAAACTGCGGCTTTGAATCTTTAAGCTCGTTTAACCGCTCCTGTGCTTGCATTCGAATGATCGCTTCCGAATAACCCAGTGCCCGGCCGGCCAGGCTTGAATTCTGCCCGTCTGCGGCAATAGCTACTCTTGCATCCCCCGTTGTGACCAAGTCGCGCTCATAGTGAACCGGAATCCAGATCGTGAGATCTACGCGTCCCGACTCGACGGCTGTTTGAAGTTGAGATGGAGTCTGCGCGGTCTCTTCGAGCACAAACAGATCACTCGTGAAGAACGAAGCGACGAGCTTTCGTGAACTCTCGGATAGATCTTCATCCAGAACTGCAACGCGAACGCGGCGCAAATCCGTGGTTACGGCATACGAGAGCACGAACAATTGAATCATCGGCATGATGAAGATAATTCTCAACATGCCGCGATCGCGAAAGATCTGTCGGAACTCTTTCTGCACCAGAAACGCAGTTCGAGTAATACTCATCCGGACGCGAGACATCATTCGAGCCTCGCCTTGAATCGTCGTACGGCCAGCCCCATGAGCGCGATAAACATGAGCGCCATGACCCCGGCCTGAAACGGAAACCACGCTTCGCCTTTCAGCATCACTCCGCGAATCACTTCGAGATAATAAGTGGCGGGGATGGCATGGCTGAATACTCTCAGCGGCAGCGGCATGCTGGCAATCGGAAAAATGAATCCCGAGAGCATGAGCGTCGGCAGCATGGTAACAGTCAGGGCCAGGCTCATCGCCACTTGCTGCGAGGAAGTAATCGCGGAGATCAGCAGCCCCAGCGCAAGCGCGATTCCCAAGTAGAGCAGGCTGTAGGCCGCGAGCACGAACCACGAGCCCGCCATTGGCACGCCGAACACGAGCCTGCCGATAATCAAAACCAGCGCAGCATCCAACGATGCGATCACGAGATACGGCACAACTTTTCCCGCGATCACCTGACCCGGATGCACGGGCGTCGTCAAAATTTGTTCAAGTGTGCCGCTCTCCTTCTCTCGTGTAATCGCAATGCTGGTAAGGAGGGCGCAGATCATGACTAAAATAACAGCGACAAGGCCCGGCACTACAAAATGTGCGCTGACCAATTCCGGGTTGAAGAAAATGCGCGGACGAGATTCCACGGGTGATGTCGCGAGACCGACTCGCTCTACCGAAAGCCGCCGGTTCTCTCTTGCGACGATCGCGTTCAGGTAGCTCTCTACCGTGGAGGCCGTCGTGCCGTCCGCACCGTCTATCAGCAGTTGCAACTGAGTCGCTTCGGCGGATGCCAAGCCTCGTTCGTAGCCTTCGGGAATGACCAGCGCGGCCAGAAATTGACTGCGTCGGAAACCGGCTTCGATCTCGTCGCGCGACTCGAGGTATCCGGACACGACAATGAACCCGCCGCCGGTCATCTCGCGCACGAAGTTCCTGCTCTCGACCGTGTGATCGCAATCCAGCACGGCGATCCGAAGGTTCTTCATTTCCATGTCAATCGCGTATCCGTACAACAACACCATCATGGCGGGCATGGCGATCGCAACGGCAAGGCTTCGCGGATCGCGTAACACATGCAGAAATTCCTTGCGGGCAACGGCGAGAATTCGCTTCATGTCGCGAGACTCGCAGAGGAGTTGTCCTCGCCACGGACTAACTTGAGAAACAGATCCTGCATGGTAGAGACCTGGTATTGTGTTTTCAGTTCACGCGGTCTTCCGATCGCGACAATGCGGCCCTCATTCATGATCGACACGCGATGGCAATACTCGGCCTCGTCCATATAGTGCGTTGTTACGAACACCGTGGTTCCATCATCCGCCAGATCATAGATCAAATCCCAGAACTCCCGTCGCGCGACCGGATCCACGCCGCCAGTGGGTTCGTCGAGAAATACGATGCGTGGCCGGTGCAACAGCGCGCAGCCGAGTGCCAGGCGCTGCTTAAATCCCAGCGGAACCGCTCCCGTCAGCGATCCCGCATGCAGTTTCAATCCTAATCGATGAACGACATCGCCGGCGCGTTCGCGTCTTTCTCCGGTATTCAGTCCATACACACCGCCGAAGAAAGTCAGATTCTCACTCACGGTGAGGTCATTGTAGAGGCTGAACTTTTGGCTCATGTATCCGATGCGGCTCTGGATCACCTTGCTGGCCGTGGAGACCGGAAGTCCGTCAACCCAGGCTTCACCGCTTGACGGCGCGAGCAGTCCACAGAACATTCGAATGGCGGTGGTCTTGCCCGCCCCGTTGGCTCCGAGGAATCCGAAAATCTCTCCACGCTTCACATCGAGATCCAATTGATCGACGGCGACGAATGCGCCGAACCTGCGAGTTAAACCCGACGCAATAACTGCTGAATCGACGGATGGCAGGAAAGGTGCGGGGCTCAATCCGCTTTCTCGCTCATCAGCGAAACAAACGTATCTTCGATGGTCGGATCGACCTTCTGCACTTCGACATTTACCTCGCGCGTCATTTCGCGAATGAGCTGCTCGTCGCTCGCCTGATCGAACACAATGTGTAAACGGTCTCCGAATCGATTGATTGACCAGGCCGGATTCGCGCGCGCCAGTTTGCGGCGCGCAAGTTCCAGTGCGGCCCCGCTGACTTCGGCAAGTTCGCGATTGAAGAGTCCGGTGACTTCCGCCGGAGTGCCCTTGCCGATAATCACTCCTCTGTACATCAGGGCAATGCGGTCGCAGCGCAATGCTTCGTCCATATAGGGCGTGCTTACGAGCAACGCGTGGCCTTCGGTGGAGAGATCCTTCAACAGCGACCAGAATTCCTGCCGGCTGACCGGATCGACTCCGGTCGTGGGTTCGTCGAGAATCAACACTTCGGGCTGATGGATCAGCGTGCACGAAAGCGCGAGTTTCTGCTTCATGCCGCCGGAAAGTTTGCCTGCGCGGCGAGTGCGGAACGGCGCCAGCCGGCTAAATTGCATCAGCCACTCTTCTCTCGCTTCACGATCCGCGGCAGACACTGCATAGAGATCCGCGAAGAATCTCAAATTCTCGGCGACGGTGAGATCGGGATAGAGGCTGAAGCGTTGCGGCATGTAGCCGAGGTGCGCGCGTGCTCGAAGCGGCGACTTGGCGGGATTGATCCCGCACAGATCGATCAATCCTTCGTCCGGCACAAGCAGTCCGCAGGCCATTCGCATCGCGGTGGTCTTTCCCGCGCCGTCCGGGCCGATCAGTCCGATGATTTCGCCTTTACATAGATCCAGCGAAACTCCGTCGACGGCTTGCATGCTGCCGAACGCTTTACGAACGGATTGGAAGGTAAGCAGCGGCGAAGTCTGAGAGGTCACAGCGCAACCTCCGCCGCCATGCCGATATGGAGTTTCCGGTCCGGATTCTCAATCCGTAGTTTGACTGCATAGACCAATTGTGCGCGCGCTTGTTTCGTCTGCGCATTTTTCGGCGTAAACTCCGCCTCGGAACTCACCCACGAGACGACGCCTTGATACGACCCGCCCTCCAGGGCATCCACGTGAACCGCCAACGACTGTCCGAGTTTCACAAGATCAACGTCCTTCTGATTCAGATAGATGCGAAGCTCAAGCGCACTGAGATCGGCGACGCGAAGCGCAATCGTTCCCGGAGTGATCATCTCGCCCGGCTCGGCCGCGCGCATGAGGACTGTGCCAGAAATCGGCGACACGACCGCACCATCGCGCAATTGGCGGTCAAACACGGAGAGCGACGCATCGAGCTTACTCTCTTCCGCGTCCAGGGCGCTGATCTGATTTTGGATTGCGGCGGCTTGCGCGGTGGCAACGTCCCTTTTCGTCTTCACCTCATCGAACTGCTGCTGTGGAGCCGTTCCCGCATCGAGGAGATTCTTAGTGCGCTCAAATGTGATATCGAGCAGCTTCAGATTCTCATGTGCCTGAACCAACTGACTGTTAAATACTCTGCGTTGTGCGGCGATGGACGCGTGATTTGTTTCGGCTTGCGCCCGTTGCAGGGTAATGAGTTCGGTGTCGAGCACAACCAGCGTGTCCCCGGCGTTGACCGGATCCCCGAGCTTCGCCCGCACTTCCAGAATTCTCCCCGCCAGCGCAGGGGAAATATCCACTTCGGTCGTCTCCAGCGTTCCCGCCGGATTAGCTTGCTTTTCGGAATTGCCGCAACCGATGGCGAGCAGCGAGATGAGTATCGAGATGTACTTTGTCATGATCAGTTGGATAGTTCAACAGCGGAATGGCGGCGGCGTGTTTCAGCGCGCTGCCAAACTGACACAAGCCGCGCTCGAAGTGAACGCGGCTTGCTGATTTTCACGAAGTAAACCGCCTACCGGTTCGGAACCGGCAGCGATTCCGGATTCACATCGCCCGGACCGTCATTGTTGTCGTCGCAGATTGCCGTGACCACAAAGTAACGCAGGTCGGACTCTTCCAGTTCGCGCGTCAGCACATAGTTTGTGCCGGAGACTTCGGCAACCGAGGTTGAAGCAATCGGCGAGAACTCACTGGTTGCGCTCGCGTGAATGCGATAGCCTGTGACCGTTACGGGCCTGCCATTCACATCCGTTGTGACCGGCGACCAGCGCAGTTCAAACACGAGGTCCTCACGATTCACTCGCGATGCCCGAACCGCCAGCGTGAGATCGCTGACCTCCAATGGCGTGATCACTCCACGAGTGGTCATGGAGACTTCTTCGGAGAGAGCGCCTACATTGCCGGCGGCGTCTACGGCGCGAATCGCAAAGTAGTAGGTCGTTCCGGCGGCCAAACCTTCCACGGTGGTGAAATATGCCTCGGCGTGGCTGAGCGCCGGATCGTTGTCGCGGCACCACAGAGTGGAGTTTTCGCTGACACCCGGCTCGGTGGCGAAGTAGATCTCGTACTGCACGCCGCTCAGGTCTTCTTCCGGCATCCAGACCAACTGAATCTGCTCACCCGTCGCCCAATTGGACGGCGCGAACTCTTCGACCTGATCGGGAGCTGTGAGGTCGATCTTTACATTCCAGTCGTCCTCAATGCCCTGAACGCGCAATGTGCCGCTGTAGCCTTCGGCTCCATAGATGTCGCGCGCACGCAGCTCATACTTCAGCGACGGCCCTTCGGTATAGAATTGTGCCCGAATGAAGACGTCGCCGTTCTCTTCGTAGTTCACGACATTCGCCGCCTGCCAGGACTCTTCGGGACTGTCATCGTAGATACCGTCAACGTTGGCATCGACGCGAATCTCAATTGAATTCACGTCCACGCCGCTCTCGTCAGTGAGCTTCGCACCAACAATACCGTCCAGCTCGTTCCACCACGTGCCTTCATCAAGCGGATTCTCGAAGTTCGGCCCAGCCTGCTCGGGATAAACCGTCGCCTCAACAATCTCGGACCAGTCGGACAGATTGCCGTCCGCATCGCGCGTCCGTACGGCGAAGTAGTAGTGCTCGAACATTTCGAGCGTATTGACAACGTAATCACCCAACCCAATCTCGCCAAGCAGCCATGAATCGAAATCGGTCAGGACCGTCGCGTCGCTCATGTCATCATTCTGCGAAACGCTGACCTCATAACCGCGGAAGAAAATGCTCTGAACCGCACTCCAGGTCAATCCTGCACCGCCAACGCCGATGCTGTCACGCACGCTGAATCCGGCGGGAGCCTGTGGAGCCGGTGCGCCATTGACGGCGCCGCAAATGCGAATGTCGTCCACGCTCCATGCTCCGGGCTGAGACGCCGAACCGGTGAACTTCCAGCGGAATCTCGCCTGCGTTGCATGATTGAAGACGATAGATAGTCTGCGGCTGACGATGGACGTATCGTTGTCCAGGAAGGTCAGCAGTTCATACGGCCACGTCGCGCCGCCATCCAGCGAAGCCTCCAGGTATCCGAACACACCCGGATTCGCATGCATCCCGCTGATGAATGTAATTGTCAGATCAGTCGCACCCGTGAAATCGAGGACCGGCGAAACCAGATATTCGAGCGCAGATGCCGCTTCGCCGACGAGTGCAACTCGCGGAGAGAAATCACCCGGCGCGTCCTGACCGATACTCCACGGCTGCTGCGTGGAACCGAGATGCTGCACGGTCCAGCCCGGAGGCATTTGATTGGTGGCGAACGACTGCGAGAAGATCGCCGGACTGGTCACATTGATGGTGACACTCGACGAAGCCACGCTTTCACCGCAATCGGTGGAATACGCCGTCACATAGTACTCCACAAGTCCCGCCGGTGGATTGTCGGCGTAGGACGTAGTTGCGAAGTCCACTGTATCCAGCACGGCTCCGTTGCGATAAATGATAGTCGCCTGAGTGCCAACGGTTGGTGTCCAAGTGAGGACCGCAATACCGCAATTGCTGGCATCCACGGCAAGATCAGTTGGGGGAGGTGTATTCCCTTGCCGCTGCGCCGTAATCGGATCGGAAGGCGTTCCCGGTCCGCAGAGGTTCGCAGCAACGATACGGTACTGATGAGGCAGGTTGTTACCCGGATCATCTACAAAAGAATTCCCGGGATGCGCAACCACACCGACTTGCACGCCATCGCGCTCGACCCGGTATTCCGTGGCGTTTGCCGTCACGTTCCAGAAGAGTTCAAGCGTCGGGCAGCCCAGATCAGCCGTTAGACCCGTTACCGCATTGGGCCGCGGAGCAAGAGATCCCGTCGCCGCGTCGGACTCGGTGCCCGCGCCGCACTCGTCATAGGCGACGATCGTGTAAAGATAGTTAACATTCGGCATCGCCGTGCCGTCACGGAACGAAGTCACATTTGCCGCGCGAACACCGATGCGAATGCCGTCACGCCGGACCTGGAAGCTATCTTCACCCGCTATGTCGTTCCAGGTCACGACAACCGTATCGCAAAGGTTGGTTGTAGCCTGCACATTGGACACCGGCGGGAGCGCGCCGAGAATTCTCTGACCGGAATTCGCTTGTGACTCGCTGCCTGCGCCGCACTGATTGTAGGCGACGACCGTGTACTGATAGGTGATTCCGACCTGCGCATTAAAGTCGGAAAACGTGGTTGTCGCGCCGCTTGTACTTCCCGCTCGCTGCCCGTCGCGGCGAACCTGGAAGCTATCCACTCCGGTCAGCGCATTCCACGTGACAAGCACTCTCTGGCAATCATTCTCCGATGCCTGAACGTTTTGAACTTGCCCCGGAACGGAGAGTCTGCGGCCGATGTCGGAATTGCTCGGGTTGCTTACACCGCAAGTATTTACCGCGCGCACCGTGTAAGCGTATTGGGTTCCCGGAACGGCCGTTGCATCACAATAGTTCGGCGCAGTGACCGTGGCCAACAGAATACCATCACGGAAGATCTGATAGCTCGTGGCGCCGGCTACACCATTCCACGTCAGGCAAATATCCACGCACGAAGTCTCGGTAGCGGACAATCCGGCGGGAGCGCCCGGCACGTCCAAACGAGAACCGTTGTCGAAGTTTGACGGAGCGCTATTGCCGCAGGCATTCGACGCCACTACCCAATAGCGATAGACTGTGCCGACGTTTCCGGTCAGGTCATCGTAAGTCACATCATCGGCGGAATTGCTGGCGATCTGAGCGGGGCTGCTGCCGTCTTCGTTTGCGCGCCAGACTTGATACGAAGTCTCAGTGGCAACATCCGTCCAGCTCAGATGAGTTCCGTCGCATTGACCGTCCGTGGCGACGAAATTCTGTGGCTGTGCAGGTGCCCCCGGGAGCCGCGTACCTGTCGCCGGGGCCGAAGCCGGACCTGTTCCGCAAGCGTTCGCTGCACGCACGGTATACGTGTGGTTGCCTTCTGTCGCGGAAGAGTCAAAATAGGAAACCGCCGCGCCATTGTTGATGGTCTGAATGTCCGCATCATCCCTGTTGACGATGAAACTTGTCACGTTGGGAAGTGCGGCCCAACTCAACTGAATGCCAAAGCAACTATTGTTTGACGCCGTCAATCCAGTCACTTGTCCCGGAACGGTGAGTCGAGTTCCGGCATCCGGCGTGCTGGGAGTACTTTCACCGAATTCGCAGAGCGAGGTTACCGTATAGCTGTAGGTCCCGGCAGCGGGAGTGTCCATAAATGTGAGCACTCCGGCGCCAACTTCTCCCACTTGCACGGCATCGCGATAGACTCGATAACCGGTTTCATTGGCGACATCCGCCCAGGTCACCGTAACGGCTTCGCAACTGTTATCCGAAGCGGCGACCCCGGTTGGAGTGACGCAAGTATTCTGTCCGCAGCGACCGAGATCGTATTGTGAGGCGTCACCCGGCCCGCAGGTCCCGCCGGTGGCAATTATCCAATAGCGGCGCGGAGGCGCGCCGTCAACACAGGCGTCCTGGAAAGTGGTTACGTTCTGTCCTACCGTGCCCACTTGAGCGGGCCCGCTGCCGTCCTCGGCAGCTCGCCAGATTTGATATCCGGTTTCATTTGCAATGTCACTCCAGGTTACCGTCACGATACCGACAAGGTCATCCGATGCAATCACATTTGCCGGGGCTACCAAGTCAATATTGTTGCCGTTCACCGGATCGGAAGGCGTGCCTTCGCCGCAACCGAACGGGCTATGTCCAACCACTGTGTAGGCGGCGACTCCGGCTGGAGCCCCGCTGTGGCGGAATCTCCGCGTACCCGGCTGACCTTCAGCAGGAACGCCGCCGACAATCACGCCGGCACGTTTGATGTAAAACGTGTCGACACCAAGATTCGTGTTGTAGGTGAAATTGACAACGACTGAGTCGCAGTAGTTATTTGACGCGGTCACACTGGTCGGTATCGGAGGGAACGGACGGCGAGTGCCCCCGTCCGAAACGCGAACGGAGTATGCTGTATCGCCCACGCCGCAGACACGCCGAGCCTCAATTAGATATTGGTACGTCAGCGAGATCTGACCGGTATTGTCGGTGTGAAGATAGTTCGGATCTGTCTCGACGTACGGAACTGTCGCCAGGAATTCGATGCCGATCTCCGAGTTCCGATAGACTTTGAATGCGTCAACGCTGTCCACACCAAGCGGATAAGTCCACGTGATGGTCACACCCGTGCACGAGTTGTCACTGGCCTGGACGTTCGCCGGTGCCGGGGGGGAAGGACATCCGGCGCAGGGGACAGGCTCACAAGTCCAAGTCGTGAACTCGACGTCCTGTGGACCGGTCACCAGAGTCACGACGTTAGAGGTAATGGTTATGTTCGGCCCACAAACCCGTAGATAGTATCGAGCAGGTACAGGGACTTGGCCATTCGAGACGAAATTGAGCAGGGTGGCAAATAGTCCGCATTCGCCGATATCCGCGCAACCGTTTAGCGGGAAGAAGTTGTAATTGACCTCGCCGGGAGCGGGCCCGACAGGTGCGAGTCCATCGTCGGTGTCCACGCCGTCGCTGTCGTCGTCCCAAAAGATGTACACCAGGGTGCCGTCCGGCAGGCGGGGTGCGTTAGGATCGACCTGGCCATCTATGCAGCCTTCGGTCAAGGGTTGATCCAGCTCATAGAATGCGGCGGAAAAGCCCTGGCCGAGGGCCGTTGCAGCACAAAGAGCCAGAATTGCAAGCAATAAAGTGAATCTCGAAGACATCCGTAACCTCCTCAGAACTAATGTACTTGCCATCCTCTATTGGTTATAGCAAGTTAGCTCAAAATGATGAGCAAGTCAAGCCTTTTCCGAGCGGTCAGGAACGGAATTCCATTCTGAGTAGCCTATATGCCTCTAATGCGGCGAGGTCGGAGTCTTGGACGGAGCCTGTTCAGACAACAGGACTTGATGCCTCGAAGACGGGTGGCCAATCATTGAAATGCGCAGGTGATGCACAGTCCGAAACCCTCGGCGAGCCAAGAGTGGGTGCCAATGAAATCGACAAAGGAACATAATAAAATACAAAACAAACAGTTACAACTTGAATGCGGACTGGGCAGCGTAATCTTCAACCCCGGCTGCCGGACGTGCACCTAATAGACGAATATCAGCAAGCGATGCACGAAGTCCATCACAGACACCACCGAGGAGAAATTAACATGTTCGCAACAAACCGACTTGCCCTTGTGCTCCTGATATCTGGACTGGCGTTGTTCTCATGGAGCTGTTCGGAGATTGATGATTCCGACGAACTGAGTTCGTCGATGTCGGATGAGCAGGCTCTGGTAGAGCTGATGCGGGAGGACTCGGATTTGGAAGAGGTCGACGCCTGGGGTACAGATGAAGGGGGAAGCACTGACGATCCGATTGACCCGATTACCTGGGGGCGATTGGGCCGACGGGATCAGGTATCCATCTCCGTGCAATTTGAAGGGGACACGTTTGCGACCATCACCCGCACGAGGACCTTCAACGGTAACTTCCGAATCGTGACGGACACTACAGGCGAAGATAACACGTACATTGACAAACCGATGTACAACAACCTGACCCGGAAGGCACATGCGATCCGCGTGGCACGCACGCGATTTCCACGGCTGAACTGGCGCATTACGGAAGTGACGCCGGAAATGCTCGAATCGGCGGTTCCGAATCCTCACACGGTATTTCCAACGCGAGTGGAGGTCTATTGGAACGGTGATTCGGGCATGGAACTGCTCGCGGACATCTCAGATCCGTTAAACAGCTATCTGAATCGCGATGATCTCATTCGGGTGGGGGCTGAGGAAGAACTCGTGTTCTATGTTACACCTTCGCCTGCGGACCCCGTGTTCGGAGTGCTGCACCCGCGAGTGTACCGGTTGGGTCGCGGAGCGCGGCTGGAAATGCGCGACGATGGAGTGTATCCGGACGTCACTGCGGATGACGGGGTGTACAGCGTTTCGGAGTTTGCGCCGGCCCGGCTGGGACTCTACCACGCGGGCGTTGATCTACTTGACTATGAAACTCTGTTCGACTCCGAAGCACCGTATGATGCCGGAGGCTGGGCAATCCCGTACGTGGTCGAATAGCGGCAAGCCCATCGCGTGTCGAAACTGAAGTGGGGAGGAGCGCAGAGCCCGGGCAAATCGCCCGGGCTTCGGTTTCTGACAAACACCCGCGCCGTGTTGGCTGCTTGCAGCCGACCGCCGGGCCGATCACGTTCGAGAACTCGTG
>CAZGVT010000027.1:3756-16668 GCA_964529255.1 uncultured Alphaproteobacteria bacterium | reverse complement strand
ATGGACTTTGCCACGCGGGTTCCCGAAGGCAGCAATCCTGACGCGGCAGACTCCGAAAACGACGCGCCGTCCTTGAACTCCATGCCCGATGCGTACCGTTTCGTGGCCGGAGGTCTGGCGGAGGAGTTCAGCAATCTGCTCACGGGAGTCCTGGGGCATTCGTCACTTGCAACTTCCGAAATGGGCGAGAGTCATCCCGCTACCGCTGACGTGCGCGCGATCGAAAAGTCGGCGCGTTCGGCGGCGCGGCTGACGCGCAAGCTTATCGCACTCTCAGGCGAAGGGCGCAAATCCAATTCCGTTGAACTGGGACAGCTACTTCAGCGGTATGTCGAGCAGGATCGGCATGAGACTTTCGACGGCAACGTTGTGCAGGTCGCGGTGCCGGTCGTTCCCTGTCATGTAAAGGCGGATGGGACGGCGCTGGAAGTGATCCTCGACGGGCTGGTGGAACATGCATTCTCCGCGTCGAACTCGCCGGCGATGCTGGATTTCAAACTGGAGACGGACGGCGAAGGGTGCACGCTCACGCTGCACTATGACGGACCGGTCATGGCTCCCAGAGGTTGGGATGAGAATGAAGCTCCGCAGCCGGTGCGCCATCGCCACTACGAGCTGTTTCTGGCGCGCGAAGCCGCCCGCGCATTAGGTGGAGATATTGTCGTCAATCCCGAGGAAGACGGGACGGCGCTGGTGCTCACGCTGCCTGCCGCAAGCGTTCCAGATCCGAAACCGGCGAAGAGCAACGCATAGCTCGACGTTGCGGTTTAGATTCTGAGGTACTTATGCAATTCGCCCCGCCGGATTCGGCGGGGCGGATTTTTCTGTAAGTTCTCCACGAAGTCTTGACAATGTCATTCGGCTGAAGTATGCTATATATCGGGTCCGAAATCGCGCCCGAAACCAAAATCGGAGAGAGTACAATGTATTACTTCACGCCCCCCAAATTCCTGTGGTTTGCGCTGATTAGTCTCGTGTTGGGTGCTACCGTGATCGGCACGGCCCAATCGTGCGCGATTTCAGTGTCCGCCACCGACTCTGTTTGCACAGGATTTCACGACTGCCTGTCGACTACTGGCTGCACGAGCATCTCATTCACTGCAAATTGCACGGGCAAGTATGACTTGAAAGCCGAAACGATCTGCTCGAGAGGCGACTGTGAGGATTTTAATGCTTGCGTAAATGTGTATGAAGGAGGCACGCGCATCGGGGAGAATTGTCATGTCCTTCCTTGTTCCGATTGTACGGAGATGTGCGCCTCGGCGGTCTGCTTGGAAGCACACCACAACTACACACTTTACGTCTGTCTGACTCCGTGCGAACCGACCGATACTTGTAGCACGCCGGGAGCCAGTAGTTGCAAGGCTCTTGGCACGGTAAACTGGAATTCCGGAGCAACTTGTCAGTGAGGCGGCTGGCAAGTATTTGCCTGTGCGCCGTATTAGCGGCTTGCGCCTCGGTTGACGCGGTGATTCTCCGAGTTCCCTCCGAATTTCCGACTATCCAGTCGGCATTCAACGCCGTTGACAACGGAGACACGATAATTGCGGATGTCGGCGAGTATCTCGAAGCGCTAGTAGCCCCGAATCGGAGATTTACGCTATTCGGCAATGTCCCGGTTGACACCGGTGACTACCTGCGGCCGGTGATAGACGCCTCATCGCTTCCCGACAGCATTGTTCGATGCTGCTTGACGCTGCCGTCCGGTTCGGATGTAACTGTGGAGAGGTTTCGATTCAGGAATCGCAATGGTAACTCAGTTGGGGTCCGGAATTCAGCCACAAGTGCAGCATTCAAAGACTGTGCATACGACACCGTCCGATACTGCCTGACACAGGAAAGGGAGCATGTCTCTCACCTGACCTATGTCCGATGTGTCATTCGGAAAGACAGTGTGGGTATATATGCACCTGCAGGCAATGTGCAAATGGAAGACTGCGAATTCATCGGTGGCTGGGGGTGGGCTCGCGTGGACTGCGGGCGCGGTTCACGTATTTCAAGAACGAGATTCGGCGAGTTCTGCCAGCACTACTGGCTCACGGCACACGGCACGGGTGTCGAGATATCAGACTGTATTTTTGGACCCGGCGGGCCACACGCCTTCATTCCTGTAGCGTTGGAGCCTTTTGCCGGGAGTGTAACTGGATGTGTGTTTCAGGAATTGGAGTTGTATTCTCGAGTTCTGAATATCGAAGCTATCAGCGATGAG
The DNA here is from genome assembly GCA_964529255.1 of uncultured Alphaproteobacteria bacterium. Taxonomy (GTDB): domain Bacteria; phylum Electryoneota; class RPQS01; order RPQS01; family RPQS01; genus CAZVXJ01. The sequence goes on along the minus strand of CAZGVT010000027.1, from coordinate 14,459 downwards.
CAATCGGAACTTATCGGCAATACGTTTCAACACAATCGGTCTCACCCGAACGGTGTCAGTCTGTCGATCGATCTCGATTCCGCCGGGCTTGGGGACCCGTTTCCCATTGTGTTTCGAGGTAACTCCATGGTGGCCTGCACCACTCGGGTAGATCCGAAAGGGTGTACGATAACATCGCCGGTTGAGATGTCAGAGTGCCGCTTCTTCATGAATGGTCCGACCTGGGCCTCCGTATTGTCTTTACTGAGCCCAGACACGTTCGTCTGTTGGCGAAGCTCGTTTTGGCAAAATGCGTGGACCGTTGTAAATCTCAATTCGCCGTTCGCCGATGCGCGCGATTGCTGGTGGGGGGATTCCAGCGGCCCGTTTCATCTGCAGCTGAATCCTGACGGTATGGGCGATCAAGTGGGGGACAATGTGTTGTTTGAACCCTGGGCACAGGACACGCTGGAGTGGTTATTGGTTGACCGCGACCTGCCGGAGATTCCCGGGCAGTTTGAGCTGAACGTGTTTCCCAATCCGTTCAACGCGCAGGCGAGGATCAGAATTCGCGTGCCCGAGCCGGAGATACTTCGCCTCGATCTGTACGATTTGCTTGGGCGTCAGGTCAAAGAGATTTGGAAGGGCGCGGTGGCGATAGAAAAGGAGATCACTCTGAACGCCGACGGGTTGCCTTCGGGAGTGTATTTCGTGCGTGCCACGCAAACCATCCAGCTTCGCCCACTGGCAACGGAGAAGCTCGTGCTGCTGCGATAATCTGATTCTGTATTGCACGGAAACGCTCTCGCCCCGCCGGATTCGGCGGGGCGAGTCGTATTTTAGGAAATACAAATCACAATCAGGGCTTCAGCGCGGGGCAACCTCCGGCGGGGGGTGTTAACGGAGTCAACACCGGTGCCGGACCGGGCGCAACATGACACCCATCTTCCGATCTGCAGATGGTCACGTCCCACGAGGTTTCCCACATGATGCAGCATGGCATTTCGCTGTCGCAAGAGGGATCGGCGCGGGCAAAGAACATATTTTGCGCTTCGACGCGAATGCACTCATTCACTCCCAACTTGCCTTTTTCCATCGCCGGGTCGTACCAGCGAGTGTTTCCCGAGGCTTTGCCTTCCTTTCGGGCTCTCTCCCTGCCGCCTTTCATTCCGGCTGCGTCGCGCGGGCCGCGATTGCGACCTTCCGTCTGGCCGAGCATATCAGCAGGACCAAAGCCGTCATTTCCGAAACCCGTGTCCGGCGATGCAGAGTAGCAGTAGCGGATTCTCGGACGCGCCTCGTTGAATTTGCAAACTGTGTCGACTTTCGTGACCGTGCAGGCGTGGTTTTCATTACTGCATTTGCCGGTGCTGATGACTCTTGTTCCTTTGGCGTCCTGTCCGCAGGTACAACTCCCGGGAGCCGGAGCAAACCTCCACTCGTAATTAACTTGAACCTCAAACGCCAGGCCGATTTCGAAATTTCCATTCGCGTCACATGTCATCAGCGGTCCACGCTTGCCTTTGTATCCACTCTTGCTGTAATTGCCGTCCGATGGGTCAGCGCTGTAACTTAGGATCATGTCGACACAACAGCAGGCGATGTATCGCCATTCGACCGGGGTCTGCTGAGTCTCCGGTTGGAGACCGCCGTTTTCCTCGGGATTCATCTGCGGGATGTCATCCGTGTAAAGAGGTGGGTTGTTCACCTGCGGATCGGCGAAAACAATCATCAGGGAATCAAAATCGGGAGACCACGGCACTCGCACGACCGGTCCGTATCTTTCGCCTACGTGACTGAACCGCCAAAGCGTGGAGACTTGCGCCGATCCTCCGGGAATCACGGTACCGGTTTCCGTGAGCGTGAATATCTGATCGAGAGAATCATAAGTTGCGGTGAAGTTTGCATAGGGCATTTCCACCGGATAGACGGTGACGGCCGGAGCATAGGTATCGCCGGAGTGATCGACAATGCTCGCAGTAATGATGCGCGCACCACTACCAAGACGGCTCAGGTTTGAGAATGTCCCGAATTGCTGCATGAGACTGGTTGTATTGCCGTCTGAGGATCCCAGCAGAATTGAGGTTCCATTGGAATCCGCTTCGATGCGGAAAGAGTCCCACTCCGACTTGTGCAGCGCGTCTTTCAGAATTATTTCTTGCCAGCCGGCCACACGCGCACCGGCGGGCGGCCATGAGATGAACGGTCTCGGGCCGAGCCAATGATCGAGCGGGATGGGCTCAATCGCATAGAACTCGCGATCCTGCTGGTACGAAAACGTGTACGCGGAATCCAATGGATCGAGCGTCAGCCAGTGTGTGAGCGAGTCCTGCGCATTGCCGGATCGCAGGACTCTCCAGCCATGATTCGCCACTGGCGCGCCGCCGGTATCCGGGCACATACCGTTCCAACTCAGTTGCAGCGTGGAATCGTTCAGGACTTTCACGGTCAGGTCGAAATCGTCAAGCACAATTTCCGGAGGACTCATTCCGATGGCGATGGGGCCGGTTGCCTGCTGGCCGGTGCAGTCGCGAGCATGAAAGCGAATTTGAAACGGCATGCCGGGCGCCAGTCCTGAGAGACAGCAACCCGATTCGATGCCCCACTCGTGGGAAAGTGCCCAGACCGGAACATCGGACACGCCGGCCGGGTAATTCACCCACTGGCCGCTGCCAACCATCTCAATTGCGTATTCCTGATCGGAATTGTCCGGATGGTACGGCGGCTCGAAATACGCCGCGCCGGGAGCATTCGCATCGCGCAAGACGGGTTGCGGCGGAGTCACGACTTCGAGACAAGCCGTGCCTTCCAGCAGAATGCTGTCCAGTGGAAGCGATGGATCACTGGTGAAGATCTCCACGGTGCCAAGAAAGTCGTGAGCAAATGTCGGTGCGAAAGTGATCTGAATAATCTGTTGCGAGCCCGGGGCAAGGAGGAAACTGTCGGGAGTCACGGTCCAGATCGATCCGTTCGTACGGATCCGGTTTACGCAAAGATCTGAACTTCCACTCGCATTTGTAACCGTGACCTGCTGCGACGAGGAAGCCCCCACGTGGATGGGGGCATAGCTCAAGTCCGTCGCGGAGAGTTGGAGTGTGCCCGAGCATGGTGGCGGCAGAGATCCGGTTAGCGTGAACACCGCACCGCCGGGTGCTCCTCCGACAACATATCCCATTTCGAAGTAGGCCGGAACTCCGGCGATCAACAACGTCGTAAGTTGTCCGTCGTCTCCACAGCCGTTATCATCACTCAGCGAGGCGCCGGCGCAACAGACACCACCGGTCCAAACACGCAGATAGGTATCGGAGAAGCTGCCACACGTCCCCGCCGTGTACTGGCCCGTAACGGTTGGAGTGAAGACATAAAAAACGTCCCGCATCGGCAGTCCAAGACAGTCCTCAACCAAACCCATTTGACCAACGGCCATGAACGGCACACCGGGAACGACCGTCGCAGTTGCGCACGACTCGCCTCCGGGCTGACTTCTTACGTCGTCCGCGAGGAAGGTCGCTACCAGGAAAATTGCAGCGAGGTATTTCAAGTCGCACCTCCTCAAGACACACTGACCCACGTCGACGGCAATTGTTAACAAATCTTAATATATGGCCGCAGTCATTGTTTGTCAACGATTGTGCAGAATCAAAAGAAAATACCCGACACACGGGTGTCGGGGGGAAGCAGTCTTAGTTATGGAATGGTCCGATATCCCAGTCCCGGTTCAAGATCCCGGTGAGCCGAAGCTACTCCACAATCAATCTGCCAGCTTCCCGTTCCCCGGCAAGGACCATCGGGAACGAGCCTTTGTGCGTGGGCGTGAACTTGACAACGGTGGTATGGCCGGCGGGAAGGAGTTCATAGAGTTCGAGGGCTTCGATTTCGAAAAGCTCCTCAGCGGGGTCGGCATCATACCGATGAATGAGCAAGTGAACCGTGCGACCGGCAGCTACCGTCACTTCAGATGGCCGCAGTTCACCAAGTAGCTTCATTTCGACACGTTGAATCTTGTCCGGGCGTGGATCGGTGAATCTCCCCTTGCGAAAGAAGAGATAAATTAGTATCATTCCGGCGGCGATAATCTCTGCCAATAAAACCCAGTTATTTTCCATGAGGCTTCACCCACGAAATGGCATGTCGACGGCGCTTGAGAGGCATAATGTAAGTTCCTGTCTCGATGTCCCGTTGAAAGGCCACGAAAATCCGGTAAAAGCAACCCAATCCGTGATTTAAGCTATGAGGAATTCGTTGGTTGCGAATTCTGGGAACTTTTCAATGTATTGGGGGTATGAATAGGTGCAGCCACAATATTCTGGGATGTGTGCCAATCAAAGCCGAGTCACTCGGTGGTTCAACGAAAGGATGAGGGACAATGGTTATTCTCAACATTCAGCAGGCTGCCAAATTCTTGGGCAAGACCCCGGCCGCGCTTCGCAATGGTTACAAGCGCTGGGGCGTACCGCACTTCCGGCTCGGGGGCCAGATTAAGTTCACCCAGGAGGCTTTGCAGGAATGGGTGAGCAAAAGTATGATTACGGAACCCGAAGCAGTCGAGACCAAGGAGACCGCTGCCGATGCCCGTCGTGGCAAACGCCCCAGCGGATCCAAGGCTCTCGCCCGTGCGTAAATTCATATTAACCCACTGACGGATGGCAGCCGAGGCGACTCAAACGAGTCGCCTTTTGTTTAGGCGGATTCGCACTCAGAGCCACTCAGCGTACCGGCTATTCGAGCACTACCTCGTCTTCGGGTCGCCAGGCCGGATCAACCAGGCAAAGAAAATCGAGATTTGTGGTGCCGGTATTCGATATGCGCTGCCGGGCAAACGGGGGAATGTAGACCGTGTCTCCCGCGACGACATTCTGGGATTCGCCGTCGATTTCCATCAGTCCGGAGCCCGAGAGGAGATAATAGACCTCGGTTGTCTTCAATTGATGAAGCAGGGAGACTCCGCCCGGTGGCAACGTGGCATGTGCGAGACTGTACCGGCAGTCGACCTTGTGTTTGAGTGGATTCAGAATCTCACGGAGGACGGTCTTGTCTCCGGCGGCAATAGGTGGCAAATCGGCCAGCGAATGGACAAGCACGGTGAACTACTCCACCCCGAAGACACCGAAGTGGAAACCATCCGGACTGCGCAATACTGCGATGAAGCCGCCGCCGACCGGAACCGGGCGACGATCTGAAACAACGGTCGCGCCATGCTTTCGGGCTTTCTCGATGACCTCCAGAGTGCTGGGCACCTCGACATAGTTCTGGAACCCCGAGTTGTCGGGCATCTTGTCGACCTTGGTGATGCCGCCGAGTAATCTCCCGTCGGGTGTGTGGTAGCCCCAGTAGTCCGGGTGATGGAGTTGGTGGACATTCCAGCCGAACACGTGTCCATAGAATTCAGCAGCCTTCTGAACGTCAGTCGCCGGGATCTCCACGTGGCAGTAGTCGTGCATGCTGTGCTCCGATCAGGTTTGTTAGTGCAAATCTTGCGCAAACCCGCGCAAAACAGAATATTCCCGAATTGGTCAGATTATTGTTCCAACCGGGAGAAAGTCTTGATTTATGAGCGTATGAGCCGTTGAGTGGTCCGCCGATGGAGTTGGCGGAAGCCTCAAGTGTAATCGAATCGAACCGAAATGTCAACACCCGAGAGGAATGCTGAATGATTCAACGACTCTTCCTTCGCACTATTTTCATGGCGGTAATGTCGGTCTTTGCATTATCGGCTCAGGCTGCGGGTCCGAACCCCGGCGATGCCGCACCGCCGTTCACGCTGAAGAACGTGGATGAGAAGATGGTGGGCCTGTCCGACTATGCAGACAAGAAGGCGATTGTGGTCGTGTTCACCTGTAACCACTGCCCGTTCGCCAAAGCCTACGAACAGAGGTTGATCGACCTGCAGAAAGAGTATGCAGACGACGGGATCCAGTTCGTGCTGATCAATCCGAATGATCCAAAGAAACAGCCCGAAGACAGCTTTGCGAAAATGCAGAAGCGGGCGGCGGAGAGGAGCTATCCGTTCCCCTATGTCTACGACGAAACGCAGGCAATCGCGAAGGCCTACGGTGCGGCTCGGACACCGGAGGTCTATCTGGTGTCGCCGGAGTCGAAGGTGGTCTACCGTGGGAGAATCGACGACAATACGGAACTCGCGCAGGTGAAGAAGCGCGATCTGAAGGATGCGCTGGATTTGTTCCTCGCCGGAACTCCCGACAAGATCACGGAGAAATCGACGAAAGCCTTCGGCTGCACGATCAAGTGGAGAGAATCGTAACCCACGGACGGCGCATCGGGATCAACGAGCGAAAGCTGAAGCCTGACCCCGATAGGACACTTTCCTGACATTGAATTTCCCTGTAATACTCAACCCGCATCACCCTGCACACCTTACAGAATCTGCCCGAACCAAATCCCATCCTACCTCGCGAGGCCGCAACTATGAGAGTGCTGTCACTGATTTCATGTTTCGTATTCTTCGCCGCGAACGCGCACGCGGTACCCACTAATATCGGATACTCCGGAGCTCCCGGCCGGGGGACATGCGCATCGACCTGCCACGGAACAGCAGGGGGTACGGTACAGATCTCCGGTTTTCCGGCCGAGTACGTGCCGGACTCCACCTACCTGATTACGATTCAACGGATGTCCGGGCTGCCGATCAAGAATTTCAATGGTTCGATTCGCCGCTTGAGTAATAATCAGAATGCCGGGCTGATTACCGGCGGGCAGGGGACCTCGACGTACAACACGGCAGGAGAAACGAACGGCATCCATCTCTCGACATTCGATCAGGTGTCGGCGACATTCAGTTGGACCGCACCTGCAGCAGGCGCGGGAAATGTGAGACTTTACGTCGGCGCGCATCAGGGCAGCCAGCCGGGACCGAATACGACAATTCAGGCGACAGCGACCGAACTTGTGGTTGAACAGCCTCCCGAAGCGGCAGCAAACCCGAGTCCACCGAATGCGGCGATGAATATTGAATTATCAGGAGTTGTTTTGTCGTGGACACCCGGTGACCGGGCCGAGACGCACGATATCTTCTTTGGCTCGGCGCAGCCGCTCGAAGCGATTGCGAGCAATCACGCTGGCGCTACCCTGCCGTTGACGGGAACGCTGCTATCGGGTACCGTCTATTTCTGGCGAGTGGACTCCCGGAACGACGCCGGGGTTACGCCCGGACCCGAATGGAGTTTTACTACCGGGGCGGTGCCGGATACGGTCATGCGGCACTTCCCGGCTGATGGCGCGACCCAAGTGCCGCTAACTGTCGTACTGGACTGGTCGCCGGCTGCGCGGTCAGAAACCTACAACGTCTGCTTCGGCACAGAGAATCCGCCCCCGATGCTGATTGAGGATCTGCGGGACACGACGCTGGATCTGGCGGGCCTCACGCAATACGGCACAACATATTACTGGGGGATTGCGGCGGTGAATGAATTCGGCACATCTCCGAGTGCAATCTGGTCGTTTGTGACGGAGGCAAATGCGGCGGGAGATCGCGATGCACCGCTCCCATCTATGGTCACGCTTGGTCCGGCATATCCGAATCCGTTCAATGCGCAGGTCACGATTCCGTTTGCGCTGCCCGCCACAGGAAATGTAAGCGTAGAGCTGTTCGATATTGTCGGTCGCTCGGTGGGAGTGTTGTTTGACGGAATGATGAATGCGGGAGCGCACGCAGTTAAGTGGAATTCCGCAAGTGTCGGTACAGGAGTTTACTTTGTCAAGCTCTCGACAGCAGATGCCACTCGCGTGGAAAAGATCGTCTCGATGAAGTAAGCTCATCGCGCAAAGCAGTCCAAACGGGCCCCGTCGACTTTCGGCGGGGCCTTCGATTATTTTTGAGATGTGTTCTATGGAGTCTCATTTTTCGGTCGGCTGCAAGCAGCCAACACGGCTCGTGCCTCTGTCTGCAACCTGAAGGGATCACGTTCGGGGGCTCTGAAGGCGGATCCCGGAGTGCTTCAGATTCCGGCGGGGTGAGGGCACCCCGCTCGGCGAACAAGAAAAACCCGATGTGCGCAGCCGTATCGGGCGATGCAATCAGCCCCAACTTTGCCGATTCTCAATCCGGCACGGAATATTTGTTCATAACTCTGGCTCAAACCTGCAGAATCACTTCTAAAAAACATACTCAACATATTTAACATCGGGCAGACTGCAAGCGAGAAAGGCCGGGCGAGTGATGATTTCAACGAGCGGCGCTTGCATGGCCGGAAGAGCGAGAGTATATTGCGCGCCGAATCGTGAATTGTGGAAGAATCGTACGAACCCTCCCCCCTCGATGAGGAGCCTATGTATCTGCTTAGATTGTCGATTTTCACCCTGCTGCTCTGTTCGCTGACGATATCGCTTGCCGCACAGTCGCTCGACGAAGGAAGCCCGAGCTGTGTGGATGTTTACACCATCGATGCCTGTCCGTTCACGGATGAAGGCAATCTGGACGGTGACAACGATTGCGTGTTGCCGGGAACGGCGCCGTACAATGATGTCTTCTATCGCTTTTCTCCGGCTGCAACCGGCGCGCATCAGTTCCGGCTTCGGCTGTCGGATGTGTCCGGGCCTTCGCTGCGCATCGTGCGGACGGATTGTTGCGACGAAGCGATTCAAGTCGCCTACTCTGCCGCGCCGGTTTCCGCCGACTGTGAAGAGTCTGCGAATTCTACGACCTATCTGCGCACAACACTCAGTGCCGGACAGACTTACTATTTTCATCTCGGCACGTCGGGCGCAACCGCCAGCTACTCGCACTACGAGTTTCAACTAATGTGCGTGGAGTGTCCGCGCGAAGAATCAACGGTGCCGCACTATACCTGCCAGACCGCGGAGACGATAGCGCTTAACGACTCGCTGATCGGAGACAGCAGCAACGGGACCGCCGCCGATTGGTACCGGCTGCAGTTGTCCGGTTCAAAGAAAGTGCGAATCTTCGTCGGTGCGCGCGAAATCGGTCACTGCCTTTCCGGCGCCTATCCATCCATGCCTTCCGTGGATGCGAGATTTAGTTTCTATGCCGGAGATTGCGCGAACGAAATTTACTCCATCGATGATGAAGGCTGCTCGGGGGATGGAGTGTTGGACTTGAACTGTCTGGCAGCGGGTTTGTATTTCATTCGTGTCAATTGTTATGGCAGCCAGCCATACTTGCTCAAAGTTACCGGCGAAGATCCGGACGATTGCCCGTTGACTGAAGTTGAAAATCAGCATTGTGCCGGGCCGTGTGTCGGACCGATTCTCGACATGCAGACATTCGCTTATCCGATTCCGGTGCCGAGGCCGTATATTATCAGCGATTTGAACGTGCGGCTGACGCTCAGCCACACTCGCGACTCGAATCTGATACTGCAGTTGGTGACTCCGTGGGGGGATACGCTCGATCTTTCCCGGCAGAACGGCGGAGACGGCGACCACTACATAGAGACCGTCTTTGATGATGAAGCCGCGCTCTATATCAATCAAGGAACGGCGCCGTTTACCGGATCATTCCAGCCGCAAGAAGCCTTGAGCGCAGTCGACGGCCTCAATGCGCAGGGAACCTGGAAAATCGTGGTCAGCGATCGCGGAAGATCACATCAAGGCTATTTAGAATGCGTGTGTCTCGAATTTGATTATGACGTGATCCTCAACGTTGATCTGCTGACTTTCGACGCGCGCGCGATAACGGGCGGGATCGAATTGAACTGGTCGACCGCTTCCGAGAGCAACAACGAATATTACGAAATTGAGCGTGACGGGGAGATCATCAATCGGATTGAGGGCGCGGGAACCGTTGCGACGCCTTCGAATTACAGCTATCTCGACCGGAATATCTCGGCGGGTCATGCCTACCACTACAGATTGTACTCGATTGAAACCGGCGGATCGCGTGAGCACGTCGGTTCGGTAACCGCGGTGGCTGCGGGAGGTGATGCGGTGGTCACGGAATTCGCGCTGTATCAAAATTTCCCGAATCCGTTCAATCCGGAAACGAGTATCTCGCTGGACCTTCCCGAAGCGACGCTGGTGCAGCTCAAGGTATATAACCCGGTCGGTCAGCTCGTGCGGACGATTCTCAACCGGGAAATGCAGGCCGGGACGCACACGGTTGCGTTTGACGGCGGGGATCTTGCGGCGGGAATCTATATCTATCGTCTCGAAGCGGGGACTTTCTCCGATGCAAAGAAGATGGTGCTGGTGAAGTAGACGACGAAGTTCAGTCGACAAACGTCAAGAAGGGACAGCCGCGCGGTTGTCCTTTCTTGCTCACTCACAGCGATTTTGGCGCAACCCTATGGAGACTGATCGAACCCATTGTTCGACATAGTACGCGATTGCACCTTGACAGATTTTCTTTTTTTTGCTTACTTTAGTTGCACCCCTGACGCTGTCGGGGATTTTCCCGTTGGATCAGCTCAAACAGGAAGTGCGAGATGAAGACTGCAGTTTTGTTCTTGCTTTGCCTTGCGTTGTCCAGCGTGGGCTGGGCACAGGGCGGGCCGGATGACATTTGCAGCGGTTTCTGCGAGCAGGTGAAGGATTACTCGTGCACAACATCCGGAACATGTACCAGCAACGACTGCGAGTCGATTCTGTTTACGGCGCCCTGCCGCGATGAGTCATACCTGCTCAAGTGCGAAGTCGTTTGCACGAGTGGAGATTGTCAACATTGCAAGGCGGTGGTTTGCATCACGGACGATGGCGGGACCATTCAGTACAATTGCACGTCCATTGGGGCAGACTGCGAAGAAACTTGT
>CAZGVT010000027.1:0-3746 GCA_964529255.1 uncultured Alphaproteobacteria bacterium | reverse complement strand
CGCTCTCGCAGAATCAAGAGTACAAATTGTGGGCATGCTTGCAGCGTTGCGGCTCATACGATTGCGCGGATTGCGCCAACTGCCGTGCGGTGGCGACACTTTATCGTTCCGGTGCAACGTGTCCCTCGCCGTAATATCACCACAGAGTAAGGTCGCGGTGGCCGCCGCCCTTCTTGGCATGCTTTTCTACGCGGTTACTGATTTGCGCTGCGCGGTAGTTCGCGTTCCGCAGGATCAAGGCACGATCCAGGCGGGACTCGATGCGCTTTCGGAAGGGGATACGGTGCTGATCTTCCTCGGTGAGTACCACGAATCGTTGACGGCGCCGGCTATCGCGTTCTCCATGCAAGGCGAGGTGCTGTCTGACACCGGAGACTTCCCGCGACCGATTCTGAACCCGGCACCGTTGCCGGGTTCGGATTCTCTGCCCTGCATGATCATTCCAGAGGGTTCGGCACCGACGATTGAGAATCTCGAGTTTCGAATGGGTGCTTGTGGGTATCCGCGCAGGGGTGGGCAGGCGTGGGCTGGATTGCAGGTGTTCTCTCACGCAGCCGTGACCATTCGCTTCAGCCTTTTCGACTCGTTGTACGGGGCGATTGTTTCCGGGACGCCTGAGCAGGAAGTGGACGTTAACGTGGAGAATTGCCGCTTCGACAACGGGACGTTTATTCAGATTGCGGCGTTGCGCGGATCGATTCGAGCGGCGGACTGCAGTTTTCACGGTACAGGAGTGCAGTTGTTGTCCGATGCTTTGGTCGCCTGCAATTACGAAAACACTTTTGATCGCTGTCAGTTCACGTGTGAGAATTGCTTTGAGGTCATGGGTTGTGGGGGTTTTGGCAACAGAATTCGCAACTGTGTGTTTGGACCGTGTCCGCGGACCGGTTGGTCGGTTCTCTCCCTTACCAACCGTGGCGACAATTTCGTAGAGCACAATCTATTTGTGGACTGTGATGCCATTGCGCAAGCCGTCATATTGGAACAGATCGAGGGCGATCCGCTGGTCTTTGCCCGCAATCGGTTTGAAGTGAATGTATCCGGCTATCCTTGCACCGGCGCAGCGCTGTTTGTGGAAGTGGGCGATACTACCGAAACCATGCACGCCGTGATCGAGGAAAATGATTTTGTGGGCGTGGAGTTCACGCCCTGCTCGCTCGGCACGTGGGGCAAGGGGATCTACTTGAATGCGCCGGTCGTTATTCAGCGCAATCGCTTCGTGAACTTGCGGCCGCCCAATCGGTTTGCGATCCTCGCGTTTGACTCCTTTGGCGGCGGTACTCTCGTGCGGGAGAATCTGTTCATCGACAATGTTCTCGGCATAAACGCGTTGGCGCAGGAACTTGACGCACGGCATAACTACTGGGGCGACTCAACCGGACCTTATCATGAAACGTTGAACCCAACCGGTCTCGGCGATGAAGTGCGCGGGAATGTGCTGTTTGAGCCGTGGTATCCCGACAGCTCGTTTCTGGAAGCATCGCCGCGCACAGAGCCAAGCGTAGCAAGCTACGCGCTACGGGCGTTTCCGAATCCGTTCAATGCAAGTGTGACATTGAAATTCGAAATTCCCGAGCCGGGAATTTTCAGGATTGAGTTGTTTGATTTGTTGGGGAGAAGAGTCAAAGAGTTGTTCGTCGGGCCGGTGGCGTATGAAAAAACAATTCGCTTTGACGGTAGTACGCTCGCTTCCGGCATCTACTACGCTCGCGCGTGGCAGACGACGCACAACCGCCCCGTCGCCACGGCGAAGTTAGTGCTGATGAAATAAACGCCAGTAGAAGAGTCACAAATGACAACAGGGACAGCCGCGCGGTTGTCCCTGTATTGTCTGAGTCGACACAATGTTCCGGATCTACGGCGTCCGCACAGCCGTGACTTCGTAGAAGCGGGCAGCAATAGGAGTCACTCCGTCCACCGCTGCGGTGGAGTCGGTGTGGGTCAAAGTGGCGGTCGAGGCGATCAGCGTGCGATCGCTCATGTCTGCGAGAGTTGCCCGCCAAATGCGATAACTCTCGGCGGTCTCGACGGCCGTCCAGTCAAGCTGCACAACGTCGCTGCTGATTGCGTAGATGGTGAGCGAGTCGGGAGCGTAGAGTGGCTCAATGATGGAGATCACATAAGCCACGGTGTCGACTCCGCCGGTGCGTGAGACGCGAATCGAAACCGGGAAATCTCCGTCCACAGTTGGAATGCCCGAGAGTATGCCGGTTGTCGGCATGGAGATTCCCGTCGGCAGCGCGCCCGCGACAACCGTCCACGTGGGTGTTCCCGATCCGCCGATCACGACCATTGTGTCGGCGTAGTTTTGGCCGACTTCACCGGGTGATAGCGTAGTGTTCAGAATCGTCGGCGGCAGAGTGGCATTGATAACGGACTTAAGGACCCAGTCGTCGGGGTCCATCGTGAGCGTGGTCGGCGAGAATCCGAGTTCGAAATAATATCGTGAGCGCTGCAGAAAGTTCTCAACGGTATACAGAGCATCACCGCCGCCGCTGAACTTCAGGTCGAGGCGCGTGCGGAAAAGTGGTATGGGATTCACTTGCGTTTGATTGATCCTCACGACGGTGCGCGTGACTCCATCGACCGTTCCGCTGCCGAATGAGCGCTGAAAAGTCGGTCGGTCAGTCATGTACAGGTACGGTCCGATATAGGGCGTGACGTCGAATCCGGCGACATCGGAGGCGCAATCGAGAAATTGCAGAGTATTGGCATTGTCGAACTGATGGCGGTTGCGGTATTCATGGAAGATCGCGAAAAAGACGGAGTCGTCGCGAATCACGCCGCGCAGCATGTGTAGAATCCATGAGCCCTTGTCATACACATCGTTCCCGCTGAAGAGATAAGACGGATTATAGACGGGGCCGGAGGGATCCACGACCTCGTTTCCGAGCGGGGAGATCATATAGCCTGAAAGGGAGTCGAATCCAGCCACGTGCTCCCACCAGAGCGCTTCGCAATAGGAAGCGAATCCTTCGTTCAACCAGATATCGGGCCAGGTTTCGAGCGTTACGTCATCGCCCCACCATTGGTGCCCGAGTTCGTGGACGATGATATAATCATAGGTGTGCAGACCATTGGTGATGCTGCGCCCATAAGAGGTGTTGGTCTGATGCTCCATCGCGCCGCTGAAATTGAACATCGTATGCCCATACTTCTCCGCGACGAACGGGTATTCCCCGAAGAGTTCGCCGAGGTATTCCATCATGTCAGGCAGCGGAGTCCAACTGACTTGCGCTTGCGACAATCGTTCCGGATAGGGATAGTGATCGAGTGGAACGGAATCTCCGTTCTGCGCAACATACCAGTCCTGATAGAAGGCGTAGTTCGTAACGTTGATCGTGACGAGATAGCTGGAGATCGGATAGCGGTGAATCCACGTGAAGCGCTTCGAGAGTGGCACGACATTCACCACGGATTCGAGCAAGCCGTTGGAAGTTGCGGTGAGGGTGTCCGAGCAAAGAATGGCAACGCGCACGCTGTCGGCTTTGTCATCGGGAAAGTTCTTATTCGGCCACCAGTCCTCAGAACCTTCCGGTTCGGAGAGCGTGTGGACGGCATAAACGGGATTGCCGTTAACTGTGCGAGTATACCAGGACCAGGCATCGTTACCGAGGCACGGGCTGCCATGATAGTAAACCAGTACGTCCACAAGTTCGCCGGTAGTATAAGTGCGATCGAGCGCGATTTCAACCTGCTGAGCAGATCGGAAGAGCACACGTCTGAACTCCAGTCACAACGTGATA
>CAZGVT010000026.1:12614-16906 GCA_964529255.1 uncultured Alphaproteobacteria bacterium | reverse complement strand
TACGGCTTCCGGGGTGCGGACATCCGGAATATCCTCGACTTCGAGCGCGATTACAAGAACGTCTTCAACAAATTTGTCAGTCTCGGTCCCAACTTTCGCAAGGGGCTCGGCATGCACGGCATTCAGTTTGAAGTTGCCGACATGTACGACGCCTATATGGAGAACAATCCCACCGAAAAGTGGGGCGGCGGCGAGTATCCGTCGTTGCGCGAAGACCTGCTGGTCTGCGAAGCGATTTTGAACTTTGCGCCCGAAACCAACGGTGAGCTTGCATACAGATCGTACAAGTCGGAGGCCGTCAGGACCGGCATCGATCACTCGCATGCGGCGGAGAAGACGCGTTCGGTGCGCATAACTTTTGAAGACATCGCCGCCCAGCCGCGTAGAATTCTCACGACGCCGTTCTGGACCGGTGTGACGAGCGACAATCGCACTTATTCGGCCTACTGTCAAAACGTGGAAGGTCTTGTGCCGTGGCGCACGTTGAGCGGAAGACAGCACTACTACCTCGATCACGAGACCTACATTGCCTACGGTGAAAATCTACCGACTTACAAACCGCGTCCGGCACGGGAGATTCTCGGGGACCTGAAAGTTTCGAAGCCCGCCGGGGGTACGCTGGTGTTGAACTACCTGACGCCGCACGGCAAGTGGTCTATCCATTCGACCTACGGCGACACACTGAGAATGCGCACGTTGAGTCGCGGTCATGACCCGATCTGGATCAACGACAAGGACGCGCTGCTGCTCGGTGTGGAGGACAATGACTGGGTCGAGATCTACAACGATCACGGCGTCGTCTGTACCTGCGCCAACGTGAGCGCGCGGATTCCGCGCGGCATGTGCTTCATCTATCACTCGCCCGAGCGCACGCTGGGAATACCCAAGTCTCCCGAGCGTGGGAATCGCCGCGCAGGCGGGCACAACAGCCTGACTCGCGCGCGACTGAAGCCGCTGTTCATGATCGGCGGTTACGGACAATTCACGTATGCGTTCAACTACTGGGGACCTCCCGGCGTGAACCGCGATACTTTTGTAGCCGTCAAAAAACTCGAAAGCGTAATCTGGTAGTGGTGAACAATGGACATTAGAGCACAAGTCTCCATGGTGTTTCACCTCGACAAATGCATCGGCTGTCACACGTGCAGCATCGCCTGCAAGAACGTGTGGACGGATCGACCCGGTGCGGAATACATGTGGTGGAACAACGTCGAGACCAAACCCGGCACCGGCTTTCCACATCGCTGGGAAGATCAGGAGCGTTACAAGGGCGGATGGAAACTCACCGGCGGCAAAAATCTTCAACTGAGGTCGCAGTCAAAGCTGAGCGGATTGTTCAAACTGTTTTACAATCCGAATCAACCGGGACTGGAAGATTACTACGAACCGTGGACCTACGAATACGAGAACCTGTTTGACGCCCCGGAAGGCGACGACCAACCGACGGCGCGGCCGGTCTCACAGATCACGGGCGAGGAAATGAAGATCGAAGCCGGACCGAACTGGGATGACGATCTCTCCGGCTCGCCGGTGTACGCCGCGAACGACGTTAATTACGACGGACTCACGGAAGAAGAGCGCCGGCAACTCTTCGAGATCCAGAGTGTCGCCTTCATGTATCTGCCGCGCATCTGTAATCACTGTGCCAATCCGAGCTGCGTCGCCTCCTGCCCTTCGGGAGCATTGTACAAACGCGGCGAAGACGGAATTGTGCTCATTAATCAGGATGTTTGCCGCGGCTGGCGCGCCTGCGTCTCCGCTTGCCCCTACAAGAAGATTTACTACAATTGGGTGACGGGCAAATCCGAAAAGTGCATTCTCTGTTACCCGCGACTCGAAACCGGACAGGCGCCAGCTTGTTTTCATTCCTGCGTTGGCCGGATCCGCTATCTTGGCGTCTTACTCTATGACGCCGATCGCATTGAATCGGCGATGAAGACGGCCGATCCTCTGCTGGTTGAAGCGCAGCGCGACGTCATCTGCGACCCCGATGACGAGAGTGTTATCGCAGCGGCGCGGGCCAACGGCATCAGCGATGAAATGATCGAGGCTGCGCGCAAGTCACCCGTGTACAAGTATGTCGTTCAATGGAAGCTCGCGCTGCCGCTGCATATCGAGTATCGCACCATGCCGATGCTTTTCTATGTTCCGCCGCTCCTGCCGGTCATGGGAAAGGACGGCGATCAACCCTATGATCATGCCGACGCGACATTTTTCAGCTCGCTCGATAAGTCCCGGCTCACGATCAAATACATGGCCAGCCTGTTTAGTGCGGGAAATGAAGCGGTGGTGACGGCGTCGCTCAAGAAACTCATGGCGGTGCGCTACTACAAGCGGATGCAACAGGTCGGCGATGTGCGTGATGACAGCGTGCGACGAATCATGCGCGAAGCCGGAACGACACCGGAGGAGGCGGAGGAAATCTATCTGCTGACCGCCGTTCCGACGATTCACAAGCGCTACGTGCTGCCGCCATTGCAACGCGAGGAAGCAATTGATACTCTGTGCAGTGTGCAAGATTGCAAAGGAAGTTGCGGCTTCGGCTCGACTTCCGGCGCGGAAAGGAATATCTGATGGCCGCCCAGCGTCTCGATCAATTCTGCCCAAGTCTTGCGACGCTCCTGAGTCATCCGGGTGAAGACTACCTGCGCGAGCTTGACAGACTGATTGCCTCAGGCGTGAGCAAAGGGGCCCTGCGAGTGTTGCGTTCCTATCGGGATTCAATCTCGAATTTCCCAGTAGTTGAATTGCAGGAACTCTACACGCGGACCTTCGATCTGAACCCGCTCTGCTCACCGGCGCTCAGCGTGCACCTTTTCGGCGTTGAGAGCTTCAAGCGATCGCACTTGATGGTCGGCCTGTTGGACATGTATCGCATTGCCGGTTTTTCGACGGAAGGCGAATCGGCGGATCACATGAGCACCGTCATCAAGTTTCTGCCGTATGCGGCCGCGGACGACCGGAGCGAGATTGTGCATTACATTCTGCTGCCGGGCCTCAGCAAGATTGAGAGTTTTCTTGCCTCAAAATCCAATCCGTTCAGCAGCTTGATCCGCGCGGCCATCATGGTTGTGGCCGCCGAAACCGGTATGGAGGCCGCATATGCTTGAGCTATTCGCATTTGTCGGACTTCCCTATGCGGCGATTCTCATCTGCGTGATCGGCACGCTCTGGCGTTTTCGCAACGACAAGTATGGCATATCGTCCTTGTCTTCTCAATTTCTCGAAGGCAGGAAACTGCTCTGGGGTTCCGCACCGTGGCACATCGGCATTCTCATTATTTTTCTCGGCCATCTTATCGCTTTTCTGATTCCCGGAGTCTGGCAGCGATTGATGGCTGTGCCGCTTCTGCTCGCGCTCGCCGAAACCACCGGCATCGCCGCGACGGTGCTTTGCCTGTTAGGGCTGCTCGTATTATTTTATCGCCGTCTCACGACGGGAAAATTGCAGAAGACCACAAACCTCGGCGACTTCATCGTCACGCTGTTGCTGTTGGCGCAAGTCGGATTGGGCTTGATGGTGGCCGGCGGATATCGATGGGGCGCCAGTTGGGCATCGGGCACCTTGACGCCGTACATTTGGAGTCTGATCACCTTAAGTCCGGACATCTCAGTAATTCGCGAGATGCCGATCTTGATTCAGGCGCACGTGATCGGTGCGTGGTTAATTCTGCTGGTCCTGCCGTTCACCCGACTGATTCACATGGTCTCCGTTCCACTTCAGTATTTAATGCGTTCCCCTCAGAAAGTGGTCTGGAATAATCCCCGTCGAGTCACTCAGGCGACTACCGCGCGAGCCGCGCAGGAATCCCGCCGCCATTTTCTCAAAGCGGGTTTCGGAATTGGCGCGGCAGGTGTGCTGCTCTCCGTAGGGGTCCTCGACAAACTCGGACGATTTTTCCAAATGCCCGGCCTGCATCATGACGAGGAAGCAAATCTTCTGGAAACCCGCCTGCGGCGATTGCAGCTCACCGCGGAAGAGAAGGAACTGGAACTCGAACGCATGCGCAATGATCAAATCTATGTCGCGAAGCTGTCCGAGCTCAACAACACGACGGGCAAATATTTCATTGACTACGCCATGCGTCCCGGTTTGGCTTTTCGCGCGGAAGACGGCTGGCCCATGCTCTTGTCTGCGAAGTGCACGCACCTGGGCTGTACCGTAGGAAATCAAGTGGATGCGAGCGGCAGAATTCTCTGCCCGTGTCACGTTTCGTATTTCGACATCAAGACCGGCATGCCCAATGAGGGCGCTCCGGCCAAAGCGCCGCTTGACCGGATTGCATGGATCGT
>CAZGVT010000026.1:6426-12604 GCA_964529255.1 uncultured Alphaproteobacteria bacterium | reverse complement strand
ATCGTGCGCGACGAACAGGGAAATGAAATTGCGACCGAGAGTCCACGCGGTTCACGCACAGGCAGAATCGACCCGATGATGGCAGACGGGTATTCGCTGTACATTGTAAGATCCTTGTCGGCGGAGGCGTAATGGGAAATTCAAAGACCGGGTCGATCGTCAACTTCGTCGCGTCGAGATTCCCTTTCGACAAGCTCAACTTCCGGCATATGGTCATGGACAAAGAGGTGCCGGTTCACCGCATGTCCTGGGGATATTATCTCGGCGGGCTTGCTCTCTTCTTTTTCCTGATTCAGGTTTTTACCGGTGTGATGCTGCTGTTCTATTATGAGCCGACCGTCAGCGAGGCGCATGAATCGGTCGAGTATATTACGCATTTCGTGACCATGGGCGCTCTGATCCGCAACTTGCATGCCTGGTCGGCCTCGTTCATGATTTTCTGCGTGATCGCGCATCTGCTCAGCGCACTCGCCATGAAGGCGTTCGCGAAGCCGCGTGAAATCACCTGGATTGCCGGCGTGTTACTGTTGCTGATCACATTCGGTTTCGGCTTCACGGGCTACCTGCTGCCGTGGAATCAGATCGCGGTGAACGCAACGAAGGTCGGTCTGGCCTCCATTGATCAAATCGGACAGTATTTGCCGGCGGCTCTGTCCCATCTGGCCGAAGACGTGCGCGTGACGATTCAAGGCGCTCCCGCAATTGGTCAAGCCACTTTGAGCCGCTTCTTCGCTCTTCACGTGGTTATTCTGCCGCTGCTCGTATTCGGTGTGATCGGTCTTCATCTTCTCTCCGTTCAATTGCACGGCATGAGCCCCGGCATTGAAGATAAACCGCGTCGCAAGGAGAAATTCTTTCCCTTCTTTGTGCTGAAGGATTTTAAGGAGTGGGGCATCGCATTTCTCGCGGTATTTATCCTTGCCCTCTGCCTTCCCTTCGACGCATTGTTTCCCTACCCGCTGCTTGAACCCTACAACGCGCTGGGATCAACGCCCGACGGTATCAAGCCGGAATGGTATTTCTATTTTGTTTACTATCCGATGGAGCTCCTTCCATTCTGGATCATTATTGTCGTGATGACGCTTGCCACGCTGGGCTTGTTTGCTGCGCCCTGGATTTTCAAGGGGACGAGTCATAAGACCATGCGCTGGATTGCGTCGGCAATCGCCGCGTACATGATCATCATGACGCTGTTCGGCGAGAGCATTTATCATGCGATCAAGGGGTGACAAGGATGGTACGAATCACGATGATTATCCTGCTTGTGGTTACCGGAGACTGCCTTGCGTACCCCGAGTTCCAGAAGTTTTCACAGGAAAATTCCGGCCGCCCGATCAACTGCGCCATGTGCCACACCAACAGTGACGGACCCGAGGGCGCGTCTCGCGGTCAAATCGGAAGCCTCACACCGGAAGAATTGAACCGGCTCAATGCAGCGCGGGGCGCTTTCGCCCCCGGCATACCTGTACAGAGCCCGATCTTGAACGAATTCGGAAACAACATAATTACGGTTGTCGGCAAGACGAAGTTTCTTGATCTGCGCGCGCATCCCGCGCAACTGGCTGAAGTCTACGGATTTAAGAGCGACCTTGATCTCGACGGTATTCCGGATGCGCGAGAGTATCTGGACGGAACCCATCCGCTCAACAAGGTGCATGGCAGCCCGCTGCGCCTGTTCCTGAATAATCTGAAGTTCTACCGACTTCACGTTATCCTGATCGTGCTCGCGACACTGGCCGGTTTTTTCGGGTTCAGTCATCTGTTGCATGGCCTTGCCGCAAGCGCTTCAGCAAAATCGCCCAATGAGCGCCCATACTAACTCCTGCGAGGTATAATCTTGCAAGATCGCAGACGCGCGGTTCAAGTTCTCGTCCTCAACACGCTCGCATTCACCGTCTGTTTTGCCGGATGGATGATGAATGGCGTGTTGGTCACGTTCCTCGTTGACAATGACGTTTTTCAGTGGGACAAGGCGCAGATGGGTTGGCTGATCGGCATACCGGTGCTAACCGGATCGCTGACGCGTTTGCCGGTCGGAGTGCTCACGGACAAGTATGGCGGACGTCGCGTCTACACCATTCTGATGCTCATCTCCGCAATTCCCATGTTCATGACCGGCGCGGCAAATGAGTATTATCAATTCCTCTTCGCCAGTCTGGGATTCGGTCTGACCGGCGCGGCCTTCGCAGTGGGCATCGCTTACACTTCAGTCTGGTTTCCAAAAGAACGGCAGGGCACCGCGCTGGGTATTTTCGGCGTCGGCAACGCGGGTTCCGCGCTGACAAGTATGGGCGCGCCGTTTGTGCTCCGCTGGCTGACGGACAACGGAACGAACATAGACGGCTGGCGCACATTGCCCAAGCTCTATGCCGCGGCGCTCGTGATCATGGCGGTCGTCTTTTACTTCATGACGTATGAAAAGAAGCTTGAGCGCTCCGCGGGATTGAGCTTGCGGCAGCGTCTCGAACCGCTGAAGTACCTGCGCGTCTGGCGTTTCGGCTTGTACTACTTTCTGGTCTTTGGCGCATTTGTCGCGCTTGCGCAATGGCTGATTCCCTACTATGTGAACGTTTATACGATGAGTGTTGCCACGGCGGGAATGATGGCGGCGATCTTCAGTTTGCCGTCGGGAGTAACCCGCGCGCTGGGGGGCTGGATTTCGGACAGGATCGGCGCGCGACGTGTGATGTACATGGTGCTGGGGAGCTGTTTGGCGGGCTGCGCGCTGTTGTGCGTTCCGCGAATGGACATCGAGTCACCCGGTCCGGGCGTGTCCAGCGTTCGCGCGGGAACAGTTGAATTCGTATCGGACACATTAATTCGCGTAGACCAGAGGGACTATGCTCTGAGACCCGAACCGGAGTCGTGGCGGGCTCACCATGAGCACACAATAATAGTGCTCCCCTCGGGTGAATTCTGGCACGAACCCGTGGTACGCGTGGGTGACACGGTAGAAAAGAAGCAACTGCTGGCGCGCGGCATTACCCATGTGTTTTTTCAAGCAAACGTGTGGGTCTTCACGTGCATACTATTTTTCGTGGGGGTCATGATGGGAATGGGTATGGCAGCGGTGTTCCGTTACATACCGGATTATTATCCGCAGCAGATCGGCGTGGTAGGCGGCATCGTGGGAGTTGTCGGCGGGCTGGGCGGATTCTTCTGCCCGATTCTGTTCGGCTACATGCTCAAATGGACGGGTATTTGGACAACCTCGTGGATGTTTCTTGCGGCGTTGTCGCTGGTTTGTCTGCTATGGATGCACATCGTCGTGCAGAAGATGATGCGCAGCAAGGCGCCGATGCTGATGCGACAAATTGAAGAGCGGCAGGACTGACCGCGGGAGTCTGAATTGAGGCCGGGCGTGGTTCACGGGCCGGTCCCGGATGCCGGTGAGCCGGTTCGATTCTTTGCTCCGATCGCGGGGCAGTTGCCAGCTTTTTTCGGATGCAGATGAGTGCGAAACCCGACTGTTCAGGACCAGGTTTCGCGCCAACATGCTGAGACAATCACACATAACTGATTTGAAGGAGAAGCCATGAGTATCTCTCTGGAGTCGCGAGTCGGAGAACTTGTCGTCGAGCGGCCCAGCCGCGCGCGGGTGTTCCAACAGTTTCAGATTGACTTCTGCTGCGGCGGAGGCATTCCGCTGAGTACGGCCTGCGAACGGAAGTCGATTGATCCGCAAGTAGTGCTCGCCGAATTGCTGTTGCAGGAGCAAACGCCGGATGCAAGCAACGAGCCGGACTGGACGAAGGAGCCCATGTCCGCGCTGGTTGACAACATTTTGAGTATTCATCACAACTACCTGCACAAGGCGTTGCCGACTCTCGGGGCATTGGCAGAAAAGGTCTACAATGTGCACGGGGCGAGTCATCCGGAATTGCGCTCGGTGCTGGAAGTGTACGCCGGATTGTTTGCCGAATTGGATTCGCACATGTACAAGGAGGAGAACATTCTATTTCCCGCCATTAAGCGGATAGAGCAGGGATTGCTGCCTCCGCACGTTGCCGGGCAGCTATTCGGTCCGATCAGTGTCATGGAAGCGGAGCACGAATCGGCCGGCAGAGCGCTGGATGAATTGCGCCGGCTCACCGGCGACTACACTCCGCCCGAAGGTGCATGCAACAGCTTTCGCGGATTGTACGCGGGGCTGGAGGAACTCGAACGCGATCTGCACTGGCATATTCACAAGGAGAACAACATTCTCTTCCCACGCGCACTATCCGGAGCAAATGCGTAACATCGCTCGTCGCGTCCGCGGATCGACCCCTGCTGATAACTACATCGGCAGGGGTTTTTCATGGCGCGCCGCAACTCACCGAACAGGGCCAGGCGCAGAGATGGGATCGCGATCACGGAATCTTGACACGCGCCACTCTGCCGGAATCGCTGCGGCGGTGTGACCCGTATCGTTGTTTCCATGAACGGGCGGGCACGGAGACCCGCCTCTACTATACGCTCGCAACAGCAGGAGTATTTTTGAGATGAGTTTTAGAGCGTATCCCCAAAACATCAACGGCGATTTCGCTCCGGTAACTCGATAAAGCGCCCGTCCCCGGGGCCCGGAAGATGGACACCGGAGCGGGGTGGATTTCGGCGGAGTGAGGGCGCCGCGCGCGGCGAACAAACATAACTCTGGTATTTTGAGATAAGCTCTGGCGGCGGGCTCCGCCCGTCGAACGGCTTGCGATGGACACGCAGAGCCTGACCCGAGTGAATTGAAGGCGAACCATCACATCAAGTAAATCGGACAGGCATGATCTGCTTCCTCAATTCGCCGCGATGCACCTGGAGGTGTTTCTACTCTCGAGTCTCGCCGATTCCAGCGTTATGGACCCGCTTCAATACAGGATGATAGTTGCGATTTCCTGCGCTCTCGGTGCGATTATCGCTATACGCACGATGGATCTTGGGGCCGCTCAGGCGAGTGCGTTTCTTGACTATTCGGGCAATTGTGTTTATATTGAATTGGCGTTTGGCTTGGTCTGCCGTGCACTGCTGGATTGAGTGAATCGGCGGCCACCACGTTCACTTTGTATATTTAATTGTAGGTTTAGGTATGATTACGCAACTTCGCTCCGCAATTTCGTCGGTTGTTCTGCAGTGCCTTGCCCTGCTGTGTCTGATTGTTGCGAATGCATACAGTCTTGACTTGAAAAACCAGTTTGAACGACATCCGCTCGATGACACGGGCGGATTTATTCATTTTTCGCCGACGCTTTCTCATGTTCTTGCATGTGATACTTTTCACATGACAGTGAGTGGCACCTTCACCGATGCGCGAGTTTGGAGTCTGAACATCCTGCTCGAATCACCGCTCGTGTTGCTCGCAGTCGATCCTGGCTCTGACCCAAGATTGAATCTCATGCCGGAGATGATCACCGGCGACACGCTCTTACTCGATGGATTTTTTCATCCTAACCTGAGCGGAAACACCGTGCTTGCAACGCTGACATTGACGACGACCCTTCCGCCGCAGGATGACACGGCTCGAGTCGGATTCTTCAGCGGCCGCGGTTTCAGCGGCACTGCGGATGCCCCCGAGCCGATTCAATTTGACGGCGACACGGCTTATGTGTTCATTGAAGCGACGCCTCCACACCCTCCCGCTCACGTAATCATCGACGTACTCCCTGCACCGGCACATGACGACTCGATTCTGATCCTCTGGAACCGAGTGTTCTATGATCTGGACGACGATACGCTGATCAGTCCGCTCTATCAGGTTTACCTGACCGACGTCATCAATAGCGAACTGGATACGATTCAGATCGGCTCGACGGCCGACACTTTTTATTACAGCACGTATGTCCAGAATACCTACCAGCCGGGAGATACGGGCGCGGTGAACGCGGGCGTGTTTCAGGTGCGTACCCGGAAAACTCAACCGTAGGTCAGAACACTCACACAGTCTCCACCGCAAAACTCTTCGTTCCATTCAACGCATACACTGGCCAAACCTTCAAAACTCACTCAGGGAAATTAGTCATGAACAACCCTCTCCATTGTTACGCGCCCTCGGGTGGCGCTGATTGCGTGCCACGAATATCGTGGCTCCTCGCCGGGCTGTTGCTCTGTGGTGCCATCTGCTCATCAGCAGCTCCCTCGGCTTTGCTCCAAGCACCCGTTCCCGCCGCCGCCGCCATTGCAGAAGAGTTCTCCGTTGCAACACCCACTG
>CAZGVT010000026.1:0-6416 GCA_964529255.1 uncultured Alphaproteobacteria bacterium | reverse complement strand
ACTGTCGCGGCAGAGCCCGGCGATCCGGATCGCATCGACGTCATTGATATTTACGTCAATCCGTCCGGGACGTGTGCGGGAGGCACACCGTGCTACACAACGATTCAAGCGGCCATTGATGCTGCAAACAACGGTGACATGATTCACGTTGAAGCCGGTGCATACTTTGAGAACATCACCGTTAACAAATCGCTGAACATCGACGGTGCCGGCGAAGCCTCGGTGACTATTTATCCGGCATTCTCCGACGTCGGTATTCCAAATCCCGATGCCGGACCATCGTTCCGCGGTTCGCAGGTTGTCATCATAACAGCCACCGACGTGACCCTCAGCAATCTGACAGTTGACGGTGACAACTCGAGTTTGACCGGCGGCATTATCCGCCACGGCGCGGACATTGACGCGCGCAACGGAATCATCACCGGAGCGCTTGCGACGAATCTTGTCGTGCACCATGTGACCGTCAAGAACATCTACCTGCGCGGCCTCTACTCGCGAGATGACAACACGACTTTCCACTTCCATCATTGCACCGTGCAGAATGTGGATGGTGGCGCAAGTTCGATTGCGTTATTCGCGTGGCACTCTTCAGGCATCGTCGAATACAACACTGTTTCGCTCTCCAATGACGGCATCGCGGCGAACCACTCCAAGGGAATCCAGTTTCTGTACAATGTTGTGAATACGAGCGGAACCGGACTCCACACGGACAACAACAACTCTTATGGTGATGGAGTCGCCGACGTGCTGCAGTACAATCAAGTGGACGACTGCTCCTACGGAATTTTTGTCTTCTTCCCCAATGTCGTGAATCCACTGGTCGACAATAACACAATCAGTGGCTGCTATGTCGGCCTGATGGCATGGGGGACAGGTTACACGTCGCCCGGAACCGCCACCTTCACCAACAATGCGGTTGACTGCGAAGGGCTCTCAGGAAGTGTCGGCATCTATGTGACGCCGGGCCCCGACGCATGGCTTTCGTGGCAACAAAATGTCGTGGCGAGTTTCACCGGCAACTCGGTCAGCGACGCCGATTACGGATTCTGGCTCGAAACCGATGAAAGCGTTCCGGCGGATTTCAGTTGCGCGGTTTCCGCAGCCACAACCACGTTTAGCGCTTGTGGCGTGGACGTCGGCATCTCCGGCGTCGGGTCCATAAGTTACAGCGGACTATTCGGCGGCACGACATTGGTCGGTTGTCCGGGTCGTGTGCAAGATGGCATCAATCTTGTCTCCCCCGGCGGGATTGCATCGCTGTCGGCTTGTGTATATCACGAGCGCGTGAATATCAACAAAGCGCTGAGCCTGCGCGGTGCGCAGTTCGGCGTCGACCCGACTGCGACCGGCGCCCGAGTTAATCCCGCGGCTGAATCAATCATCGATCTTGTTGGCGTAGCTCCGGTGAATCCCAATGTCATGGTCGAAATTCCCGCCGGAATACAAAATGCGACCATCTCCGGGCTTACGCTCAACGGCAGCACGGTCATCAACTGGGCGGATGAATCCACGATTCGCTGCTGGGACGATCACGTGACGATCGAAGACAATATCATGGACGGCTACACAACAGTGCTCTACAAAGGCAACGACTATCTGACGGTGCAGCGCAATCGGATCGTTGCTACGAAGCAGTGTGTCGTGGTGCAGCCCAATCCCGCGACGAACGTTGACGTTACCGACAACGTATTCGGTCCGAACGCCACTCCGGCGGCGGATTGCAAAGCGGTTTACCTCACTGGCACCGCCAACTCGAGTGTTACCGGCAATGTCGCGGCGGGATTCCCCGGCGGCGAAGGAGTCTCCGGCAGCAATAATACTCAGCTGCTCGTCTCCGGCAACAGCTTTACGGGAACGAGGAAAGGCGTGTCATTGTGGGGGACCACGACATTCGTCACGATTTCGGACAATGACATCAGCGGATCCACCTTCAGCGGAATCGACATCAAGGGCTCAGACCTCACCATCACCGGCAACTCGATCAGCGCAAACGGCAGTGACGGAATTCAAGTTGCCTTCCATGTGATTCCCACCGAGCGCGTGACGATCTTCAATAACAGCATTTTCGGCAACGCAGGATTTGAACTGCTCGTTGCTCCCGCTGTGACCGATTTGGTCGACGCGTCCGGCAACTGGTGGGGCGATGACCAACCCGACTGGGGCACCACTGTCTCGGGGCTTGCTGACTTCACTCCGTGGATGGCCAATGACGGAACCTACGGAACACCGGGGTTCGACGGAGACTTTTCGACACTGTATGTCGATGATCTTTCCGCCCAAGTTGGCGCTCTCGGTCGAGTGCAGGAAGGCGTCAATCTCGTTACCGCAAGTACGGTCTACATCATGCCCGGAACCTACAACGAGAACGTCGTACTCAACTCGACAATCGTACTTGACGGCGCCGGAAGCGGCAGCAATCCGATTTCGAATTCGATTATTGACCCGACTTCAGGCATCGGTATCATCGTGAACGCGAGCGGAAGTTCTTCGATCGATAGACTCATCATCAAGGACTTGCGTGTCACCGGCGCGACGAACGGAATCGACATCAACGCGCCGAATGCAAGTTTTCTGACCTTTGACAATGTCGCGTGCGTTTCCAACTCCTCGCACGGCGTCAACACGAATCCGGTTGATGGCTCGGGAAACTTCTCTGATCTGAAATTCATCAACTGCGATCTGTCGTCGAACGGCAACACCGGATTACGGTTTGCTTCCTATGTCGGCGCGAATGGTCTGGAGATCACGGGCGGCCAGATGAATGGAAACGCTTACGGCATGCAGGACTACATGGGGGTGGGAAAGCCGATCCTGACCAATGTTACGGTGACCGGAACAAGTTTCAACAACAATATGTCAAGAGGTCTCTATATCGAGAGCCTGGACAACGCAACGTTTACTGACGTCGTCGTCAGCAACAGCGGCACGTCCGGAGCATATGCGGCAGGGATTGACGTTAACCTTAAGTACGCGAGCTATTCCAACCTCACTTTCAGCAATTTGACGGTGACGAATTGCGGAACAGGTGACCTGACCAACGGAACGGGACTCACGGTGAAGGGCAGAAACGACGGCACCTATGCTCCCAATCCCGGATCTCTCACAACGCTGAATGTCATCGGCGGAACCTATACCGGCTGCCCGGCCAATCTGTCAATCGGAAATAATGTGGATGACACGGATATATCCAGTGCGTTATCCGGCAACGGCGGTGGCGGTATTGTCGTATGGGTTGATCCGGGTAAGGCGGTGAGCGTGACTGACAACTCGCTGTCTTCAAACACGGTAAACGCATTTGATAACACCTCCGGTCACACTTGGGACGGCAACTGCTACTCCGACTTTGTCGCCAATCCCGGCTATTCTGCGCAGTACGACATTTCGGGCGGCGGCGGCAATGTCGACTACAATCCGAATCCAAACGGTTGCGGCGATCTCGATTTTCTCGCCAGCGCGTGGATCGGATGTTTCGGCGGCACGTGCCCGAAAGACACGCTCTATCTGACCTTTAATCAGGCCGCGATGGTCACCGGCAAGATATTTGTAAAACTCCCGGCCGAATTCGATGCCGATTGGGCAACCGATCCCGGCTACCCCGGCGCAAATCACAATGTCGGTCCGGCGACAAACATTGCAACCAATCTGCTTCCGGCACTCTGCAACGCCCGCCGCTCCGCACTGAATGAAATCGAGGTCAATGTGGCCTGGAACATCAGCGCGGGTGGCAGTATGGATCTTACGGGCACACAATACATCGCTTGCATACCGCTGAAAAATGTCTCGGGTGCACACAATGTTACGTATACCGTATCCGGAGACAGCTCCCGCTTTAGAGATGTGAATGCGATCTGGTTCACAAACCTCTTCATGCTGGGAACTGTGGACATTACCGTGGACTGCGCCGTTCCCGTGGCAAGCTTCGTGAACACTGCCACCTGCTCGGCCTTCGGTAATTCCACACAGATGGAGGGAATGCTTCCCATCAGTGTGCTGCGCGGCGCGGGAGAATCTCCGCTCTACTCCGTAACAGTGACATACGGACCGAACACGATGACTCTTGTTCCGCCGGCAGTCGTTGTGGATTATGTCAATGCAACCTTCCCCGACGCCGGTCAAGCCGCCGCGATTTGGGCGTGGATGAGCGAAGGCTGTAATACGGTTACGCTGAACTATTCCGACACGGAGTGCAACTCGGGGACGAGTTTGTTGACGCTTGTCAAGGATACGTCGGCTCCGGTATTCACGACGGAGACCAACAGCAATCCGGCTTTCGTGTACAATAACACAACGGGTCCGACGCTGCTGGATGACTATCTCGAAGTATGTTGGACGCTGTGGACCAACAGCGCGTGCGAAGCCAATACCGGAGAGCTTTTCTTCGGTGCGGGAATCGGAGGACCGTGGATGAGTCTTGGCGCGTTGAGTGCGGCGGGTGGATGCTATCTCATTTCGGACGCCGAGGCCGCCGCAGTCTGGAACTACATTCTGATGTACGGACCCGCGTTCAACTACGTCTCCTTCAACATCTTCTTCAAAGTGGAGGACTGCGCTGAGAATGGCGTCGTCAGCGGACCGTTTACGATCTGGATCGACAATGTGGATCCGAGTGCAAACACCGTATCGTTCCTTGACGCACGGCCAACCAGTCAAAGCGTTTGGCTGAAGTGGAGTTGGGCCGCGTCGAACGCGGAAGCGGTGAAAATGGAAGTCTGGCGCAGCCCTGTGACCATCGGCGCGGCAGGCTATCCAACTTACACCGGAGCGATTTTCGATGTGGTCGGCAATTATCCGACAATCTATCCGCCCGCAGGATTCACCAAAGTTGCGGAGCAGACTGGTGTCTCCGGCACGCTTCTCTCGGATACCTACACCGGCGCGCCGAATGATCACAACAGCACCGGAGATTACTGGCGGGACGACGGACGCGTGTTCGGCGGCGGCGCTCCCGGCTGGCCCGATGGCGGCGAAGCACGTGATGTGTATCGCTACGTAACCTTTGTACAAGATGCCGGAGGCAACTGGTCGTCCAGCGCGATCGATCCCACGTGGACATCGCCTCCGGGCAATGCGGATCGCGCGACCAACTACTGGCTCGGTGACTTTGCACCGGTCAGCGCACCGGGTCTCGCCGGATCGCGCGGCTACGTGGACACGGATGATCTGGGATTCCTTGCCAGCAACTACTTCACCGCTCCGGCAGGATCGCCGTTCTGCGACATCGGACCTGAATCCGAAGAGAATGGTGTCGGCAAAGGCGTGCCCTATCCCGATAACGAAGTAGACTTTGATGATCTTGTACCGTTCAGCTTTGAGTACGGCATCGTCGCCCCGCCAATCGGACTCCCGGGAGAGTTCCGTATCACTCCGTCACCTCGCGAGCAGCCGTTCCGCGGTCTGGACGAACTCCCGACGATTGTCGCCACGGTTCCCGCCAATCAGATGATTGAAGTCGGTAAGGAGTTTGTAGTGACGATCGCGCTCAGTGGAAATTCTTCGCAGGCCGTCAAGGCAGCTGAAGCGATTCTATCATTCGACGGGAGCGTGCTCGAATTCGTATCTTCGACCGACCACGCAATTGACGTGACCAACGGCACGCCGTGGAGTAAATCCGCGCTGATTTCCGGCGCTGACGCCGGAATTGGTGTCGTCGCAGCGGCCCTCGGTGAGTCTGGGATGATTTCCGGCGATCCATTGCTGGCGACGATTACGTTCCGGTGGAAAGACAGCAACGCAATGGGAACTGAAATCGCATTGACAAGCATCAAGCTCGCAGACGGCACCGGAGCCATCCTCGAATCGGAAGGCTCCACGCTTTCATTCGGAGCGCGTGTGGCGCTTCCGACCGTTTATGCACTCTATCAGAACTACCCGAATCCATTCAATCCGGCGACTACCATCCGGTTTGATCTCCCCGAGCATGCAAATGTGCAACTCACCGTGTACAACACAACGGGGCAAATTGTGCGTACGCTGGTTGCAGGCGAGCTTCCGGCCGGCTCACACCGGATACAGTGGGACGGAAGAAATGACGGTGGCCGGACCGTTGGATCGGGCCTCTATGTCTACAGGCTCAATGCCAACGATTTTGTGTCGACCCACAAGATGCTTCTGACCAGATAGTCAAAAATGCCTCCGCCGCCGGAGAGATTCCGGCGGCGGAGGAGTGTGACTGAACAACTGCAACAGCAGAGATCCGAAACCTCCTGGTATGAACGTTACGCTTGCCAAGTGTGTGCTGCTATGGACGCTCCTTGTCTGCTCCGGCGCCTATGCCGTAGACTTCTCATTCTCTCCGAATCTGATCTACGGCGCGCTCGGCGATACCATCACGCTTTCCGGAACCATGGGCCCGTCGGACACGTTGCGCAGTTTTACGATTTACATTTACAACGACACGAATCAGGTGGACCTTGTGC
>CAZGVT010000025.1:0-17769 GCA_964529255.1 uncultured Alphaproteobacteria bacterium | reverse complement strand
ACCTGCGCGACATCCCGCACTCTGCGCAGCAAGCGATTCGCCACCCGCGGAGTGCCCCGCGAGCGCGACGCAATCTCGGCGATTCCCGCTTCGTCACACTGAGTGCCGAGCAGCGACGCCGAGCGCCTCAAAATCAGTCCCAGGTCTTCATCTTCGTAATAATCCAGCCGCAGCGTCACTCCGAATCTCGATCTCATCGGACCCGTCAATAACCCGGCCCGCGTTGTCGCGCCGACAAGCGTGAACTTGTTCAGCGGCAACTGAAGAGTTCTGGCAGCCGGACCTTTGTCGATGACGATATCGAGTTTGAAATCTTCGAGCGCCGGATACAGATACTCTTCCACTGTCGGACTCAAGCGGTGAATCTCGTCGACGAAGAGCACATCCCCCGGAGAGAGATTCGTCAGCACTCCGGCCAGATCTGCCGGGCGCTCAAGCACGGGTCCGGTTGTCACGCGAATCCCGCTCCCCATCTCTCGCGCGATCAAGTGCGCGAGCGTGGTCTTCCCGAGTCCCGGCGGGCCGTAAAGCAGACAGTGATCCAGCGCTTCGCCGCGCGACTTCGCAGCCTGAATGAATATCGCGAGCTGCTCTTTAGCCTTCGGCTGACCGACGAAATCATCGAAACTCGCCGGCCTGAGGGTCACCTCAAGGTCGCGGTCTTCGTCTTGTCGTACGGCTTCAATAACCCGCGGCATCAACTGCCTCGCAGCGAATGCTTGACCAATTCTTCAACTGCCGAGGCCCCTTTGGATCGCGCCCGCTCCACCGCCCGTTCGGCTTCCAGTCGCGAAAATCCAAGCGCCACCAAGGCCTCGATCGACTGCTCGATCGCTGAGCCGCTTCCGCTGAAAACCGCGCCGTCTCCCGCCGGCGACACCTGCTGAACTTTCTTTTTCAGTTCGAGTACAATCCGCTCGGCGATTTTCGCGCCAATTTTGGGAATCGCTTTCAGTCTATCGCTGTCACCGTTGGCAACCGCATGTCGGATCGCCTCAACCCGCGCGGATGAAAGCATGGTAATGGCAAGCTTCGGCCCGACTCCGTTGACTGAGATCAATTGCTGAAACAGCCAGCGCTCTTCAAGAGTCGAAAAACCGAATAGTGTCGCCTCGTCCTCGCGAAGTTGATAGTGCGACCAGAGTCGCAGTGGGTCTCCGACCGGCGGCAAGTCATCGAAGGTCGAAAGCGAAATGATCAGGCGATAGCCGACACCCTGCGCCTTAATCACCGCGTAGGACGGAGACTTGGAGATTAACTCGCCGTCGACAAATTCAATCACGCCTTGCTCGATTCGAGAATTCGATTTCGCTGCATGCCTTCACACAGGGCGACCGCAAGGGCGTCTGAAATATCTTCTTCCCCTGCATCAAACTGTAATCCGAGGATCGTCCCTACCATATATCCGACCTGAGCTTTGGCGGCCCCTCCCCGTCCGGTGATAGAAAGTTTGACCGATCGCGGCGCAAGTTCGCTCACCTCAATATTGATCCGCGTCAGCGCGAGGATTGCCGCCGCGCGCGCCTGCCCTAATTTCATCGCCGCCTGCGGACCGTGACCGACATAACCACTCTCGACCGCCGCGCGATTCACCCGGTGTTTTCTCGCCACGGACTGCAGGCCGACAAACAATTGATCAAGTCGATTGCAAATCTGAGACTCAGACCGGGTTCGGATAA
This sequence comes from uncultured Alphaproteobacteria bacterium, assembly GCA_964529255.1. Classification (GTDB taxonomy): domain Bacteria; phylum Electryoneota; class RPQS01; order RPQS01; family RPQS01; genus CAZVXJ01. Next base: position 16,090 of record CAZGVT010000025.1, on the reverse strand, counting down.
CTCCTGAATCCACGTAGCGAAACTTCCCATTGCGAAGTTCTACGACTCCCCACCCGGTCGCCCCCAATCCCGGATCCACCCCCATGATAATCTGGTCGTTGCTCACTTCGAGTTTTTTGCCGGGACAGCTCTTCAGCCCTTCGACCGTTCGGGACTTCGCGATTCGGCGGTTCAGCGTCTCAGAGTTTCAGCCTTTGATGCCCTACCCCATCGCTTCCATCAACGCATCGTCCATTTCGAAATTGGAGTAGACGTGCTGCGTGTCGTCGAGTTCTTCAAGCGCGCTGATAAGATTCAGCACGGCTTTCGCGTTGTCCTGCTCAACTTTAACCGTGTTTTTCGGGATATAGGAGATCTCGGTTGAACTCACTCTCTTGCCTTTGGCTTCCAGAGCCGCCTTAACCAGATAGAGCGATTCCGGCGCGGTATAGACTTCCCAGATCGTATCATCGCCCTCGACGTCCAATGCTCCGGCTTCGAGTGCAATCTCCATGATCTCGTCTTCGGAGCCTTGATCGGCTTCAAGGGTGAGATAGCCCCGGCGGTCGAACATCCAGGCAACGGCACCCGCCTCGGCCATGTTCCCGTTCCGCTTCGTGAAGCAGTGCCGAACCTCGCCGACCGTGCGGTTACGATTGTCGGTAACACACTCAACCAGCACCGCTACGCCGCCCGGACCGTAACCTTCGTACACGACTTCTTCGAGGATCTGTCCTTCCAACTCGCCTGCGCCCTTTTTGATCGCACGGTCGATATTATCCGCCGGCATGTTCGCCGCCTTGGCGGCGTCAACCGCCGAGCGCAATCGCGCATTTGCCACGATATTCGATCCGCCCAAGCGTGCAGCGATGTTTATTTCACGAATCAACCGCGTAAACACCTGCCCGCGAGCGGCGTCTATCTTCTCTTTCTTGCGACGGATCGTCGCCCATTTGCTATGGCCTGACATGTCCTCGATTGTATATGGGTTACAAGATTACTTTGAATCAGTTCCGGCGGTGTGCCGAGACCCACTCGCGAATGTAATTTATCGGCACCGACGTTGGAGTGCCCGGTCCGAACAACTTTCCTACCCCGATCTTTTCCAATTCATCCATCTCTTCCTTGGGAATAATGCCACCTCCCGTGAGTAACACATCATTCATCCCTTTGTCTTTCATGAGATGGAGGACTGATGGGAAAATGGTCATATGGGCACCTGAGAGTATGGACAATGCAACCACGTCCACATCCTCCTGCAGTGCGGCACTGACGATCATATCCGGGGTCTGCCGAAGCCCTGTATAAATGACCTCCATTCCAGCGTCCCGAAAAGCAGCGGCAATTACCTTGGCCCCACGGTCGTGTCCGTCGAGCCCCGGTTTGGCGACTAAGATTCTGATTTTTCTATCCATAAGAGCCTGCGTAATCCAGCCTTGCAGGGCGGTTGGTCCAAATGCCCTAACCCAATACTGGCAAACTGCTAATATACAAAAAAAAGGGCCCGAAATCAACCCGGATTTCGCGCCCAGTTCAACTTAAACTTTTAGTCTTTATAGCTTAGCGGTCGAAATCACTTGGACTCAATCGCCTTTTCAATCTGCTCATTCATGGACACAGTTGATTCGAGTTTTGCAGCCTTTCGCACAGCATAGAGCGTTCCGCCAACTGCTATGGACCCCATTCCCAGCCAGAATAACCAGTGCGGCATCTCCAAATGCAAGTCCCCCACGGCCATTCCGTACGATTCAATAAACAGTTTGATGGATATCCAGGCGATCAACAGGTAGGCCACATCTTCAAGTGCCGGCCATCGCTCGAGAGTCTTGATAAAAGCTCCGGCTGCAATCCTCACGGCGACGATTCCCAAGGCCACACCGGTGAACACAATCCACAGGTCGTCCGACAGCCCGACGGCGACAAGCACCGAGTCGATGGCAAATGCACAATCCACAAGGTTGACCATGATCACCGTCTTCCAGAACCCCGCGGGTTTTGTGTGAAAATCCCGCTGACCGCCAAAGCGGTGCCGGAAGTGCTGAAACGCAAGCCACGCAAGATAGGCCGCACCGGCTCCGCGCAGATACCACAATTTGATGATCCAGTGCGCCGTCAGCAGCATCAGGAAACGGAACACAAACGCGCCCGCGATCCCGTACAGCAGAGCCCGCTTCTGCTCGTGTTTCGGCAGCGGCCGCACCATGACGGCCATCACCAGCGCATTATCCGCCGAGAGCAGCCCCTCGAGGATAATCAGCGTGACGATAATCGTCAGCCCTTCAGCGGAAAAGACGTGTTGAAGTTCGGTCAAGAGTTGTAGGTCTTGAGCTTACGCATTGTTTGTGTGCAAGATACGAATTTCAGCGAGGAATTGCAAGGGGGGAAGCATGCGGATTCGCGGTACGCGGTCAGCCCATCTTGCGGGTCTATCGTCCACCAATGGGGGTTCACAGCGTCTTATGACTTCACCCTCCGCTTGCGGAGGGCGGGGGGGTTCGGACAACGCCTGCCTGATTTCCTCGCAGCGGCATGTGTCTTCACATGCCCCGCAATTGTTGATATTTTAGGAGCGCACATCCGTGCGGCGCTACCGGCGGACAACCACGCGGGGTTGTCCCTACGATGGTCGGCATTGCAAGCAACGCGCTACGAATCCGGATCCTTCAGTCGGCAAAAGTCCGAAATCCAAAATCCATAATGAAGCGTCTCGGATTGTAGGGGCTGACTGCGTCGCCCGCCTTCAAAATGTGTCACGCCTTCAACGGGCGATGCAATCGGCCCCTACGGGATGGAGATCACGACCTTGCCTCTGGCGTGAACGGTTTCCACGTAGCGAATGGCTTCGCGGACTTCCGACAAGGAAAAGCGTTTGTCGATGACCGGCCGCACTTTGCCCGCTTCGATCAGTCCCCCGACGTACTGCAATTCTGCCTTGTCGGGCCGTGAAGCGACCATGCCCATCTGCTTTCCGCCTATGAGCGAATAGAGTTTTCCGAATGCGACCGCCTGAAACATCTGCATGTTCGTGCCACCCACCATTGCGTAGCGGCCACCGGGCGCGAGTGCCCGCTTGTAATCGCCGAGCGGATGATAGCCGTTGACTCCGAGGATAAGATCATGGCGTTCGCCGTTGCGGGTGAAGTCCTCCTTGGCATAGTCGATCACGAAGTCCGCACCAAGCGAGCGCGCTTGAGCGGAGTTTTGCGCGCTGCAGACGGCGGTAACTTCTGTACCAAGCGCCTTGGCAATCTGAATCGCGAACGTTCCGACTCCGCCGGCGGCGCCGTTGATCAGGACTTTCTCGCCGGGCTGGACTTTTCCGAAACCGCGCAGCGCGTGAGAGGCTGTAACAGCGGCAAGCGGCACGGTGGCGGCCTCTTCAAATGAGAGGTTCACAGGCTTGTGGGCGAGCACACTGGCGCGCGCACACTTGTACTCCGCAAAACCACCCAAACGGTCGTCGAACACATCGCCGAATACTTCATCGCCTGGCTTGAACTCGGTGACATCTTTGCCGACGGCCTCCACAGTGCCGGCGATGTCGCCTCCAAGACAGTTGATCTTGCCCGGTTTGAACAAGCCCATCATGAATCTGACGGGGAACGGATCGGCGCGCAACAAATGCCAGTCGGCGGCATTGACCGACGACGCGCGTACCTTCACCAGCACCTCGTTGGCCTTCGGCGCCGGCGTGGGAATCTCCGCGAGCCTCAGCACATCGGGAGACCCGTACTGATGGAAAATAACTGCTTTCATTTACGACTATTATGCAATCATGACGCCATCTGTCGCGGCGGCCACACGGGGCCGTCGCGACAGATGATGAACTACTTTTTACTTTCGTCCACGACTTCGGCGTCGACGAATTCGGCGTTGTCCGAAGATTTGGATGAAGATTCCGGCTGTGCCGGTTCCTGCGCAGACTGCTGTTGCTGATACAAGCTGGGAGCGATCTCCGACCAGATTTGAGTCAGTGCTTCGCTCGCCGATTTGATCTCGCTTGTGTCGTGACCTTCCAGCGATTTCTTGACCCGTCCCACCGCAGCTTCGAGTTTGGCTTTGTTGTCGCCGGTCAGCTTGTCGCCCAGTTCCTTCATCTGCCGCTCGGTCTGGAACACCATCGCATCGGCGGCATTGCGAATATCGGCCTGCTCGCGCTTCTTCTTGTCCTCGGATTCGTGCGACTTCGCGTCGGACTTCATCTTTTCGATCTCTTCCTTCGAGAGACCGCTCGAATGCGTGATCTTGATCGACTGCTCGCGGTTCGTGGCCTTGTCTTTCGCGTGCACGGAAAGAATCCCGTTCGCGTCAATGTCAAATGTGACTTCGATTTGCGGGATTCCCCTCGGTGCCGGTGGAATGCCGTCGAGCATGAAACGGCCAATCGTCTTGTTGTCAATCGCCATCGGCCGCTCGCCCTGCAGGACGTGAATCTCAACTGACGTTTGACTATCCGCAGCCGTAGAGAAAATCTCCGTGCGCTTGGTTGGAATCGTGGTGTTGGCTTCGATCAGATGCGTGGTCACGCCGCCCATGGTTTCGATGCCGAGCGAGAGCGGAGTCACATCGAGCAGCAGCACGTCGTGCACTTCACCGGCGAGAATTCCGCCTTGAATTGCCGCGCCGACGGCCACGACCTCGTCAGGATTGACTCCGCGATGCGGGTCTTTACCGAAGTAACCTTTGACGATATCCTGCACGCGCGGCATTCTGGTCGCGCCGCCGACGAGAATGACTTCGTCGATCTGATTCGGCGACAGACCCGCGTCTTTCAGCGCTTTCTTCGTCGGCTCGATCGTGCGCTGCACAAGATCTTCGGTCAGCTCCTGAAATTTTGCGCGTGTGATCGTAAGTTCGAGATGCTTGGGTCCTTCGGCGGTAGCGGTAATGAAAGGAAGATTAACCTGCGTTTGCGTTTGGCCGGAGAGATCAATTTTCGCTTTCTCGGCGGCTTCCTTCAGACGCTGCAGCGCCATCGGGTCTTTGCGTAGATCGATGCCTTCGTTTTTCTTAAACTCATCGGCAAGAAAATCGATCAGGCGTTGGTCCCAATCGTCGCCTCCGAGGTGCGTGTCGCCGTTGGTAGAGAGCACCTGAAACACGCCTTCGCTGCCCAGTTCAAGAATGGAGATATCGAACGTGCCACCGCCGAGATCGTAAACCGCGATCTTCTCGTCTTTCTTTTTGTCGAGACCGTAAGCGAGCGAGGCGGCCGTAGGCTCGTTAATAATGCGCAGCACTTCGAGACCCGCGATGGCACCGGCGTCTTTCGTCGCCTGTCGCTGCGTGTCATTGAAGTAGGCCGGAACAGTGATGACGGCCTTGGTGACCTTTTCGCCGAGGTAATCCTCCGCAGACTGCTTCATCTTCTGCAGGACCATGGCGGAGATTTCGGGCGGCGTGTAGTCCTTGTCGTCGATCTTAATCTTGAGTTGTCCGCCTGAGTTCAGGACTTCGTAGGGCACCATCTTCATTTCGTTCGTAACTTCGCCGAACGCGCGGCCCATGAAGCGCTTGATCGAGTAGACGGTTTTTTTGGGATTGGTCACAGCCTGACGTTTCGCGGCGGCTCCGACAAGCCGTTCGCCTGATTTCGAGAAGCCGACAACGGACGGCGTCGTTCGCGCACCTTCACTATTGGGGATAACGACCGGCTCGCCGCCTTCGATCACTGCGACGCAAGAGTTAGTCGTTCCGAGGTCAATTCCGATGATTTTCGACATGGTTGGGTTTCCTTGCGAGTATATTGAGTTTTGTTGTGATCGCACTAATCGAACAGACCGTAAGCAAAGATAGTTCCTGATGCTTTTTTATTTGATTATATTAACTTTACGAGTGTTGACTTGGTCTGTATATCTGCCAATCATGCCATTACGGCAGACTGCACTCGTTTCACGTGCCACATCGGCAGAAGTTTAGGCAAGATAGAAACTTAAAAGAGAGGCATCGCCTCTCACTCTTGGTTTTCCGGTGTTTCAGGATTTCAGTCTTTCAGGGTCTCACCTGAGGTGTCTCCACATTTTCCATGCCGAATTACGGAGGCTTTCGCCCATGAAATTATCACATAACATTAGTATAGTTTCGACATCTTCCCGTGTTGCGCCCAGATTGAGTGCCCCACGCAAGTGGGAATGGAGTTGCCGGGGAAAGCCCTGGATGGCCAGCACAGCGACTTCCAACAACTCCCTCCAGTGCGGCGGCAATCCGGGTCTGCTCATCACCATGCCATAACCAATGCTGACTGTCCAGCGCTCCAATTCAGGCGAGAGGGTGTTGAGATTCTCCCGGAGTTTCGGCGTGGCGGCGGCGTAAACTCGCTCTTGTAAGACAAGGCCGCGCCCGTGAAAAGATCTGCACGCGATTTCTTCGAGTTCACGTGGATCGCCGGTCAATGTCTCACCAAAGATTTCCCGGATTTGGAAAAAGGCTTCGAGAGAGGCTTGAAATCCGGCCAATAAGAAAAGTTGGAGCGCAGTTTCACGCAAAGCCGTTTTGTCAAGCCCGTTATCGCGATAGTGCAACAGTAGTTTTTCCGCCTCCGGATGTTGCGGTTCGCGCCAGAAAATCGACAGCGCAGCAAGGAGCACGAGAGTTTCGTGCTCCTTGTGCTGAGCGCAGAACTGAAGAACTTTGTCGGCGGTCATTGCAGGAGGACCATGTCGGATACTGCTTGATTGAGCGTGCCTTGTCTGACGAGCGAAAGCACGGCTTGAATATCGCCGGCAATGACTCGATCGCGGTTCAGCGCAGGCACCGTCGACCGGATGAGATCATACGCCACTCGCGTGCCCTTCCCAAGTTTGGCATTCGGAGCTTTTTCCAATCTCAAGTCCATCGCCTGAGCGGCGCAGAGCAGTTCGATGGCGACCACGGTTTCAATGTTGCGCAGAATTTCCGCAGCCTGCCGCGCTCCATGCGTGCCCATCGAGACGATGTCCTCCTGGTTTTCTGAAGTGGGAATCGTATCAATAGATGCCGGATGCGCCAGTACCTTCGACTCGGCAACCAGCGCAGACGCCGTATAGCTCGCCATCATCAATCCGGATTCCACACCCGGCCTGCGCGCCAGATAGGGCGCAAGACCGTAGTTCAAGTGGCGGTCCATAAGCCGTGAGATCCTCCGCTCGGAGAGGTTGCCCAATTCGCAGAGCAGGATTTTCATGTAATCAACCGGCAAACCGACCGGATCTCCGTGGAAGTTACCTCCCGAAACGGAGTCCCCATCCAGCGCAAAAATCAGCGGATTGTCCGTGACCGAATTGATCTCGGTGCCAAGCTGCTGGCGAACATGAAAGAGTCCATCGCGCACTGCTCCGGCTATTTGTGGCGCGCAGCGAATCGAATAAGCATCTTGAATGCGGCCAGGATCGGAATTGACCAATTCACTTCCGGCGATCAATCTTCTCACATTTGTCGAGACATTTTCGAGTCCCCGGTATAGCCGGACCAGGCCGATTCGTCCGTCAAACGCGCTGCTAACTCCACAGGAGGCCTCCAAGTGAAGCGCCAGGGCAATGTCCTGCGTCAGACAGAGAGCTTGAGCACCGAGCAGAGTCTGGACTGCAATTGCTGTCATGACCTGCACACCGTTGTTGAGGGCGAGCCCCTCTTTCGCTTCGAGAATCAAACGCTCGATGCCCGCCAGTTCCATCGCGCGTTTGCCCGACACGCGCTTGCCGTCAAACCACGCCTCACCGGAGTCTTCTTCGCGATCGTCATCTGGATCCTTGGAGAGCACGAGCGCGAGATGCGACAGCGGCGCAAGGTCACCCGACGCTCCGAGCGAACCCTGCGCCGGAATGACCGGAATCACGTTTCGATTCAGCAGCTCGATCAGCGTCTGAACGACCACCGGCCTGATCCCGGAGATCCCCTTGGCCAGCGCATTTGCGCGCAGCAGTATCGTCATGCGAACGACAGGCTCTTCAAGCGGCTCACCTACGCCCGCACTGTGCGAGAGAATAAGATTGCGGGAAACACGACGGGCTTCGGTAATCGAAAAGCGTTCGCTCTTCAGACTTCCGAAGCCCGTATTAATTCCGTAGACAGCCGGAGCCGAGTCACCTGCACTAACCAGCTTGCTAACGTAGTCCCACGACCGCTGCATCGCCTCAACCGCACTGGCGGTCAAAAGTGCTTTGTCACCCTTACCGACCGCCGAAACGGATTCCAGCGTCAGCGAGTGACCATCGACCTGAACGGGCAAAAGGGACTCCTCAGCTCTGAGTGCGAGTCTTGGGCACGAACACCGGATGCCAGCCCTTCTCTGTCTTAACCACCACACCGGTCTGCACCATGCCCTCCGGTGGCTGAGCGTTGATCGTATCCGACTGCGGGTTCTTGATCACATCTATAAGTTGGATGGGCCGCGGAATCGCGCCTCCCGGCGAAGGCGGGCGATCTCCACTTGCGGTCAAGCCGTGCTTTGACGATTTCTGTTGCGCTCGTTCGCGGGCGCCGACGGGGTCGATGCCATGTGCCTCGCGAAGCTTGTCCAATTTCGCGCTGATCGCCTTGCGAGTGACGCCGAAACGATCAGCCAGTTCCGCCATCGGCACTTTCCCATAATTGTCCAGCAGAAACTTCTCTTCTGCCGGAGTCCATTTCTTCGCCATTTATCGCTCCTAAAGTGTGGAATTCGTTCTTCGCCGGATCGCTGCGACTATTTCATGACCAGCATTTTTTTCGTCACGACGGCCTGCGAGGTGCTGAGTCTATAGAAGTAGATTCCCGAGGTAACCCGCCCACCTTGATCGCTTAAGGCCGCCCAGTTAACGCGGTGTGTTCCCGCAGCATAGACGCCGTCGGCGAGCACAGCCACGCTTCGGCCCAACACATCGAAGACTTCGAGCCGCACATCCATTTGCGCCGGAAGAGCAAATTCAATATTTGTTTCCGGGTTGAACGGATTCGGGTAATTTTGCGCCAGTGCAATCTCGGTCGGAATCTCGATCTCGCGCGGGTCACTTCTCAGGACTACCGGCAGTTCGGTCGTAATCTTCAATGCGACGCGGCTCCTCAGCGTCGCCGCGCCCGTGCGATACGAACCGCGGTCGAAGTAATTGAGCCAGGACTGCTCATCAGGGCTCTCGAAGCCAACACTCGCCCCTTGCGTGGGCGCGAGCGCGCGAACGGAGAGAGAGTCATACTGGAACATCCATTCTGCGTTGCCCGACTGCGTCGGATAAGTCGCCGGATTCAAAAGCTGGATCTGGAACGTCTCGAATTGAGGATAGCTCGCCTGATGAATCTGATACCACTCGACGATAAAGCGATCCGTGGCAACATCAAAGTGAGAGCAGATCTGTCCCGTCTCGCCCTGTGCCCGATACAGATTGTCCCACAAAGCGGCAATCATACCCGGGTTGCCGTCCAAACCTTCAGGGAAGTCGGAGTTGATCCAGCGCGCAGTCGCAACGTTTCCCGGCACAAGATATCCCTGAGGGGCAACGGCAACTTGGGTAAACGTCTGTCCGTAGTAATTGAAACTGAAAGGCACGTCCACAACCGCAATATCCTGTTGCGCATCGATCGGCAATACCGTTCCGGGGCCTCCCGCGGCGGGTGCGATTTCGATCCACTGATACTCCGGTCGCTCGGTGTAAATCTGATCGGAGTTGTCATACAACCAATAGAACGACTGTGTGTCAGTGGATGGATCGGTGGGACCACGCTGGGCTATCGTCAGCGGGATGACAAACTCCGTTTCGTACTCGTATGTCCCCATGCCGATGGTCGCACTGAGTGTAAGCTGCACGTCCTGATCAAACGGCGCGGTCGGCACGCAGAGAATTCTAAACGAGTTCTCCGGAAATTCATAAAATTGACCGGGCGTCAGCGCGGGAACTTCCGCTGTGCCGCTTAGGATAAAGAGATTCACATCCGGGCAAGTCAGGCTGTACGTACCTGCGGCAATGAGTGCGTTACCGGAGTTGTGCAACCTGACATGAAAATCAGCAATCTCGTTGCGCTGGAGTGTCTGCTCGGCTCCGTCATTCACATACGCGGCGGCCAGTGCCATATTCGGCACTTGAATATCAAACGAGACCGCACTTGTGCGCGGCGGGCTGTTGTCGGCTGTGTAGGTCACACTGAACGCCGCCGTTCTGCCCGGAGCGAAGTTCGTCGACAATTGCACGACAAAAGGAGCGGCGCCGGTGGCCTGCTGTCCGGCAGCAATGGTTCCGAACGTCGTGGCATTCTGCGTGACAGTCACTCCCGGAGTCGTGGTACTAACGGTGGCCGCACCATTCACGGCATCGAGCGGTCCGATGTTGCGCACGACCTCAATCCAGTTGATCGTCTCGCCCGGATTGAAGTGGCCGTCGTCGTTCCCCACCGGCGTATCTTCAATGGTCGAACTTTCGTGAGTAATGTAAGGTTCCGGCTCTCCGACGATCAGACTGGTAGTGTAAGCGAGGGCGTTATCGCCTGTGATCGTCACCCAAACGGAATCCAATCCCGTCGTATTCACGGGCACCGAAACGGTGTTCGAGGCGTGGTTCAACCATCCCGTGGCAAATTGCCCAGCCCCCAGCCAGACAGTCACATTCAGACTCTCCGCCGGAACAGACGCCATGTTGCCAACGGTTACGTTGACTTGCGTGTCGCCGTCGGGCACGACTTGCGGCACACCCACCTGCAGGCGCACGGGGATCTGCGTGAACACCTGCAACGAAGGATCACTCAACACGAGATACTGCCGCAAGCTGGTTTTCACAACTTCCTGCACTCCGGTGTCTTCCCGCCACTCATCGAAGATGGCCCATTGCTGCATCTTTCCACCCACGAGCGCGGGCATGAGGTTGAGAACATCATAGTCGAGAAAGCTGCGATAGAGCGAGGAATCCAACACGTCGTTAAACGCGGTATGCGTGTTCCAGCACGGGCCGATGAAGCCGACAGAACCACCGGGCACTTGAACCGTCCCCTGAAGCATGAAGTTCTCTCCGAAGCCCCAGCCATCCTGCTCATCAAATTTGCCGACACCGCACCCGATGCCTGTTACAATCGGGAGCCGTCTGCTATTGCTGAGTTCCCAGATATTATTGATGTAGAAACCGATCCCGGCCCAGCCGAAGTTCCATCCCGTCCCACGGTAATTGACAAACGCGACGCCTTCATCGATCCACTCAATCATCGGCGTGGCCCCTTGGTCATCTCCCCAGAGTGTGTCGATGGCTTGGAAACCTTCGTCGAGCAGCATCTGCTTTGTCCGCTGCTTGGTTTGCCGCTGCGAAGGGTGCTGCAGGTCCGCTGCAGTCACCGCATGACGAAAGCGGAGTGAATCGTTCACGAAGGTATCGCGTTCGTGCAGAATGGTCCGGCCGACAACATTCAATACTTCCGCAACGGAATTTACAATCCAACGCCCGACAAACAGATCCGGGAAGTAGTCCGTCCCCTCCAATTCCCAGAAGTAGCCTTCGTTGGTGTACTCGCCTTGAAAGTGCTCGGTATTGAATCGAGTTGTCGGATCAGGCGTGAATTGCATTTGTACCTGTAACTGACTTTCGTCGCCGACCAACGTTACGTAATCGATTCTCGGAGATGAGGTTTGCAGTTCCTGAATGATGCGATTGCGGATCGCCGTCGCATTGGGATTCCCCCCTATGCTGCTCTCATTTACGACTGTGACTTTGAAGCCGCGCCGCTCTTTCCACTTGATGAGGTCGGACATCGAGGCGACGTAGGCATCAGGGACGATGTACAGAATATGCGAAGCCACGGAATTTTGAATATTCGGAATGTACTCCCAGTTGGTCACGAGCGAACGCATTAGCTTCTGCCACGGCACGGAGAAGTTCGGACGCGCCGACGTGAGCGGATTCTGCCCGGGGCTGTCGTCGATCTCGATGCTGATCGTTGCCTCGTGCATGATTTCGCAAGTCGTCTGGCCGTTTGTATACTGCACCGGATGAAACGTGATCGGCACGATGCGCACACCGCCGAAAATTCCGACGGCGCCAACTTCCACTTGAGCAGGATTCGGATTGTTGTCCGGCATCGTGAACGCGTTGCAGGTGAATTGAGTGGTCTGCCACTCATCTACAATGGCGCTTGGGCTGCCGCTGATCCCCAGTGCAACGTATATCGTAAAGTGCGGAGGCAGCGCTCCGGTTGCATTCATCTCACCCCAGAGTCCGGAAAGCCTCTGCGAGAGGTTCACGGAACCGCCCGGCGGCATATTCTCCATATCGAGCAGCAGTCGCACACGATCATTGTTCGACTCCAATACGGTGATCGTCGGCGAGAACAGGGCCTCTTCGTAGACCCCGAACGGCGGCACCGCATGAGCCAAATTTGCCACTCCGGCGAGGAATACGAGAGTTAAGAAGGTTCTAAGGTAGCCTCGATGCATGGTCCTACTCCGCTAATAGGCGCACGTTCAGGGGTTTGCTGTGGATAACTGCGCGATGTTGAGATGATACGAAGGGTAATGCCAGTCGTGGGTCAAAACGGTTGACTATCCTCGAGTTATGTATTATCTTCCAGAAGCCGTGAGGGAGCGCCATTTACTCTCAACAAGAGGCGAGGCGTGGACTTCGGCAGCGAATATAGCTGTTTTTTTGCCCGAATCAAGGGTCATAAGAGTAGTTGCGCTCGAGGCTGCGTAGTTTGGTCTGCACAGACTGCCCGAAGTTGGGTCAAGTTTGATTGACAGTCTGCCGATAACCGGAAGGAAGACCATCCGGTGTGATCCAAAAAGACTCCGGTGAGCGCCAGTGCCCCATAACGAAAGGACGCCAACGATGAAGCTAAGGTGTTGTTGCCTCATTATTTCCACCATCCTGCTCGGGCTACAGGCGGGTCCGGTCCGGGCCACTGATCCAGCGCAACAAGCGGGTCCGCAATATTTAGTGGTGTCCCCGGACATTGAACTCGAGTTTGATCGCCTCTACCAGCAGATTCAGGAGGCCAAGCGGACCGACACTGAAATCTCAGAGGAAACCTATGCTCGGTTCTTCGAGCTGGAGGGGATACTGAATCCGGACGCCCAGCGTCGCAACTCAGGTTCGCTGGACCAGGGCTACGACGTTTGTCCGGGATTGCCGATTGTGGCGACGGATCCGATGAACTGGGTGGATTACGGTCAAACGTACAATTACCAGAACAACTGCACGAGACCGAACTGCCGAGACGGAAAAGACATCATGTTCCAGATGACCGTCGAGGTTGAGGACAGCTTTGTCATCTCAACCTGTGGGTCCATGTTCGACACGTGGCTCTGTCTGTACTCCGGTTCATGCTGCACCGGCGCGCCGCTGCTGCAGAATGATGACAATCCGGCGATCTGCGGACCGCGTACGGTTCGAGCGGCGATTGGCGCGTGCCTCGACGCGGGCACTTACTACATTGTGCTTGACGGCTTCAGTCGCGCATCCTACGGACACTACCAGCTCTCGATAGTCAGCGGCGCCGGTGGCTGCACACCGATCATTATTCCGGAGTGTCCGCCTTCCAACACGATCCACACGGAGCGTTTTGAGAACGAAGCCGCGTGCGAAGCGGGCGACACAATCACGTGTCCGGCGCGGATTTGCGGCGAGATCAACTCTATCGGCGACATCGATGCGTTCACGTTTGAACTGTTTGAGTGCACGATTGTGACGATCTCGGCATTTGCCGACGACTCACCGGGCAGCTACGCCTTTGGCGAGGACCTGAATCCCTATTTGCAGCTCTTCACCACTGTCTGCGAGGCGCCGATCTACTTCAACGACAATTTCAACAACAGCGACGCTGCCAACGAAATCTACGGCAATGATTCACGGATCATCACGGCCTGCTTGAGACCGGCTCGGTACTGGGTGGAGCTGGGCGGCATCGGCAGCGGCACCGGCTCAACCGGACCGTGGGAATTCTGGCTGGACTGCACCCCGTGCGGTAATCCGAATCCGATCATTCCGTCTCAAGATTACGACTTCGACCAGGGCATTGTCTATCTTGACTGGCCGGATGCTCCTCCCGGCACGACGTTCTATGTGTGGAAGCGAGTCTGTAACGGTTGCGGTGAACTGCAAATCCCCCTGCCGGAAGAATGCTGGGAATTGATCGCAACGACTCAAACCTCGCAATTCTCGGAGCCGATCAACGAAGAGTATGAAGTCTTATACGTTGTGTTCGACAATCCATGCGGCGTGCCGAATCTCGAATGCGGGCAATCGCCGGGAGTTCGAACCGGCAGCGGGCAGCAGCGCTAAGTCGCCTCTCCCTCATCCATGACGATCAGCCCCGCTACGGCGGGGCTGATTGCTTATCCGGGCTTGAGCACTCCAAGGATGGCAAGAATCAGCGCGATGCCTAACGTGTGCTGTGATCGTCCGCGGACTCCTTCGTAGCTCTTGAGCGCGGCAGGATCGCTGTGTCCCAGAGCTTTGTGCAGCCGCAGCGTTCCGGGCAGGATAGAGAGTCTCAATATGAGCAAAGCAATGCCAAGAATCTGCTTGATTGCCAGCCACAGCGCATCGCGAAACGAAAACCACGGATAGGGCACTTCGAACGTCCTCCCCACTCCGGTGAAGACTATGAGCACGAGACCGAAGGTAGCCGCAATACCGAACCGCAAGTGCAGTCGAGCAAGGCGGATCTTTTCGCCGTCGTCTGCCGCTTCTCTGAATATTCGGCCGAGCAGAAGATCCGGGACGAGCATCCCGACTGCCACGATTGCGCCAAGTACGTGAAACAGCAGTGTGAGATTATTCAAGCGTTCTCCGTTACGCGATCCATGACGATGACGATACGATAGTAAGGGGGGAACTCGACGAGTCTCAGGCGGCGGAAATACTTTTGCGGATCCTTGTCAAAGCTCTTGCGGACGCGGCGCGCCACGGCTTTAAGATTGCCGAAGAACACGATGGGGTTATGCGCAAACCAATTTTCCTGACCGCGAATGACAATGTTGAACTGCCGCGCGGACTCCGGCATGTAGACGGCGGGATCAGGAAGCGGGTACTTGACATGTTCGTTTAGCCACCATGGCCGCTCTTTTCCAAGTAGTTGCAGGAGCGAGTATTGCCAGTAGTGAATTCGATCCGCCGCGCGCGCCCAATTTCCAAAGGGATGACTGATAATCACTCTACGCTTGGCCACGCGGCACAGTTCCGCGACCACCGCGGTTCTGAATTCCGGCGGCACGTGTTCCAGCACTTCAATACAGAGTACATAGTCAAACGACTTGTCGGCAAACGGGAGTGCCGTTGCGTCCGCTTTGACCGCCTGATTACCCGGGACCGGGGGATCAGGATACCACGGATCGACTCCCACAAACGAATACGGCAGGCAGACGCGCAGCCCGTGAGGACCCGCCCCGACTTCAAGGATCGTTCCTGCTCGCTGATCTCTGAGCAGCCGTTCAACCACCCCGTAGCGGGTAAGTTTGTCTAACATCGGTAATTATGAGGCCGCATGAGTGGATTCGGAGCCAGAATTCATGTCGTCCGTCTCCTCGTCCTGCCAAAACTGCCGCCGGATGACCAGATATGACCAGATGGCGAGCACTGCGTAGCTCAAAACCAGAACCAGCGCCGCTCCCATGACTCCAACGGTAGGCAAGAGAACAAGATTCAGGACGATATTGAGCGCAACCGCACTGACGAGAATGGGAGTCATCAGTTTCGCCCTGCCCACGGCAACCAGGGCATTGGACACGACACTGTAGACAGGCTCAAGAAATGTCACGAAAATGAGCACTCTGAAAAAGGGAATTCCGGCAACGTATTTTTCGCCAAGCACCAGCGGCAAGAGGTCTTCACAGAACAGCCACACGAGCAAATTCAGAGGCAGCAGCACACCGAGCAAAGAACTCAGTGCGAGTTTCATGCGTCGCTTCAGCAGTTTATACTTGCCGGCGGCGGCCAATCTTGATGCGACCGGGAACGCGATGAAATTGATCGCCTGAGAAAAGAGCGTGTAGAATTTGATCAGGCTCCTGCCCGCCAGATATGGCGCGATCTGCGCAGGACTGTAGTAAATTCCGGCGATCAATGCATCTCCCTGTTGCAGGAGAATATCACTGACGGTCAGAGTTCCAAGCCAGCGCGAATAGGAGAGCACGTGCTTCCAGTCTCCCGCGAATGTCACTTTCACCACTCGCGGATAGGCGGAAATA
>CAZGVT010000024.1:12493-17793 GCA_964529255.1 uncultured Alphaproteobacteria bacterium | reverse complement strand
GTGAAGATGACGCAGACAATGTCACGACCTGATCAATCCACGGATTGAATTGAAAGACTCGCGTCACCTGATGCTCCGCAATGACCACCAATTTGCATTCCGGAAAGGACTTCTTTATGGCCCTGATCGCCGATGTGGCCAGCAGAGAGTCGCCCAGCCGTCGAAACAACCAGCAGACGCAGAGCCGCCGATTAGGTGCGCTCATGTTTCCTCGCGTCGATCAGCGTGCACAAACTCGTGAAGCATCGAGTATTTCAAAAAAGTGTAGTACCCATAGCTCGCCGAAATTACAAGTCCGTAAAAGCCGTCAAGGAATCCCAGGTCAATTACATACGCGCGGAATACCGCCCACGGCGCGCGCGCGATCAGATCCAGCCAGGTTGCGCGACGCCCTTCTCCGCGCATTGCGCGGGCTCCCTCGTATGCCTGGTGCACTAATTTGGACATGTGATGGCGAATATCACTATACGTGTGGTGATATAAATCGCCACGAAGTCTCCGTTTTCGACTTCCAGTGAACTGTACGGTCGTATGCGGTTCACTGCCACCCCACCTCGCGAATCCCTTGCGGTAGAGAAACGTGCGCCACTGCGGAAACCAGCCCGAGTGATTGATCAACTTGCCCGCATAATAACTGTGCCGATTCAGGTCAAAGGCGTCGCAGTCCGGGTCTGACTCAAATGCCTTCCGAATGCCGGCCTGCAACTCACTCGATACTTCCTCATCGGCATCAATACATAAGACCCAAGGTTGTGTCGCGAGATCCGTTGCAAAGTTCTTCTGATCGCGATAGCCTGTCCATGGACGTGCAACGAACAAAGCTCCGTAGGACTCCGCGATCTCTCTCGTTCGGTCCGTCGACCCGGAGTCGACAACAATCAGTTCATCGCAGAACGAAGCCGATCCAAGGCAACGCGCGAGATTTCGCTCTTCGTTGAATGTAATTACGGTCAGCGAAATCGGCAGCTTCATTTGCGTCAAATCGCTCATGAACGCCGCGCGCCGATCCTTCCGAAAAAACCAACGGTGTCATCCACTTGCTTCCGGAGGGTGAGGCGATCTCGCACGTCGGCACCTCCCGCTGCACCGCGTTCCCGTCGCAAGTGGCTGTTCTCGATCGCCTCCTGCAGGCAAGCGCCAAGCGCGCGCGCATCCTGATTGCGGTACACCCATCCGGTCCGACCTTGCAGAATAACTTCCGGCAGAATATTCACGTCACTTGCAATAACCGGTATTCCATAGCTCAAATATTCCAGTGCGATCCGGCAAATTGCCTCGCTGCGTGTTGAGGTGATCACTCCGATGTCCAGCTCAGAGAGCAGCGGCCGCACGTCACCCAATCTTCCCGGAAAACCAAACTTCCCGGCAAGTCCCTTGGATTCGACCAGTTTCCGCAATTCAAACTGTCCGCGCTCCTTTGAGTCCTCTCCGGCGCAAATGCAGAACAAACGTGCGCGCAATGCCGCCGGAAGATGCTCAACGGCATGAACGAAAACTTCCTGGCCCTTCTCCGGTGACATGCGGGCGACTATTCCGCACAAGATTGTGTCCGCCGAGAGTCCGTAGCGCTCGCGAAATCCCCCCGGCTTAGCCGCATGCGCAAAGCGTTCTACCGCAAAGCCCGGCAATACAATCTTGAGACGGGATCGATCGCCTCCAAAACGTGAGTGGAAGGCCGCCTCCGAGCGAGAATTCACGAAAATCAGTCCGTCCGTGCGCCGCAGATAGAGCTGACGATTGAGGTAGTGCGCGTTCGGATATCGAGGCTCGGAAATTGTGCGGATCAGAAGAGGAGTAGTCGGAATCGAGTGGCGCAACAAAGCAAAGTGCACATGCCCCGGCGAACACTGGGGATTGAGCACATCGGGACTGAAGTCTGAAAGCGCCCTCTTCAGATGACGAAGATTTCGCAGCACGTAATGCGGTGCAAACTCATGAAGATTCAGACGGTCATCTACATGAAACGGCATGTTCTGCAGACGTCGTGCAAGCAGCGAGTCGCGCTGACAAAACAGCATCACATCATGTCCCGCCTCGCACAAACCCAGAGATAGGGACTCCGCGTGCCACGCCTGCGCGTTGGCAAATCGCGTAAAGACAGAAATTGCGATTCTCAGCGCTTACGCTCCCCGCCGAAGTGGGTTCTGCCGATTCGGGCAGCTCACTTGCGACGCCCGAAGAAATTTGGTATATTCTCTGCGGTCAAATGCAGGAACCGACTCCATGAAAAAACTGCCGACTGTCTTTGCGATTCTGTTGATTGCGGAAATCGCACTTGCCGCGCCCAAGCAGATCACAATTTTCCACACCAATGACATTCACGGCCACTTTCTGCCTGAAAAAGCGGAATGGAGGGACGGTGGTTTGGTGGGAGGAGTGGCCGAACTCGAGCGACGCCTGACGGCCTTGAGGAAACTTACGCCAAATAGCCTCTATCTGGACGCCGGCGATCTAATGACCGGCAATCCGATCTGCGGCATGCCGTACAACGGCGTGCGGGGCGCCGCCCTGCTGGAAATGCTGCATCGCCTCGGCGCAACAGCAATGTGTCTCGGCAATCACGAGTTTGATCTCGGCGCCGACCACGTTCTTGAGTTCATTCACGCCTCGCCGATCCCAGTGCTCTGCTCAAATATAACCCGCAAGTCGGATGGCAAACCCATCGCAACCACCGGTATAGTCACGGAGATTGACGGCGTGCGCATTGCCGTCATCGGTCTCGTGCTGGATGATCTCGCAGGCAGTGTGGCAAAACACTGCATCGAGCCGTTTAACATCGAGAATTGCGCGCTTGCGGCTCAAAGAGAAATCGACCGGCTTGATCCCGGGAGTGATTTGATAATACTGCTCACACACTATGGATTGGAAAAGGATCGCGAACTTGCAAGAGCGATTCACGGTGCGGACGTCATCGTCGGAGGACACAGCCACACGCGGCTGAAGGAACCCGTCATTGAAAATGGTGTGATCATCGTCCAGGCAGGATCGCACTGCAAGAACCTGGGAGCGCTTTCCCTTACACTTGAAGACGACCGTGTGATTGAATCTTCCGGTAGGTTGGAGGAATTGGTTTACAATTCCGAGGGACCGCGCACGGGGTTGAGCATGTTCGCCGATAGCCTGGAGGTTGTCATTCAGGCGAAGTACGGTGAAGTCATCGGCCGCCTTGCCGAAGAGTGGAAGCGCAGCTACTACTCGGTATCCAACGTCGGCAACTGGATCTGTGATCGCTTGAGGAGTCGATACAAAACCGATATCGCGCTCGTCAATTCGGGCGGCATTCGAACCAATCTCAATCCCGGGCTAATCACGAGGATGAACGTGCTCGAATTGCTTCCATTCGAAAACTCAATTGTGCTCGTTCAAGCCACGGGAGCTGAACTCCTGAAAATAGCGGAGGAGCAATGCGCGGCTCAGGGATTTGAACGACACGGCGCTCTGGAAATGAGCGGTCTTGAAATCGAATACCGAAAGCAGGACGGTCGCGCGGAAATTCTGCGAGCTGAAGTCAACGGCGAGCGGATTGAGCCTGACCGCATGTACTCCATAGCTTCTATCGACTATGTGGTCATCTCTCAGCCCGAAAAGTACTTCGGCTTCGCTCCGTCGAACCCGGACATTCGCGGAGAGATGATTAGCACCGTGATTATGGAAGAGTTTCAGAAAGCTACGCAACCGGTCCTGGCGGATCCCAAACAGCGCCTCAGAGAGGTGAAACCATGAATTCAAAACCACGTATACTGATCATCTGCACGGGCAATTCGATGCGAAGCCAAATCGGCGAAGCAATGCTCCGCGCGGAACTCGGCGACACAATCGACGTGTTCTCCGCCGGCACTCGTCCGGGAACGGTTCATCCACTCACGATTGCTTCGCTCGAAGCCGCGGGAATCGACACCGGTTCGCTGCGCTCAAAGAGCGTAAATGAGTTTCTAAACACTCCCATCGATCTTGTGATCACGGTCTGCGATTCGGCTGCCGAATCGTGTCCGACACTTGCAGGCGCGAAGAAGGTCGTTCATCGCGGCTATCCCGATCCCGTTTTCTATGCAGGGCCTCGCGATCCGCTCACCGTCATGAACGAGCTGCGTGACCAGATTCGAGCGGAGCTGCCTGAACTGGTGAAGCGCGAATTGGATTTAGACTGATCGTGATCTCACGCCCAGACCGGAGCATCAGCGGCGGAGAAGGCGGGTCGCGCGGTGGGCTCCGCGGGCATCGAGCAAAGATAGCCCTCGAGCGATCGGATTACATCGTCTGCATTTACGTGTCGAACTACGTCGTGCTTGAACCTCGCGCAATTTCGAAGGCCGCGTACATAAGCAAGCATGTGCTTCCTGAATTCGTTGACCGCTCGCCGCTCGCCCCACTGCTCGACCATCCATAGCAAATGCTGACGGCTGGCCGCATACCTCTCCTGGGGAGTCGGTGGCGCGCACACCACACCGGTTTGCAGTAACGAGTTTATCTCGCGGAAGATGAACGGATAACCGATTGCCGCCCGACCGATCATCACTGCGTCACATCCCGTGAGCCTCATCAGTTCGATGACGTCTTGCGGACGGCTGACGTCTCCGTTTCCAATGACCGGTATGCTTACCGCGGACTTCACTTCACCGATCCATTCCCAGTGAGCTTTGCCTTCAAAAAAATCGCTCCGTGTTCGCGCGTGAACGGTTATCCATGCTGCACCGGCGCTCTCAACCGCACGCGCGACGGTAACTGCATTCAACGATCTGCGATCCCAACCCGATCTCATTTTCACCGACACGGGCACATTGGTCGCCTTCACTGCAGATTCAACGATTCTCGCCAGCAATGGAATGTCTTTCAACAGCGCGGCTCCACCCTGGTTGAGGATGATCTTCTTCACCGGACAACCAAAATTTAAATCGAGTCCGTCCGGCTGAATCTCGCTCAGCACCTTCGCAGCGTCGGCTGCCTGCTCCGGATTCGTTGCGAAGTACTGAATCGAGTATGGCCGCTCTTCTTCTTCAAAGCGCGCCATGTGCAGCGTCTTCGGACCGTTTCGTCGAGCGCCTTCGCCGGATAGCATTTCGGAAAACACCATTCCTGCACCGTAGCGGCGCGATATCCGACGCATCGCCGAGTCCGTGTAGCCGGCGAGCGGAGCAAGCATCACCGGACTCGCCGGCGAGAGACCGCCAAGTTGCGGGCGAAAAGTGTTGCCGTTGGATGACTGCACTCTTAGTCTATTTCGCAGGTTTGTGCGCAACCGTGATCATCTCCGGCGAGAACCACTGCAGCTCTGCCGGCGGAAGGTACCACGACCCATAATA
>CAZGVT010000024.1:0-12483 GCA_964529255.1 uncultured Alphaproteobacteria bacterium | reverse complement strand
CTCGGCGAGCATCCTGCTCATCTCCGGCGCGGTGTAACAGCGTATGCCATCTGATTCCGGATTCTCACCTTCTGATACGACCGTGCCGTCCGGCCGCACGAGTTCCCACGTGCCGCCGAGCCGGCTCGTCAACGGATCAAATGAAGGCCGGTGTACCAGAAATCCCTCGTCGGTTTCCATCCACTCCGGCCCAAGACTGTTCGTAGTCGTGTACGGATGTTGACCGGTGAGCATGATCCAACCGCCGGGCTTCGTCGCGCGAAAAATCGACTGCAACGATCTCTGATTTTCCTCATCACTTCCAAAACCGAAACTCATGCCCAGCACGACGACGCGATCAAATGGTCGGGGGACTTTGAACGACCTCATGTCACCTGTCTCAAACGTCGCTTCGACTTTCTTCTTTTTCGCAGCCTGTCTCGCATGGCGAATCAGTTTTTCAGTGATATCTATGCCATGCACTTCCAGACCCTGTTCGGAAAACAACATAGCTTGAAATCCGGCTCCACAGGCAAGATCAAGCACGCTCATGCCGGGTTTTATCTTCAGCACTTCGGTGCAGAAGTCGACCACCTGCTGATTTTTCCAGCCGACCGCCTCGTCATTGCCGACAAGCCGAATTCGCCAGAATTCCGCCCAGAACTCATTCCAGTTCTTGCGCACCCGTCTGAAAGATCTCGTCTGATTATTGTTCACGGTAACTCCGCTATCATTTGAATCTCAAGTAAGAATTCCGGCGCGATCAAGTCACTCACAAACATCCAACAACGTGCCGGCCGATGTTCAGAGAAATACTCACGATACACTTGATTGATCGCCTCCGCGTCCTCGCGATCGCGGACGATCAAGTCAACCTTCACCACGTGGTCGAAGTCCGTGCCCGCGTGTCGCAAGACTTCACGCAGATTTTCCAACGCTCGGCGGGCTTGCGCACTCGCAGTCGCACCGGCAACTTGCCCGGTCTGCATATCGCACCCGGCCATTCCCGAAGTGAAAACTAGTCTTCCGACCAAGCAGGCTTCCGAAAACGGGCCCACCGGCGAAGGGTGAATGACTCTTACCATAATATTCGACTTGTGGCGAATCCGCGCTGGCTATTCCCTTACAAGGCCACTCCGACTGCTGGCCTGACAACACTTCTGCCCGTGAATATAATACCTTCGATTGAAAATGCAAGCGCTTGGCCAGATGTTCAAACAAAGCTCGGCTCTTGCACAATTCTTGACTGCTAATTCTACCTTTCTGCATCTACATTTCAATGAGTAAACTCCCGACCGTGCGACTGAGAGATGGTGGCGACCGCCGCGTCCGCGCCGGGCATCTCTGGGTCTTTTCCAACGAACTCATGAGTGGATTCCAGTCGTACGAGCCCGGTTCTCCGGTTGTGGTGGAAGACTATCGAGGCAAGGTCGTTGGAACGGGACTGCTCAATCCCCACAGTCTCATCGCCGTTCGGCTCTACTCTCAAGATGCCTGCGAACTAACGGCAGACTTTTTCCGTGCTCGAATTCGCATTGCGAAACAGTTCAGAGAGAGACATTTCCAAGGCGAGACTGCCTACCGCGTTATCTACGGGGAGTCCGATGGAATTCCGGGACTGATCGTCGATCGGTTCGACTCGTGCCTTGTCCTTCAAACGACGACCATCGGCATCGAAAGCAAGCTTGGGCTAATTGTTCAACTATTGATCGATGAGTTCACTCCAGCCTGCGTGCTCGCCGCCAATGACGGTTCAGTCCGCCGACTGGAAGGACTTGCTCTGGAGAGAAAACCTCTTTTCGGACGGGTGGATGAGCCATTGCTTTTCATGCAGGACCAACTGAGTTTCGCTGCGTTGCCGGTTTCCGGCCAGAAAACAGGCTTTTTCCTGGATCAACGGTTGAATAGAAAGCTCACCCAACGCTTCGTGACACGATCCGTTCGTGTGCTCGATCTCTTCGCTTACACAGGCGCGTTCGGCATGTACGCACTTCAATCGGGCGCCGAATCCGCGACACTTGTCGACGACTCCGCCATAGCACTCGATGCCGCTCGAGTTTCCGCCACCCAGAACGGGTTTGCCGACCGAGTGGAGACGATTGACGCTGACGTTTTCGAATTCCTCAAATCACGAGAAAGTGTCTACGACGTGATCTGCCTCGATCCACCTGCGCTGGCAAAGAGTCGCTTGAAAGTTGATTCAGCACGCCGGGCCTATCGTGATCTGAATGCGCGTGCGCTTGCCAGACTTATACCCGGAGGCATCCTGGCTACGTCGAGCTGTTCGGGCCTCGTGAGTTGGGACGCGTGGAAAGAGGCATTGCGCGAGGGAGCACGAAAATCCGGGCGCCGGGTCCGCTTACTCGCGCTGGGCGGGCAGGCACCCGACCACCCCATTCTCGCTGCGATGCCCGAGACCGAATACCTCAAGTTCGCAGTTCTGACGGCAGAGTGAGAATATACGCCTGAGCAATTGCAACTTTTTCGGATGCCCGCCGTCAAATCAGGTGTATCGCAGGCCAAAACTACTGGGGAATCTGCCCATGACGAATCGAGCTAAGCAACTTCTGTTCGCCCTGATCTCTACGATCACTGCGACTTTGACTTTCGCTCAACCACAAATCGTGCAGGTGAAAGCGACGCCGCTGACCGACGAATTGCGCGCGCAGATTGTTGACAGTGTATCCGCCCATTTGAAAAGCACCTACGTGTTTCCGCAAGTTGCTGACGACATGTCGGCATTGATCATGAAAAACCTCGCCGCGCGTGCCTATGACAAGATTCCTGATGTGCCGAGTTTCTGCGAGAGATTAACCGTCGACCTGCAATCCATCTCCAAAGACAGGCATCTGAACATTATCCCGTTGTCGATGGAATCACTCGGCCACCGCGAAGGGGTCGTCTCACCGGAAGCAGAGCGAGATCTGATGCTGCGCGAAGAGCGTTGGTCAAATTTTGGATTCAAACGAATCGAACACCTCCCCGGCAACATCGGCCTCTTGAAGCTGGACAAATTCACATCCGCCGATATCGCCGGACCGACGGCAATCGCCGCGATGAACTTTCTCGGTAATTGCGATGCTCTGATTTTTGATTTGCGCGAGAACGGCGGGGGGGACCCGAGTTTAATTCAACTGATTTCCAGCTATCTGTTTGAGCAACCGACTCATCTCAACAGCTTCTTCATTCGATCCGACTCGAGCCTTCAGCAATTCTGGACCCACGCCCATGTCGAAGGCCCGCGCCTCACTGATGTGCCCGTCTATGTACTGACAAGTTCATATACGTTTTCCGGAGCGGAAGAATTTGCGTACAACTTGAAGACTCGTAATCGTGGTACGATTGTCGGCGAAGTGACCGGCGGCGGTGCCCATCCTGTCCACTCCATTCCCGTTCCATCACTTGGTATCAGCATCGGTGTTCCCTTCGGACGTGCAGTGAATCCGCTGACGAATACTAATTGGGAAGGCGTCGGCGTCCAGCCGGACATCGCTTGCTCCGCCGGCGAAGCTTTCGATATTGCCGTCTTTGAGGCCTTGAGAGCGGTGCGGGACAAGACTGAACGCCCCGGTCGACGCGCGGAATTGGAGTGGGAAATCGCCGGGAAGTTGGCGGCCAGAAATCCGGTTGTGCTCACAGCCGCCGAGCTAAAAAAATTCGCCGGTGAGTATGGCCCACGGCGAGTAACGTTCGAGAGCGATGCGCTCTACTATCAACGGGAGTCCGGACCCAAACGTCGCATGGTAGCAATGAGCAAATCGTTATTCTCGCTCGACGGGCTGGACTTTTTCCGCGCGGAGTTTATCGTGGACGACAGGGGTAAGGTCAGGGAGTTCGTTGGCCACTATCGACAAGGTCACACAGACCGCAACGAACGAACCAACTAAACTCTCTCCCATAGACCATGCAAGACAGCCGTGCCCACCGCAC
Source organism: uncultured Alphaproteobacteria bacterium (assembly GCA_964529255.1). Lineage (GTDB taxonomy): Bacteria > Electryoneota > RPQS01 > RPQS01 > RPQS01 > CAZVXJ01. The sequence goes on along the minus strand of CAZGVT010000024.1, from coordinate 8,574 downwards.
GGCTCAGGTTGCTGACAAAGTCCGGAGCCGTGTTGGCTGCTTGCAGCCGACCGCCGTGCCGATCATGTTCGTGAACTCGTGTGTGGGCTCGCGTGACGAATTGAGAGTCACCATGGGGCCCCAAGACAGGCCCCTCAAAAATCGATGGGTTTGTCAATAGTCTAAGCCGTGCACACCGCACGGCTGTCTTGTTTTCGCTGAGCACATCTCCTGTTCCGACTTGATTTTGAACTAATGTGCACATCCGAATACGAGGCAATGACATTCAATCGATTAACTGCGAGTAACATTGCGCACTTGACAGTTACGATAAAAATGTGTTGCTTTATTGAGCGGTACTGCCCCCTGCTTACGGGGCAGGCAAGCCGGACCGATATCTCAGATTCTCATCCATAGAAACTCCATTCAACTTGAAAGGCAATTTCGTGAGTACACTCTCAACCACCGAAAATCGAGTGCTCATGGCGGAGGCACGCGAGGCATTGCGGGGCAAGTGGGGCCTGGCCGTAGGAACCGTGTTGGTTTACATGTTGATCACTGTGCCGGTCGGGATGATCCCGATCTTGGGCTGGCTGTTCCAGTTTCTGTGCGGCGGACCGTTCGTCTTGGGGATTGCGATCTTCGCCTTGACACTCGCCCGGAAACAGGACGCGAGGCTTTCGCAGATATTCGACGGATTCCGCAAATTCGCGACGGCTTTGGGGGCATACCTCCTCATCGCGATCTTTGTTGTCCTTTGGTCTCTGCTGCTCATCGTTCCAGGGATTATGGCCGCGCTTGCTTATTCCCAGGCTTATTACATTATCTCCGAGTCGGACTCCATCGGCGCGCTCGATGCAATCTCGCGGAGCAAGAGAATGATGATGGGCAACAAGTGGAAGCTGTTCTGCCTCTATTGGCGCTTTTTCGGCTGGGCGCTGCTCTGCATGTTGACATTCGGTATCGGATTTCTCTGGCTCACTCCGTACGTCATGGTCAGCATGGCCAAGTTTTACGACGACCTCAAGGAACAAGCCGTCGTAATGCCACCTGCTCCCGCGATTCCGTAATCACCCATTGCATCGCCCGACGTTTGCCGGTAGCGCCGCGCGGGTGTGCGCAACTTTTTGCGCCGGGCACGTGGCGCATGTGGCCGGAATTCTGGAAATCAAACAACACAATTTGAGGCGCATGTGAAGACTGCTCTTGAACGAAGTGAAGGGACACATGCTGCTGCGAGAAAACATGCGGCAGCGAGAATGGCTTATTCATCGATCGCATTGGACATAGAGGGCACGTTGTTGTCAAACGCGTTACGACCGCGGGCCAGGCCCGGGCTGGGCCCGTTTATGGATTTCTGTAACCAGTACTTTACGGAGGTTGTTCTGTTCACGGCTGTTCCTGAGTTCACGGCTCGAAAGGCAATCGTAACTCTGGTGGAGTCGGGGCACATGCCTCCCGGATCGGAGCATCTGCGATACATCAATTGGAGCGGCCTGTACAAAGATCTTCGTTTTGTGTCGCGTAGCAACTCAGAGCAGATTCTGATTGTTGATGATAGTCCTGTTGTGATTCACCCTGATCAACTGGACCAGTGGATTCAAGTCAAGTCCTGGGAGCAGCCATTTGGTCAAGGTGACCGCGAGCTGTTCCGGGCTAGATCAAAAATTCTGTCTCTCATCGGAGCGAAAAAACTCCGCAAATTCTAATTCGCCGAGGTGGGTTAGCGCAACGCAGCTTCTCACATCAGATTGACCGAGCGCGCGTTACCCACCCGGAATGAGGCGAAAGATTGCGCGCGCGGGTAACGCACGTGATGTGCTTTTGAACGCGGCTGTAATCGTTGTGCTAACCCGCTCCGGCGGGAGAAGATTAGCCGAGGTGGGTTAGCGCAACGCACCTTCTCACATCAGATTGACCTAGCGCGCGTTACCCACCCGGAACGAAGCAAGTAGCGCCGCACGGATGTGCGCAAATTAGTTGACATCAAGAAAACAAAGATCCCGGGCATGTTACGGACGAGCGAGCGAGGCAATGCTCGCAAGGTCGTTGCCTTTCATGGCTCGGCGGGGACGGGCGTGGCAGACCACAATATGGGAGGACAAATGAAGACCATAATCGGAGTCTTGGCGGCACACGACAGCTGGGAGCCGAACGAGCGCTTGCACGACACATTTGAAGAGCTGTGGAAACACCCGAAGCGCGACCGGCTCGACAACTATCACTTTGTGTTTTCGGGTGGCACCTTCAGCCGGCTGGTATTGGGGACGACACCGATCAAGAGACCGAGCGGCAAGACTGTATCACCCCTGTCGAATCGCGTGACCAGAGACCTGCTCCGACAATGCACTGTACTTCCGTCCTTTGCGCAGGGAGGAGTGATCCTTCTGGCAAACCTAATCGTGCAGCGAAAGTGCTCCATCATTTGGCCATTCTTCACCCCTCAGTCCAATCACCTCTTCCATCCCGTCAATCTGGCATTGCTTCGGCTCTGCGACGTGTGGCACGTCAAGCGACTGATGAACACAGGGTCCGTGATGGAGTGGTTCGAGCGAGAATCTGATCAAGACTCGAATCGGAACCTCCAGGAGGTAAATCCGATGTCGTTTGACCTCGCCGATCGAACTCCCATATTATCGCAAGTTGAGTCGATTAACGGACGCGCCAACGGTCGGCGCTACCCAGCGATTCTGGTTCCGCGTACCGAGTTTCCCAAGTTTGATGAGCTGGCACCCATACGTATTGCGATGATTGCGCACGATCACATGAAGGATCGCATGGTCGAATTCGCCGTGGACTACGAGCAACATCTCATAAAGTTTGACAAGATTCTCGCTACCGGAACCACGGGAGGCCAGATTGTCGAGGCTTGTCCGAAGCTCAAGGAGCTTAACAAGGTTCTGCGGGTGCGTTCCGGCCCGAAGGGTGGAGACATTGAGATTTCCACCGAAATTCTTTTCGGCCGCTGCCATGTTGTGTTCTTCTTTGTGGATCCGTTCGTTCCACATCCTCACATTGATGACATTCGAGTTGTCTTCGGCGCGTGTATGATTCACGACAAGGTTCGAATGCTCGCAAACGAAATGCAAGCTCGCGAGTGGATGGAACATGTTGCCAAGACTCCACAAGGATTGCTTACCCGCCCAGCGGCACCAGCTGCCACGAAGAGAGTGCGCTCGAAGTAGAGACAGGTGGTAATCGCCGAGGCACGTGGCGGAGTTTATCCTGACGAAGGAAGGACATTCCCGGAATCTTGGAATATCAAACAAAACAAATTGCGGGCATGTGTCGCACATGCCGCCGCGAGTAGAAGTATGTCAAATCGTGATCGATTCTATCCACCCAATGTCAGCTTTAAACTGAGGCTGTGCTTCAACCTAATTACAGACTCAGATCAGTATCTTGTTTGCAGATATCTGCCATTTACCTTCGCGGCCGTAAGCGAGGACCAGCCATGGCGGAAAGCCAAGAGGACAATCGATGGAATGCACAGAAATTGACATGGCACTTGAAAGTGCTGAGTCTCTGGAAGATCCGAATCAGGCGTGGGCGAAGCGGTTGCGCACTTTCCGATGGAGACGGGGTGGAGTGGGACTGCTTACGTTGTGTCTGGGCGCTGGCTTTTTCTGGTATCTATCTCGTCATGGTTCAGGAAATCCGCTAACTGGATTGTTCGAGAGGTTTGCGCTGTATTTGGCCGGCTTATGCGCCCTGTTCGGGATCGCGATCGTAATAACCCAGGCATTTCATCTATTGTTCGGAGCACCAAAGGCTCCTCGAAATCCTGGTGATGTAGTCAGGGGCTTCTACTCGAGAACTTTCATGAATGGATCCTTTGGCCGACAAACCGTAGATCCCGAGGCGTTCGCATACCTGCTCACCCAAGCTAAGAAGTGCTTTGCAGATATTACGGAGTTTGAAGTGAAATTCAAGGATATTCGTCAAGATTATATAGAGGAATTGAACAGGCGATTTGAACCCGACAAGGGGAGTGAAGTACTTTACGCCATCCGGGATGTTAAAGAGGTCAATTCGCAAGGAGACTTGAAGACGTTCGAGGTGGCCATCGAAGCTACTCTATCTACATCCAAATCTACGCCACCGTATACGAGGTTCATTGGAACAGTCCTCATTCGCGAACGTTGCACAGTTGCTCCAGTTGGCGGCCGATGGTACCTAACATCGGGCAACTGGACGGGGCAGATCGACGGTTAACTGGACAGCGAGTTCGCCAACAACCGAATTGAGGCAGTCAGTGATTCATCACTTAGTGAAGACGATGAGATTTCAGCATTGAACGACAAAGCGGTCGCAATGCTTAAAGAGCGAAAGCTGGACTAAGCAGGCGAACTTTTTGCCCAAGCAATAAAGCTCTCACCTACGAATGCAGACTATTGGTACGGCCATGCTTGCGTATACGCTTTATTAGGCGAGCGAGTTCGAGCACTTGCTCATCTTAGACGAGCAATAGAGATTAACGATTCTTACAAGACGTGGGCGATATCGGACATCGATATTGAGTCCTTGCGAGATGACCCCAAATTCAAATCGTTGGTGAGGTAGTTTTCCCGATGAATATGTCCCTTGCCTTTCCCCCCAAAAATTCCTATTTTAGTGTCTTGACCTGCCCGCACATCCCGCTCTGAAACCTTCGGAAATTCCCCGAAAATCCTGAAAAATACTGAGAAAAAATGGCATCAAAAGTCGGAATCATCGGCTGGGGGTCGTATATCCCCCGCTATCGCATCAAACTTGAGGAAATCGCCAAAGTGTGGGGCGCCGACGCGGACTCCTACAAGCGCGGCCTCATGCTCTACGAAAAATCCGTCCCGGGACCGGATCAGGACGTCATCACGATGTCCGTCGAAGCTGCCCGCCGCGCCGTCGTTCGCGCCGGCATTGATCCCGCGCTGATCGGCTGCTGCTACGTCGGCTCGGAATCGCATCCCTATGCCGTCAAACCCACCGGCACCACCGTGGCCGAAGCGTTGGGCGCGTGTCCCGATTGCCGCGTGGCGGATTTCGAGTTCGCCTGCAAAGCGGGCACCGAAGGCATGTACGTGGCCTACGCGGAAGTCAAAGCGGGACTCATCGGCTACGGGCTCGGCATCGGCGCGGACACGTCGCAAGGCGCACCGGGCGACGCGCTCGAATATTCCGCCTCGGCCGGTAGCGCGGCGTTTCTGTTCGGCAAGAAAAACGTCGTCGCCACCGTGGATTACACGTGCACGTTCATGACCGACACGCCGGAATTCTGGCGCCGCGAACATGCGTTTTATCCTTCACATGGCGGAAGATTCACCGGCGAACCCGGCTACTTCAAACACACGTTCGGCGCAGCGAAGAGATTATTTGAGATCTCCGGAACGAAAGCGAGCGATTTCAAATTCTGCGTGTTCCATCAACCCAATGGAAAATTTCCCGCGCGAGCGGCCGAAGCGCTCGGTTTCACGAAGAAGCAATACGAAACCGGCTGGCTCACGCCGTGGCTGGGCAACACCTATTCCGGCGCCTCGCCGATGGGATTGACCGCGATTCTCGACATCGCCAAGCCGGGCGACAAAATTTTCATGGTCAGCTACGGCAGCGGCGCGGGATCGGATGGTTTCATCTACACCGTCACCGACGAGATCAAGAACAAGGCGAAGCTGGCTCCGCAAACCCGCCCGCAACTCGACGAGAACAAAATCTATCTTGACTACGGAACGTACACGAAATTCCGCGGCAAGATTCACATGGCGGGACACTAAGCGCAAACGACAAACAACAAACCACAAATATCAAATGAGAGACGTTGCTGTTATCGGAGTGGGCCTCAATAAATGGGGTGAACTCTGGGAAAAAGATTTGCGGGAAATTTTTGTCGAAGCCGCGCTGAAAGCGATGGACGATGCGGGCGTGGACAAAATTGACTCGCTGTACGTGGGCTCCATGTCGCCCGGGCTTTTCGTCGGGCAGGAGCACATCGCCAGTTTGCTGGCCGATTATCTGGGACAATGTCCGATTCCCGCGACGCGGGTGGAGTCGGCCTGCGCAAGCGGCGGACTTGCGTTCCGCACGGGATGGATGGATGTCGCGTCGGGATTGAATGACATCGTGCTCGTCGGCGGCGTGGAAAAAATGCTCGACGTGGACGGCGGCGCCGCGACGTATTCACTCGCCACCGCGGCCGATCAGGAATACGAAGGCTACAACGGCGCAACGTTTCCCGGTCTCTATGCGATGATCGCCAATGCCTACGCGAAGAAGCACAAAATTTCCGCCGAGAAGTTTCGTGATCAACTGGCGGCCGTCTCCGCGAAGAATCATGCGAACGGCTACCTGAATCCGAATGCGCAATTCCGCATGAAGGTCTCGATGGACGACGTGAAGAAATCCACGATGGTCGCCGATCCGCTGCGGCTGTTGGACTGCTCGCCGATTACTGACGGCGCGGCCTGTGCGATTCTCTGCCCGGTCGAACTTGCGAAGAAGAAGTTCAAGGATCATCCGTTGGTCGCCGTTATCGGCACCGGCGCGGCGACGGACACGATTGCGCTGCACGACCGCGAAGACTTGACCTATTTGAAGAGCACGGAAGTCGCGGCGCAGCGTGCGTACAAGATGGCCGGCATCACCGATCCGAACAAGCAGATTCAGATTGCTGAAGTGCACGATTGCTTTTCGATTGCGGAAATCTGTACGACGGAAGCGCTGGGATTCTTCCCGGTGGGGAAGGGGGGAGAGGCCGCGCTGGCGGGGCATACGGCGCGTGATGGAAAACGGCCGGTGAATACGTCGGGCGGACTGAAGTCGAAGGGACACCCCGTGGGTGCTACGGGAATTGCACAGGTCGCGGAAATCGTCTGGCAATTGCGCGGCGAAGCCGAAGAGCGTCAAGTCAAGAACGCGCGCGTCGGCCTCACGCAAAACATGGGCGGTTCCGGCGGCTCCGCCGTCGTGCACGTGCTGAAAGCGCTCTGAGGCCTTTTGCTTTTGTCATCCTGAAACGCGCGTCTTCGGGCATTTCGCGCGTTGAAGGATCACCAAAAGTTCTGATTCCGAAATTCGACTCTCAGTGATTCTTCATGCCGCAAAATGCAGGAAGATGCGGCCTTCAGAATGACAAACACTATTCACTCAACGTTCATTAAATACCATGTTCAGAACCACAGCAAGATATTGGCGCGAAATCCCGGAGCGCTATCGCGGCGAAGCCAACAAATCCGCCAAAACGGGAAAAGTATTTTTCCCAGCGCGGCAGGTTGAACCGGGCAACGGCAACCGCAAATTCAAGCCCACCAAGCTCGAATATACGGGCGAGATTCTCAGTTACACGGTGATTCGCGTTGCGCCGATGGGATTCGAGAAAAGTTCACCCTATGCGCTGGCGATTGTCGCGCTGGACGGCGGCGGCCGCATCACCTGTCAAGTCGCCGACGTGGATGTGAACTCCGTCAAGATCGGCATGAAAGTCCGCGTCGAATTCCGCAAGATCATGGACGACGGCGACGAAGGCCTGCACCTGTACGGCTACAAAGTCGTGCCGGCGTAGAGACGATAACGGCGTGATAAGCATCAGTTCGTTCATTGGTCTTGTCGTAATAGCTACTGTAGGTGCCACATTTGCGCAGCCAGTACCGGATACGCTTTGGACTCGCATGTACGGAGGAGGTGAGGCCAACCAGATACAGCAGACTGCTGATGGAGGTTTTGTAGTTTCAGGGACCTCTCGAGCTAATGGCAGTAACTGTATTGTTGTCCTGAAGACCAGTAGTTTCGGTGACAAACTGTGGTCTCGAACGTACACCTTGAATGGATGGTGGAACCATACAACTTCAATTCAGCAGACTACGGATGGCGGGTATGTGATTGCAGGGACCACAAAGTCTGTTAGTACGGAGTTTGGTGATTTTTTTGTTGTGAAGACTAATGGGGGAGGTGATACGCTGTGGACGCGTGTGTATGGCCGCAGCCATCACGATATTGCATATTGCGTTCAACAGACCGTCGACGGTGGGTACATAGTTGCAGGACACACTTATACTCTCGGAGCCACCATGGATTTTTATGTCGTGAGGATCAGTGAACTGGGAGATACGCTTTGGACTCGTACTTACGGGGGAAGTGGTACCGATGCCGCGAAGACTCTTCAACAAACGGCGGATGGGGGGTACGTGATCGCAGGCACTAAAGGTCATTGGACACTTGTCGGCCGTGGTTTCGCTGGGCCCTCCTATTTTTACGTGGTGAAGACAGATAACACGGGCGACACCCTGTGGACTCGCATTTACGAGGGGGGGGCCGAAGCTAGCTCGGTTCAGCAGACCGCTGATGGAGGCTACGTCGTGGCAGGTACTACTAAAACGATCGGCTCGGGAACAGATTTCTACGTAGTAAAAACTGACACTCGAGGTGATACAATGTGGACTCGTACATATGGTGGAACCGGAGCCGACAATGCCCATTGCATTCGGCAGACAATAGACGGCGGCTACGTGATTGCCGGGTCTACAGTTCAAGAGGGGAGCCTTGGTTCGGATTTCTACATCGTGAAGACTTGGACTGCACCCCGAGGGCTGGAGAGAGTCTCCAATAAGTGTTAAGTTTAGGGGA
>CAZGVT010000023.1:4395-18015 GCA_964529255.1 uncultured Alphaproteobacteria bacterium | reverse complement strand
TGATTAACTCCATCAAGAGCTGCAATTCCTTTTCGGCCGGTCAGCTTGCCATGATGCGCGACATCGAGGAGCGGCGCGGCATTCCCGTCGGGTTCATCGAGACGGACCTGGTGGATCCGCGTTACTACTCCTACTCCAACATCAAGAACCGGCTCGATTCCTTTTTTCAGATGCTTGAGCAGCGCATCGAGCTGGCTGGAAGAAAGGCGGCGCCCGCTTGAACATCTTTCTCGGAATCGACCTTGGATCCACGACCTCGAAGGCTATCATTGTTGACGACACGGGTGGGATTATCGGTCGCGGGATTACCAATACCCGCTCCGATTACTCGGTGGCGGCCGAGGTCGCGCGCGTTGATGCGGAGTTCAACTCGCGTTTCGCGATGCTCAAGCGACGAGTCACCTCCGGAAACGGGTCACCCGAAGGCTGGCGGACAGTCTTCGAAGAGCTTGAAAACCGCTTTCATTTTCTTCAGTTTGAAAAGCGCTGTGACGGGCTCGCGGAAAAGATGCGACAGCAGGCGCTCCAGTTCCCGGTTGCCTCGCGGATCGCCGCTCCGCTCGATGCTGCGCTTCGGCGGGTGAAAAGCGTAACGCGGGACCGGTTCTTTAGCGGTCAGATCAGCAGCTCTTCCGAGTTTTTCAGGGACCTGTTCAGCGCCGCATACATGAAGAGCCTTGACGGTTTGGACCGGAGCGACTTTGAGGCGCTCGTGAGCATTTACGACCGATCGATTAACCCGGCGGAGAACGAGCGGGTGCAGTACGACTTCCGTGAACTGACCGAGCAGGCGATCACTCTTCTGTCGCCGGAGCATGGGCCGTCCATCGCCCATATCGAGAGGCACTTGGGCGAAGTCTCGGCGCTGCCGCTGGATCCCGTGGATTACATCGGGACCGGCTATGGCCGGCAGTTACTGCCGTTCGAGCCGAAGCACATCAAGTCCGAGATTCTTTGCCATGCACTTGGAGCCCACAGCTATTTCCCCGACACGCGCACGGTGCTCGATATCGGTGGACAGGATACCAAGGCCATTCAAGTGGATTCCCACGGACTCGTGACGAGTTTTCAGATGAACGACCGATGTGCGGCGGGATGCGGACGCTATCTTGGCTACATTGCCGACGAAATGAGTATCAGCGTTGGCGAACTCGGTCCGACGGCCATGGCCGCGGATCGCGAGACCAATATCTGCAGCACCTGCACCGTGTTTGCCGGAGCCGAATTGCGGGAGCACCTTAACCTCGGCGAGAAGAAGGAAAACGTGCTGGCCGGGCTGCATCTCGCAATCGTACAGCGAGCCTTCGCGCTGCTGGCTCGATCCGGCGGCGTGCGCAACGAGTTCACGTTTACGGGCGGCGTTGCGCGCAATGCGGCGGTTGTCAAGTATGTCTCGGGCATGACCCGGTCGAATTACGGTGATCTGACCATCAACATCCATCCCGACTCCATCTTCATGGGCGCCCTTGGAGCGGCGGTATTCTGCATCAGAAGGCAATGAGCAACGAACCGATCCATACGCTTGGCATTGACGTGGGAAGCAGCTTCATCAAGTTGGCCCTTGTGCGGTACGGCGAACCGCATCAGGTCCTGGATGTCGTGAATGAGAAGATCCGCAAGCGGAATCCCACTCAGGTAATTGAACGGCTGGTGACCGAGTTGCTCGATCGTCACGGGTTCGCATACGACGATCTGGCCTACGTTGCATCGACGGGCGAAGGTGAGCTGGTGCCTCGCAGGCGGGGACACTTCTACAGCATGACCACTCACGCACGCGGGGCCTGGCACTTCCATCCCGAGACCCGGTCCGTTGTTGACATGGGCGCTCTGTTCAATCGCGTAATTGCTCTCGACAGCGGCGCGCGCGTCTCCAACTATACGATGACCGGCCAGTGCGCATCGGGCACCGGTCAGTTCGTCGAAAATATCTCAAGGTACCTCGGTCTGACGTTGGATGAGATCGGGCCGCTGTCTCTGGAGTCGAAGAACCCAGCCGTGACAAGCGGAATCTGCGCCGTGCTGGCGGAGACTGATGTGATCAATATGGTTTCTCAGGGGGTCCCCACCGCCGATATCATCAAAGGCATTCACCTCTCCATTGCCCGTCGGGTGGTGCGTCTCATGCGGAAACTGAGAATCGAATCGCCAACTGCGCTGACTGGCGGAATGGCGCGGGACGTCGGTCTCGTCGCCGCCATGCGTGAACTGCTCGCTGAGAGCGACATGCAAATCTCGATATTCCCGGCGGAAACTCCGGAGGCCGCCGGAGCCGTAGGCGCGGCGATGTGGGGCGGCTACCGGCACTTTAAGCTGCTGGAGGCTGCATGAGCGAATCCGCCGTCATTCGCTCGGACTTGCCGCTGGGCGAGTACCCGCGAAATCTGGCCTGCATGATCAACACCAACGCCGATCGGTTTGCGGATCGCCCGGTATTTTTGGAGCGACGGCAGGGCGAATACGAGCCCCTTTCATGGCACCAGTTCCGGCGGGACATTTCCGCATTGCAGTCCGCCTTGCGTGCCCGCGGATTGGAGGCGGGAGATCGCGTCGCAATCGTCTCCCGCAATCGCCGTGAAATGCTGGAAATCGAACTCGCAGTCATGTGCTCCGGTGCTCGCGCCGTGCCGATTTTTCCATCCTATACTCCCGCGCAGACGCAGGCGATGGTCGCCTTCTGTGAGCCGGCCTTTATCGTGGCGGCCGAGGAATTGCACGCCGGCAAGATTGGCGATCCCACACGGTTCAAGTGCCTGATTCATTTCGATCCGGTCTCGCGCCCGGCGCCGAATGCGGTCCGGTTTCGTGAACTTGTCGAACAAGGCTCGGATGGCCGGGTCCATGGTGAAGACCTGGACTCCGACACGATTTGTCTGATGATGTTCACCTCGGGAACGATGGGCAGGCCGAAATGCGTGCAGCTGACTCACCGGAACATTCTTTCGCAACAGGCCGCTGGGCGGCTGTTGTGGCCGCTGAGTTCGACGGATCGCTTCCTCTCCTATCTTCCGTGGCATCACAGCTATGGCGGCATTTTCGAAAAATACTCGGCGCTGACCAACGGAGCAGCGATGGCGCTTGAGCATGGCTATGGCAAGAACCTCGACATTCTGCTGGACAACTGGCGGGACATCCGGCCTACCGTGTTCTTCAGCGTGCCTCTCATCTATCAATCGATCGTCACCCGCGCGCGCCGGGACAGGAGTGTTGAGAAGACCGTGTTCAACGGTGACTTGAGGTTTATCTTCACGGCCGCCGCTCCACTCTCAAAGTCCCTTTCCGACGAATTTGAGCACAGGGGTATCGCTGTCATCGAGGGCTGGGGTTTGACCGAGACTTCGCCTTGTTGTACCGTCACGAATCCGTCGCAGCCGCGCCGTCCCGGCGTTGTCGGTTGGCCGATTCCGGGAGTCGAGCTTCGGCTCGCAGAGGATGGCGAGATTTGGGTGCGCGGACCGAATGTGATGAAGGGATACTATGCCAATCAGGAGGCTACCGACGAGGCTCTCAGTGCGGACGGCTGGTTCCGCACCGGGGATGTCGGAGAGATTACGGACTTGGGTCTGCGGTTGATTTCGCGCAAGGACAGGATCTTCAAGCTGAGCAATGCCGAGAAGGTCGTGCCGACGGAAATCGAGGCGCTCATCTCCCGGGAGTGTCCCTATGTCGCGTGGGCGTTCGTCACCGGCAGCGGCCGGAATCATCCGGTGGCGCTGTTGTTTCCGAATCGTGAGATGTTCGGCAAGTTACCCGAAGATACGCGGTTGGCGACTCATTGTCACTGCCCGCGCGACGCCGAAGAATTATCTCAATGCCTCGGCAATTGCCTTGCGATGGTCAATCGCGGAATCGACGAGGAGTTCTGCAGGATGGAAAGCGTGATGCTGATCGATCACACGTTGTCCATCGAAGCCGAGGAACTGACGCCGTCCATGAAACTGGCGCCAAATGCAATCGGGACCGCCTACAAAGCGCACATTGAGAGACTGTACGGCGGAAATGCCGATGACGCCGAAGGATTCAAAGACCCGGTTTATATCATTCGCCTGAACACCTCATGCCGCGCCTGAAGTGCCAGGATGCGATGAAGGAAGTCTTGCGCGATTACTTCGCAGAGTTGCGCGCGCCGGTTGCGTGGTGCACGAGCGCCGGACCTGCGGAGATTCTCAGAGCGCTTGGTTTTCGGGTCTACTTTCCCGAGAATCACGGCGCTTTGCTCGGGGCGTCGCGGAGCGCTGAGAAGTACATCCCGCGCGCCAACCATGCCGGGTATTCGGCGGACATCTGCTCCTACCTGACCTCGGATATCGGAGCGTGGCTGTCCAACGAGACCCCGCTGACGAAAGCGTACGGCTTGCCCTCGGTACCGAAACCGGACCTGATTGTCTTCAATACCAACCAGTGTCGGGAAGTCGCCGAATGGTTCACTTTTTTCGGTCGAGAGTTCGGCTGCCCGGTTTTCGGAATCTTCCCGCCGCGGCATCTTGAGGAGGTACCGGAACACGCAGTGGTGCAGGTTGTCGAACAGTTCCGCGAGCTTATCTCGCTCGGTGAGCGAGTGGTTGGATCGAGTCTTGACGAGAAGGCGTTGTCTGAAACCGTGCGGCTGAGTAAGCGCGGGTCGGATCTGTGGAAGCAAACGCTGCAATTTGCCCGTCTCCGGCCTTCGCCGCTTACCTTCTTCGATGGCGCGATTCTGATGGCGCCGATTGTGGTTCTGCGAGGCACAACGGTTTGCGTAGAGTTTTATGAGTCTGTTGTCCGGGAGCTTCAGGGGCTCGTCCGGTGCGAGGAGGCCGCCGTGCCCGGCGAAAGTGTGCGGCTCTATTGGGAAGGGATGCCGATCTGGGGACGATTGCGCGCGCTATCCGATCTAATGTATTCGCGCCAGGCCGCCGTTGTCGCATCAACCTACTGCAATAGTTGGATATTCGATGATTTCGACCCTGCAGATCCGTTGCATTCCATGGCAAAGGCCTACACGCAGATATTCATCAATCGCGGTGAGCACGCCAAGCTGGCGTATTTGAAAGAAATGGCGCTGGAATACTCCGTGGATGGTTTTATTTTTCACGACGCCAAGACATGTTTCAACAACTCAAACAGTCGATTCGGATTGCCCCAAAGGCTGTGTGACGAGACGGGAGTCCGCACCGTGATTATTGACGGCGACCTCAACGATCTCCGCTTCTTCCCGGAGAACCGTGCGCGAACAAAGATCGAAACCTTTATCGAACAGTTGTCCGCGCGTGCGGCTGCGGCGTGGCCCTCGGTCCCATGAAAAGCGGAACATCCACTGTCATCCCCGATAACGGGCAACTGAAAGTTGGTATCGTCGGCATGGGTCCCGTGGGATGCATACTTGCGGCGCACCTGATCGAAGGTGGCGCCTTCGTCGTTCCGTGCGACATTCTGATTGACCGGATCGACGCCATCCGGAAGCATGGCATCCGCCTGACGCATACATTCGACATGCATGTTTCGGTGAACGAGGCGTGCTACACGCCTCAGGAACTCGAGATGTACGATCTTGATGCAATCGTCATCGCGTGCAAGACTCCCAGCCTGAAAAGAGTCATCGATCAGGTCAGTGAAATCCGTTCGGACCGTTTCTGCATCATTTGCGCGCAGAACGGCATTGACAACGAACTCGAAGTAGCCAAGACGTTTGGCGATGCCCGGACTCTGCGCATGGTCGTGAATTACGCGGGTAATTTGAGCGATCGGCACACTGTACATGCCAGTTTTTTCAATCCGCCGAATTATGTAGCGCCGCTCCTGCTCGAAGGCGGGGAGGTCGTGGACAAGTTTGTCGGAGCACTGAACCGGTCAGGGCTGACGACCGAAGTGCCGGAAGACATTCAAGACCATGTCTGGGAAAAGGCGATTCTCAATGCCGCGCTGAGTGCCATCTGCGCGATTTCCCGCCGCACCATGCGGGATGTCATGGACTTTTCCATGACGTTCGATCTTGTCGAAGCACTGATTGACGAGTCGCTTCGAGTCGCCACACAGGAGGGGGTTGATCTGGGAAAGAAGTTTCGCCGGTACTCCATCCGCTATCTCAAGAATGCCGGACATCACCGCCCGTCCATGCTGGTGGATCTTGAACTCGGTCATCCCACAGAGATCGACTACTTGAACGGACGCATCGTCGAATATGGCCGCAAGCATTGTGTTCCGACGCCACTGAATCAGTCTGTGGCTGCGCTTGTGCACCTACTGCAGCACGCATCCTCCGACTGAAGGTTAGGCGTCGCGTCGCCCGTTAGTCCGGCCACATGTACTTTCTGGGAATTGACCTGGGATCGCACTATACGAAATTCGTCGTCAGCGACGCCGACGGTGCGATCGTGCACGTTCAGGTAATTCCTACCCTTCATCGTCACCGCGATCAGATGGAGTCGGAGTGGAGCGCAATTCGCGGGAAGTTCGACCCGTCGCGTGTCTGCGCCACCGGTTACGGTAGAGACACCCTGGCCGCCGGACTGAAGAAGCCGGAATTGATTTGCGCCGCCGTAGGCGTCTCCTCTTTGTTTCCGGAAAGCAAGACGATCATTGATATTGGCGGCGAGGACATCAAGATCATTGAGTGCGGACCGTCGGGACAGGTCGACCGATTCTTCATGAATGACAAGTGTTCGGCCGGCACGGGCGCCTTTATCACCGAAATTGCGGAGCGGGCAGAGATTGACGTAAGCGAGATGAGCGGACTGGCGGAATCCTCGACGAGTACGCGTGCCATGAATAGTTTTTGCACGGTATTCGCCAAGACCGAAATCCTCTCGTGGAAGTTTGACGGCGTTTCCGCCGCGGACATGGCTCGCGGTATCTACCTGTCCGTTGTGGACCGAGTCTGCAAGCTGCCGATGCGTACCGACGGTACCGTTCTGCTCTGTGGTGGCGTGGCCGCGCACCATCCTTATGTCGAATCGTTGCTGAGTGATCGTTTGGCGAAGGTCGTACGAACCACACCCTACCCGCAGTTCATGATTGCGTACGGCGCCTCCTTGATCGCCTCCGGCCGATGAATGCAGCTTTTCCGGCGGAATAACCACGCCGTCCGCCGCTGCAAATGAAAAAGTTCACATGCCCCTGCATCGGCACGGCCCGGACTCGAAACTTAAACAGCAGAGTTCCATGACGACAATTCACTCTTATCAGATGACCGGGAAGGACCGGCCGTTCGAGATAGTAACCTATCCGGCTCCGGATATCCGTGACGACCTCGCTCTCGTGAAGATCGCGGGCTGCGGCGTTTGTCACACGGATCTGAGCTTCTGGCACTACGGCGTTCCCACGCGAAAGCAGCCGCCGATTACTCTGGGGCATGAAATCAGCGGTGTTGTAGTGGAAGGTCCGGCGGCTCTCGTCGGCAAACCGGTGATTGTTCCCGCAGTTTTGCCGTGCGGCGAGTGCGAACTTTGCCGGGCCGGACGCAGCAACATTTGTCAGAAGCAGCAGATGCCGGGCAATGACTTCCACGGCGGTTTTGCGAGTCATGCCGTGGTGCCCGCCCGTTATCTCGCCGTCGTGCCTGCGGAGGTGCTCGCCTCATATGAACTGGCGGAGCTTGCCGTCATTGCGGACGCGGTCTCAACTCCCTATCAGGTGATTCAGAAGAGCGGACTTCGCGAAGGTGACTTTGCGATCGTCATCGGCGTGGGGGGGGTTGGCCTCTATGGCGCACAGCTCGCGCGGATCGCCGGAGCAAAAGTGCTGGCGCTGGACATCTCTCAGCAACGACTTGATTTCCTCTCGCTGGCCGGCATTGACTCCACCCTCAATATCAAGGACATGAAAGTCAAGGACGTCAAAGAGTCCGTAAAAGTCATTGCCGGAAATCTTGGCGCGCCGCGGTTCGGCTGGAAGGTGTTCGAGATGTCCGGTACTGCCGCGGGCCAGGAGCTGGGCTTCGCGCTGCTCGGTATCGCCGGGGTGCTCTCGATTGTCGGCTTTACACTGGACAAATTGGAGTGCCGCCTGAGCAACCTCATGGCGTTCGATGCGCAAATCATCGGAACGTGGGGATGCAAGGCTGAACTGTACGCCGACGTCGTGAAACTTGTGGGACAGGGCAGGCTTTCGCTCAAGCCGTTTACGGAATTGCATCCTCTTTCCCGCATCAATGACATTTTCGCTCAGGCCCTCGAGCACAAGCTGCTAAAGCGCGCCGTGCTCACCCCTGACTTTACCTAAGCCACTGCCTATCACGATCCCCACATCCCGGAGCAAGACTTGAAGTACGAACTGTTCGATCATAATCTCGTCGAAACCGATTTCAGGGAAATTCTCTACGAACTTCGTCCCTGTCCTGACAGCAATGGCAACCCGGTTCAGGGGTTGCACAATGCCTGGATCTATCTCAACAATCCGAAGCAGTTCAACTCGTATACTACGGCCGCGGTCAAAGAGATCATTCTTGCCCTGCGAAAAGCGTCGGCCGACCGCTCGGTTGTTGCCGTCGTCGTGACGGCCGTAGGTGACAAGGCCTTTTGCACCGGCGGGAATACCAAAGAGTACGCGGAGTATTATGCCGGCAGACCTCTCGAATACAAGCAGTACATGCGCTTGTTTAACGACATGATTACCGCGCTGCTCTACTGTGACAAGCCGGTGATTTGCCGCGTGAACGGCATGCGTGTCGCAGGCGGCCAGGAAATCGGCATGGCGTGCGATTACACGGTCGCCTCGGACCTCGCCGTCTTCGGACAGGCGGGTCCCAAGCACGGCAGCGCTCCGGATGGCGGCAGCACCGATTTTCTCCATCTGTTCGTCGGAATCGAGCGCGCGATTCAAAGCTGTACGCTGTGCGAGATGTGGACCGCATACGAAGCCGTCGCCATTGGGCTCATTTCGCAGGCGGTGCCGGTGTTGAGAGTCAACGGCAGATTCGTTGCGAATCCGCTCGTTATCACCGATCGGTGGCTCGATGAGGACGGCCAGATCGTGTACGGAAAACGGAAGTCGGGTGCCGCCCTCGAATCGGGGAAGGCCACTATGGAATCCGGTGTCATTGATTTATCGCCGCTGGACCAGGCGGTGAACAGGCTGTCAACGAAGCTGCTTTACACGATGCCTGACTGCACTACGAAGACGCTGAACAGCATGAGGAAAAAGAAACTGGAGCACTGGGATCGCAATCACCAGACCAACCGGGACTGGCTCGGGTTAAACATGATGACTGAAGCCAGGGCCGGATTCCGCGCCTTTAACGAGGGACCGAAGGGCAACCGCGAAGTGAATTTCGTCAAGCTGCGGCTCATGCTTGCCGAAGGGCATCCGTTCGACGATCAGTTAATTGAAGCAATTTTGCCGCGCTGAACCATGCTCGAGAAGATTCTCAAGGAAACTCGGTCGGATGGTCAGGTTGTCCGGCTTACTCTGAATGCGCCCAAGGCGAATGTGCTCGATTCGCTCATGATGCACGAGCTGTTGGGCGAACTCATTGCATTACGTGACGCGCCTGAGGTCAAGTTGATCCAGCTTGCCGCCGCCGGTGATCATTTCAGCTACGGAGCGAGCGTCGGGGAACATACGCGGGAGAAGTGCGGAGAGATGCTGACGCAATTCCATGCGCTTTTCTTTGAACTGGCCGACCTGTCTATCCCGACCTGCGCGCTCGTTACGGGTCAATGTCTTGGCGGTGCCATGGAGCTTGCGGCCATGTGCAATTTCGTGTTCTGCGATCGCAGCGCCGTGTTCGGCCAGCCGGAAATCCTGCTGGGAGTGTTTCCCCCTCCCGCATCGCTCATCCTGCCCATGAAGGTTGGTCAGGCAATAGCGGATGAGTTGATCCTGACCGGCCGATCGCTGACCGCCGAAGAGGCTGAAAGGTCGGGACTCGTCTGCGGGATTTTCAGCGATCATCACGCCCTCGAGCTGGGCGTTGAAGAGTGGATCGCGAAACACATTCTAAGCAAGAGTGCGGCGGCGCTGCGGTTCGCTGTGCGCGCCGCGCGAACTCGCTTTAATCGCGTTGTCAGGGAAGAGCTTTCGCGATTGCAGACAGATTATGTAGACCGGTTGATGGCCACACATGACGCTAATGAGGGAATTCAGGCCTTTCTGGAGAAGCGCAGGCCGGTGTGGACGTCCTCGTGATCACTGAGACCGCGGACCGGCTGCGATGAGCGAATTCCGAAACAGGGTAGTGATTGTAACCGGCGGAGCGCGCGGCATCGGCAGGGAGATCGTCGCTCAGTTCGCTGCGCGAGGCGCTCGAGTCGCGGTGATCGACCGGGACGATTCAGACATTGTCGCCGGCGGACGCATCGAGGCTCACTGCGGCGATGTCGCGTCTGCCGCGGATGTCGACGCATTCGTCTCCGGTTTGGCTGCGACCTACGGCAGGATCGACGTTCTCGTCAATAATGCGGGGATTCTTCGTGACAACATGATTTGGCGAATGCCGGAAGAGGATTTCGACGCAGTCATATCTGTTAATCTCAAGGGTGCATGGCTCATGTCGAAAGCGGTGGTCCCGTACATGCGAAGGGCATCGTACGGCCGGATCGTCAACATCGTATCGCGGGCCTGGCTGGGCAATCCCGGTCAATCCAACTACTCGGCGTCCAAGGGCGGATTGATCAGTTTGACGCGTGTATTGGCGTTGGAACTGGCACGTTCCAACGTTACCGTGAACGCTGTTGCGCCCGGCCTCATCGACACTCCGATGACCAGGGCTCTTTCTGCAGAGGTATATCAAAAGCTGGTCGAGCTCCAGCCCGGAAAGCGAATCGGGAGCTGTCAAGACGTGGCCGCCGCCGTCTGCTTTTTTGCCTCCGATGCCGCATCCTTTATAACCGGTCAGACGCTGTATGTTGATGGGGGACGAAGTGTCGGGGCTTCTCTGGGCTGAGTCTATCCGATCATGAACCCGGCAACCCATAGCCTTCAGTCATTGTCGCTCACTGTAAACGGTGTTCGTCACGACTTGCTTGTGCCGGCGTCGGCGATTCTACTCGACGTGCTGCGTGAGCGATTGAATCTGCGGGGAACCAAGCGGGGTTGCGACCAGGGAAGTTGCGGCGCGTGCACTGTGCTGCTTGACGGCAGTCCGGTGCTTAGCTGTATAACGCCGGCTTTGAAGTGCGACGGCAGGTTGGTGGAGACCATTGAGTCTCCGGCGATACGGCCCGAGCTGACGGCTCTCGGACGATGCCTGGTGAATGACGGTGGCATCCAGTGCGGATTCTGTACACCGGGCATGATCGTCACGCTCCACGCGTTTCTCCGCGATCACCCAACGCCTACGGAAGCCGAAGTGCGCGAGGCGATTTCCGGAAATTTGTGCCGTTGCACGGGTTACGCAAAGATCGTGAAGGCGACGCTCAATGCTGCGGCGATGCGAGAGCCATGATCGGGAAACGGACGCCATACATTGACGCGAGCGCCAAGGCTCGGGGCAGCGCGATCTACACGGACGACTACCTCGTTTCGAATGCACTCCATGTTGCATTCCTGCGCAGTCCTCTGGCACACGCCGTCATCAAGTCGATTAATGTATCGAAAGCCCAGTCCGCTCCACTGGTGCATGCCGTCGCCGTTGGAACAGACCTGCCGACTCCTTTCGGCATCCTGCCGATCAGTCCGGACGAGACGGCGATGGCCGTCACAAAGGTGCGGTTCATCGGCGAGATTGTAGCTGCCGTTGCAGCGGAGACGATGGAAGCCGCCATAGCCGCCTGCGAGCGGATTGAGGTCGTGTACGAGGAGTTGCCGCCGGTTCTGGATCCCGTTCGAGCGCTCGATCCCGTCGGTTCGGAATCGCAGATTCACGCACGCGCACGCGATGGCAGCAACATCCACAAATCCGCCGAGCTGAAGTTCAACGATCCGGAGCAGGCATTGCGAGACTCGCAGTTCGTAACGTCGGCCGAGTTCAAGTTCGCAGGTGTCACGCATGCCTTTACCGAGCCCCATGCCACCTTGGCAATGTGCGCACCCGACGGTTCGCTAACGGTCATTTCCGCCACGCAAGTCCCGCACTACTTGCAGCGCACGCTGTCCGTCGTGCTTGGGTTGCCGTTGCACAAGGTACGGGTCATCAAACCCGTCGTGGGTGGAGGTTTTGGCGGCAAGAGTGATCCTTTCCCTCATGAACTCATCGTCGCGCACCTGGCCATCAGGACCGGACGGCCGGTCAGGTGCCGTTTTTCCCGCGAAGAAGTCTTTCTCAACAATCACGGGCGTCATCCGACGACCATGCAAATGTCGCTGGGCTGCGACCAGCAGGGGAAGTTAAGCGGCATATGGTCCGACATCCTGATCGACGGCGGCGCATTTGCGAGCTTCGGTGTCGTGACGACATACTACAACGGGGTGCTCTTACAGGGACCCTATCGTATTGACCGCTTCGGGTTTCGCACCCGGCGGGTGTATACCAACAAGCCGCAAAGCGGGGCAATGCGCGGACACGGCGCCGTGAACTCGCGGTTCGCGGTCGAGACGTTGATCGACATGCTCGCCCACGATCTCCGGATCGATCCATGCGAATTCCGTTTGCGCAACTTCCTGCCGCCTAACACGACCACCGTGGGGCAACTGCGAATCACCAGCAACGGTGTCCGTGAGTGCCTGGCCGCCGTAAGAAGCAAATCCCAGTGGGATACGCGGCGCGGCAAGTTAGCGCATGGCCGCGGTTTGGGCGTGGCCTGCGGATTTTACATTTCAGGAAGCGCACTGCCGATCCTCTGGAATCGCCAACCGCAGAGCGTGGTACATGCCAAGCTTGACCATGACGGCAGCATCGTGATCTTCAGCGGCGCATCCGACATCGGCCAGGGAAGCGATACCCTGTTCGCGCAGATCGCCGCCACGGTGCTCGGGGTACCCCTTGATCGGGTCCGTGTTATGACTGCCGATACGGCGCTCACGCCTGTGGACTTGGGAAGCTATTCCAGTCGAGTCACTTTCATGGCCGGGAATGCTGCCAAACAGGCGGTGGAGAATTTGCGCGACGAGATCGCTCTCGCGGTGGCGCAGGAGACGGGACGCGAGCACGCGGATTTTCGATTTGAGGAAGGTCACGTCCGGACTGCCGACGGCAACTTCGACTACACATGGGATCAGGCGGTCGAAATCGCCACGGCGTTCCGGGGCTCGTTTGTTGAAAGCGGCCTCTATATTTCCCCCGCGCTTGGCGGTGATTTCAAGGGCGCCGGGGCGGGACTTAGTCCATCCTACAGCTTTGGCGCGTGTGTATCCGAAGTCGAGGTTGATCCGCGAACCGGAGACGTCAGGGTCGTCAAGATCTGGTTCGCCCATGACTGCGGCAAGGCCCTGAATCCGCTTGCCGTGGAGGGGCAGATCGAAGGCAGCGTACACATGGGGCTCGGTCAGGCGCTTTACGAAGAGATGTGCTACCGGGATGGACGAATCATGAATGCGAATTTCACCGACTATCGCATTCCATGTGCGCTGGATACACCGGAGATTGACGTCACGATCATAGAGTCGGAGGATCCGGAAGGTCCGTTCGGCGCCAAGGAGGCGGGCGAGGGGCCGCTTCATCCGGTCCTGCCCGCAATCGGGAACGCGATCTTTGACGCGGTAGGGGTGCGCATTCGCGAGCTGCCGATTACTCCGGACAAAGTTTGGCGTGCCTTGCGCGAACGCAAC
>CAZGVT010000023.1:2216-4385 GCA_964529255.1 uncultured Alphaproteobacteria bacterium | reverse complement strand
GACCTCATGAGCGTGCAGCCAACCAGCTACCAGATCCCGGTCACGGTGGACGAGGCCATTCAACTGGCGACGGCGCGGCCAGGCAGGTTTCAGTTTGTTGCCGGTGGAACGGATGTCATCCCGCTTTCGTTGCTCGGGCTTCAGCAGACTGAGTGCTGGATTGATTTGTCACGGATTTCCGAGTTACGCGATCTCGCCGGTAATGGAAACGGTATGCGCATCGGAGCATTGACCACACTCGAGCAGCTCGCCGACTCCACTATCGTTCGGACACGGTATCCCTCGCTTCGCGCCGCCGCGCTCTCGGTCGCAAGCCCCGGCATAAGAAATAGTGCGACCGTAGGTGGCAATCTGCTCGTCGGCAATCGCTGCCACTATTACAATCAGTCGGCATTCTGGCGCAAGTCCATCGGCTCCTGTCTAAAGGACACGAGTGACGTGTGCCGCGTCACAAACCTGAAGAATGGAAAGTGCTTCGCGCGCAATGTTTCGGACGTGGCGCCGGCCCTGATTGCCTTGCGGGCGGTCGTGGTGATACGTGAGGGTGACTGCGAACGCTCACATCCGGTCGAAGACCTTTACGCGGCTGACGGTCTGGTTCCTCTTTCTGACGTGATTCGCGGGCGAATTCTGCTTCGTATTGAGATCCCCGAGCCGCCGGCCGCCAGCTTCTTCCAAAAACTTCGCCGGAGATCGAGCCTGGATTTTACTTCGCTCACGGTCGCGGGAGCCCGTCACACGGACGATGGAATACGAGTCTGTCTGAATGGAATCGGGATGGCTCCGGTGGTGATCACCGGCGACCGAAGCAGCATCACGTTTGACGACGTCTTTTACCGGGCGAAATTAAGAGCCAAAATCGCCGACAACGACGTGATCCCCCTCCGTTACCGCATGGACATGATGAAGGTCTATCTCGAGGATCTTTGGAGCGCGCTCGATCTATGCTGACAGGTGTTCATCAAGTTTCCTTCCTGACTTCCACCCCTTCCACCTTATGAACAATTACACGGCGCTGTTTCCTCGCGCGAGAATCCCCTACGGTGTGTGGGGAAGCAGCTATTTTCCCGGCTGGCAATCATCTGCGCTCGCTGAGGTCAACATCGGCCAGTTTGCGGGCGAGGCGATGAACTTCGTTCTCGGCAAGCGCAACGTGCCGAGCACCGAGCTTGACTATCTCATCATTGGTTCCACAATCCCCTGGCATTGGAAGTTCTGGAATGCTCCGCTGGTCGCCGCATGCCTTGGTCATCGTGTGCCCGGCTATCATCTGGAGCAAGCGTGTGCGACGGGGCTGCAGGCGGTAGTAGCGGCGGGGGCCCAGGTGGAATCGGGCGCCAGCCGTGTGGTCGGGACCTTGACCTTTGATCGCGCCTCCGACTCTCCCGTTGGCGTGTTTCCCGAACGGCGAAGTTATCGCAGGACGGAGGTTATCGCGGACGTGTGGGATAACTTCGGCTTCGATCCGGCGGTCGGCAACTCGATGATTGCAACGGCCGGAAATGCCGCCCGCAAGCACAGGATTACACGGCAGGAAGTGGACGAGTTGACTGCGCTGCGCTACGATCAATACTTCG
Source organism: uncultured Alphaproteobacteria bacterium (assembly GCA_964529255.1). GTDB lineage: Bacteria > Electryoneota > RPQS01 > RPQS01 > RPQS01 > CAZVXJ01. The sequence continues at coordinate 2,808 of CAZGVT010000023.1, read as the reverse complement.
AGGCGAAGCGCACCGGCTTTTTGAACCGCGTGCTCTTCCCTCTCGAAGTGCTCAACGTGCAGGGCAAGTCGCTGGGCACGATTGACGACGACATCGGCGTGCGCAGAATGACTCTTTCCGGCCTGCAGGCGATGCGCGAACTGGACACTTGCGTGACGGCCGGTACCCAAACCCACGCGGCGGACGGCATGGCTTGCCTGCTTGTCTGTGACGAAGGAAAGGCCAGGGAGCTAAGCGCCCGTCCTGAAATTGACATTCGCTTCGTCGGCAAGATGGAAGTTCGGACTCTGCCTGCCATGATGCCCGAGGCTCCGGGGATGGCCGTGTCCAGACTCCTCCAGCAAACCGGACTCCGAATGTCAGACATGGCCGTGGTCAAGAATCACAATCCCTTCGCCGTAAATGATGCCGTTTTTGCGAGGATGCTCGAATTCGATTGGCGCAAGATGAATATGACCGGCAGTTCTCTCGTGTGGGGTCACCCGCAGGGTCCGACCCTGACTCGCATCATTATTGAGGCCTTGGAAGAAGCGGTGGATCTCGGCGGGGGATTCGTGCTGGTCTTCGGTTGTGCGGCGGGCGACGTGGGCAT
>CAZGVT010000023.1:0-2206 GCA_964529255.1 uncultured Alphaproteobacteria bacterium | reverse complement strand
GCAATCTTCAACGTGAGCGATCAGGGGAGGACATCATGAAGTTTCTCAGGCAACCCACGCTCCAAACCCTTGGATTTCATTCCACTCTGGAGTTCTTCCAGAGGGGCCGGCTTCCGGTCAGCACGGCGGAACTCGTGGATCGCGTGTTTGGAAGCGCGGGTAATCGGGGTTCGCTCGTCATCTCCGGTGTGAATGGAATTGTCGGCGCCGGCAAGGCGATGCAATTGGGATCGCGCCTCGAACCCTATGGCGTCACCATCGTCGGGCTGGACTTTCCCGGTACGTCCGACGGAATCGGCAGGCAGTACGGCGGACTCGAACGCGCTTTTGGCGTTGAGGGTGCGCACCGGATCATGTCCAATTTAGTCAGACTCTCCTACGACGGCAAGCGGATTCCGCCTGCACTCGCGCGGATGCAGCCGCGCTTCCTGCTTGAAGCCATTCCCGAGGTTCTCTCTGTCAAGCGGGAGCATTATGCGTTGTTCCGAAGCGAGTTTCCCGGACTCGAAATCCGCTCCGTGACCTCCGGTTTTCCCGCCTCGGAATTGGGCGTGCCGGTTGCACACCCTTCCTTCCCGCATGAGATCAACAAAGTATGGGAAACGGTCGAGGCGTCGCCGTCGGCGATCACTCAACTGTTCTGGGCACTCGGTCTGATTCCGGTACCGACAACCGATAACTGGTCGTTCATACTCGACGTTCTGTTCTGCGGCGTTACGCTCGCGGCATTACGCTACCATGCGGCATCGAACATGCCTTACTGGAAGATCGACAAATATGCTCGTCGCCTGCTTGGCCCAAATCCGTTCCGCGCTCACGATGCTATCGGAGCCAAGGGGGCGAATTTCCTTACGTGGTCTTGCCTGCACCATCTCTGGCAGGAATACGGGGAGCTTTTCCGCCCTGCGCCGCAGTTGGACGAGCGACGCCTGACCGGTCAGGATTGGTATCCCTTGAATCACTTTCGCCCCATGGTCAACTGGAGCATGTCACCTGACGATGAAGCCCGCTTTTCGGTTTGGATGTTCGGCCAGATTTTCCAGATGGCCAGCCTCCTGTTGCATGAGAAGCGCGGCCATCTCGCCCATGTCAACGCGATGGGCGAGCTATGCGCTCAGTTCCGGCAGGGCGTATTGGCGCTCATTCGGGAGGCGGGCATTGAACGGGCAATTCAGTGCGTCGAGTCTTTTCACCGACTCGTTCCGGCGGCAGCAGAATCATGCTGGTTCCCTGATTCCTTTGCGCTCCTCGAGTCCGCCGAGGGACAGCAGTTGTACGTCAACGCCGAGCATGATGGTCGCGTAGGCGTCATCACGATCGGACGTGAAAGCTACAATCGTGACGTGGACGCGGAGCTGAATCGTGCGATTGACTGGCTGATCAATCAGGGCATCCGGCGAGTGATCGTCTCCGGGGATTTTCACTTGGCCACGCAACTCGTTGGTGCGGACACTACCGACTTCTTCCCGGCACTGGGCAACCGCCAGCATGGAATCGACATATCGCGAAAGTGGTCGGATACCGCCCGACGGTTGAATGACGACTTCGAGATATCGGTCGGTTTTATCAACGGCAAGCGCTGCCTCGGCGGCTTCCTGGAACTCATGATGCATTGCCACTATCTTGTGGCAGTGGAAGACGCGCAACTGGGCATGCCGGAAGTTACTCTTCCCGTCGTACCGGGGATGGAAGGTTGCCATTGGGCGTTCAGGCGGACTGAGGTCTCCGACTGGCCGAAGATCGTGCATATGCTGTTGACTGGAACCTTGTTGCCCGCGCGAAAAGCCGTCCCGTGGCTGGTTGACGCGGCGTCGCCACTCGAATCGGCGCTTCAAACGGCGTGGAGCATAGCGACGGGGGGCACTCATGGGATTACGAGGCGCAAGTTCGAGAAGCACGCCCTGCCCCAGCTCCCGTCCGAAATGAACTTCTCCGGCAACGGGTCCGCGCTCGATGCTGCGCGCCGAGCGGTAATGAATACCATTCGCGAATCCTGTGCGTGCAGTATCGATCAGGCGATTGCAGTCCAGGCCAAGTGCTCCGCAGAGTTCATGGTGTCCGATTTCTGCCGGTCTGGCCGCATCGGGCAGGAATTCACGCGAGTCATGACCGTTTGATTGGCGGGTTACCCCGGATGATGGCGACTGACTGAGCGTCTTGCTGCCGCACCTCTCTGTCGGACACGCCGACGAAATCTCACGCCTCC
>CAZGVT010000022.1:8792-18160 GCA_964529255.1 uncultured Alphaproteobacteria bacterium | reverse complement strand
AAGCGTTGCCGGAAAAGTCGTACAGGACGAGGCAAACAGCGGACCGACAAGCGCAAACGGAGATCCGTTTACGGTCACGGTCGGGCTCCCGATGCAGTGATTTCCCTCGGCTACCGGCAATACTGCGGGCGGGAGCAGGGACTGAAAAAGCTGAAGCCAACTCAATCCGCCAAAGGATGCCTTGACAGAATCCCACACGCTGGGTACATCGCCCCGCCCGGTAATCATCGGGTCGACAATCCCTCTTACGACGTTGATGGCGAGCGAGAAAGCGGTGGAAACTCCGACGGTGACGAGATTCGTGAGATACCACTTCATCGTGATCTGCGTCGGCGGCAGCCACGAGACAAATACCACCGGCGGCGGCAATATCGGAGGAATGTGAGCACTGTATCCCTTGCACCCCACCGACGCCGCCGGTACGCCATTCACGAAGACGTTTGCCATCGGCCAGGCAGGCGAGTGCCACAACTGAGTGGAGCCCATAAACGGATGAGGAAACTTGGGCACCGGAGTCGGCACAGGGCCAGCCGGTGACGGAGTTGCGCCCATCACGTCATGAAGATCCAGACCGATGATGTTGTCGCCCAGTTTGGATGCAGGAAACAGCATGTGTTAAGCTTCGACCCTTATATCCAGTTTTTTGATCTTTTCCAGCATTTGCGGACCGGGGTATTCACAGGCGCCTCGCCACGAAAGGTCAACGGTCCTCGGTTCCGTCCGGATGACCGCTGTGTGCAACACAACTTCCGTCTCTTTGACGCCCTCGCCATAGTCAATCGAAATTCGCGGCTTGCCTCCGGGCAATTGAAATTGCAGCATCCCGTCAATCGTCATGCCTTCGATCTTGACCATCTCCGTTCCGGTAAGATAAGGCACGGCCAAACCGGGTGAAGCCCCGTTGAAAAATTTGAAGTTCATCATCGGTTGCTTAAGCGACTTGTAAGTGGCAACCTGATCTTTCGGCACCAGCCCGAGCGTCATCTCGTGTGTTTGTTCGTAAAGCGGCATGTCCGCGGGCATCACGCCCGCAAAGCTCATTCTCGGGTACCAGGCCTTGCCGAATACTCCGAATCCCGCCGGCATCGGCATGCGGTGCCAGTCCGCGATTTCAACGGCCGCAATTCCCTCAGGAGTCAGCATCGTATTCGGATCTTCAAAATTCGGCAGCTTCATGCCGTCCAGGGCTTCCTTTTTTTTCTTCACGACAAATCCGTAACCGATGGGGTTGCGCGCATACACATAAGGTGTTTCACTTACGTGGATGTCTACGCCACCGTAGGCACGCTCGTAGCGAATATCCATCTCCGTGAACGGCTGCGCTTCGCTGAACACCGGGCCGACCAGCGGCTTCCAAAGGACCTTGCGATCTCCGAAGGCAACGATGCTCTTGCGGTGATTGCCAACGCTCACGCTGCAACCCATTTGAATCACTTCCTTGTTGCGAGGCGCGCGCGCCTTGCCGATGACAATCACGTCCGTCATCAGCTTCCACGGCATCAGGTCCGATTCCACTTCGCAGGCGCAGGTCAGCGCATCTCCGGGATCAAAGAACTTATCGGCCGCCTGCAATTGAGGCGGCTCCTCACTGGGTATACAGCGGCCCTCGGGAGTTATCGTGAAGCTCGCCTTCGCTACGACGCTGAAAACAGGTTTGCCCGAGGGGTCAGTGGCGGGGAGGAAAATGTGGGCGTAGGGGTGTGGTGTCATGGGTGATAATAGTATGGGCCGGAGCGACAATGTGCACTCAAATCACGGTCCTCAAGGCTCACAGGTCTCGTAAGGATACGGTACATAGATGACTTCGAGTTCAATATAGTCGATACCCGCGCAGTTGGCTTCCAGCATACGACTCTTGAACGATTCCCAGTCCGAGGCCGATTTGACAACGACGCATCCGGCCGACCCGGGGTTTGTCGTATTATTGGCATCCTGGTGGATTTCGATCTGCCTGCGAACGGGCTTCGTTACTCCGTCCGGACAGTTTGTGGCAATCTGAGCGGTTGTAGTGCTCGAGGCGCAAGCGGCGGTAGGGTGCTTGACTTCCCGAGGATACACCATCTGAACTCCGTCACCCAAGCCGGGCTCGGCAGAGTTTATTTCGGCTGCCGGAATAAACTGAGTCCATACATAATATGGATATCCAAGCTCACGGGTACTTGGCACTCGACCACCGCTCGTCCATTCCCGCCCCGAAACTTGTCCACCGGCTACACCGCTGGTCGCTTCATAATCGATGTTGCGCGACGAATCCTCGTACTCAACATACAAACGGCCCCAGGTATCCGACGCTGAATCTGAGGCAGAGGGCTCCGTCAATCTGAAAATGAGCTTGACCGGCACGTCTTCGGAACATGTGTCCGGCACTGCTGCCGGGCACGCATCGGCCATAGGCGCTGCCGCAGGTTCGTCCGCCATGGTAAACCTCCTGTCATGATAAGCGAAGTCCAGGAGGTTTGACCATTATGTCATGGGCCCACCTCGCGGACGGTCAATCTGATATATCGAACGGTGAAAATCGCTGTCACCGGGTACGAGTGGTTTGCAAAACTCCTCTATGGGGAACGAGGCGCTTGTCATGCGGTCAATCAGAAGTGCACGACCTGCCACGTGATATCGAATTGGCTGGCCGCCGTTTCAAACTTGCTCTTGAAATCCGCCACCGACTCCGTGCCCGGTCCGTCCATGGGATCCATCACGGTCAGCATCGTCTTCGCGTCCGTGCCGTCGCCGTCGATTCCCCGAAGAATCTTCATGTGAACATAGCCGGCACCTTCCCAGCCTTCGGCCGTCATCACAAGCAGCGGACCGTGCGCTTTGAGGGCATCGTGAATTGCATGAGCCTCACATTGCAACGTGGATTCGCCGGTCATGCCGAGCTGACTGTAGAAATCCGTATCCTTCGTGCCGATGCCTTCATTCTTCGCGTACAGTTGCACGTACTTGTCTCCGGCGGTCGCCACGCAATCTTCGACGGAGGTTGGTTGCTTTGCTCTCCATGACCACATCATGGCCGCTACAGTCGCCCAGCATACCGAGTCGCTCTTCTGCTGGATGAACGGCACCGCGCCCGGAACCATGTAGTAAAGGCATTCGCCCGCATCCTGCTGCGGATGCACGGGGGGCTTGCCGATTTCCGCCGTCGGTGGCGAGGCAGGTGATGTATCAGCCATTGCGCACTCCTCTGATCGCCTACGGATTCAAGTGAACCATGCCACCCTTGATCGTATTCGTCGCCGTGCCCGTGGACATCACCGCATTGCCTTTCGTCGTGTGAGTCATGTCGGCGGCGGATTCCACGTCCATGCCCTTGATCGTCACTTTGGTGTCCGCAGAGATCGAAACTTCCTTGCCGTGCAAATCGAGTTTCCCCGAGGCGGCGTTCACAAGAATGTCACCCGTCTTGGCGTGGACCATGATCTTTGCGCCGTCATCCTGAATTTGAATCGTATGATTACCCGACTTGTCCTGAATCGTCAGATTGTTCGCATTGTCGTCGATCGAGATGATGTTCTTGTTCTTGCTCTGAATCGTGATCGTCTTGCCGTCCCCCGCAAGCTGCACGATGTGGCCGCCCTTGAGTGCAAGATTAATTGAATTGCTGTTGTCGTCGATGGACATCTGATGCTCATTCGTGCTCGCCATGTAGCAGATCTTGGAGGCATCACTGAGGTACAACAGGTTCTTGGCCGTCGTGCCCATGTAAATGCCCGGCTCAGACTCATCCGACATCAGGATGTCATGCTTGCCGGTCGTGGTAATTTGAATCCACTTGTTCTCATCGTCCATGATCGCCCGGTGCCCCCCCTCCGTCTTCGCCTCGATGCCGTTCAGCGATCCGCCCTTCGCCAGCTGGATCGAGTGATTGTCCGCTGTGTTCATCTTGATGTTGTTGCCGAAGCTGGAATCGCCGTCGGCCATGTTCAAGACTTCTCCGCCACCGGTGTTCATCGTAATGTGAGCACCCTTGTCGTCAAACATCAAGCGATGTTGATAGGGAGTATAAATGACGTTTTGAATCCGGTTCGCGGGTTTCAGCGGCGGCAGATTCTCCAGATTGTAAACACGCCCCGTCACCATCGGACGATCCGGATCCCCTTCTTGAAACTCGACGATTACTTCATCGCCGATCAACGGGTGGAACTGAATACCATGCTGCTTGCCTGCGTATAGGGTAGCCACGCGAAGATACGCGCTCGTAAACTCGTCCTTCGTGTCGGAGCGATCCCAATGAAACTTCACTTTCGCCCGACCCAGGTCGTCCATATAGAGCTTTTCGCCCGCCGGCCCGGTCACGGTGGCTGTCTGAATTCCATGCACCATGGCTTTGGGCGTAATCATTGCCGGACGGAAAACGAGATCGGCCGGAATGCACTTGAAACTGTTGCCATAGTTGCTCTGACCGGGAGCGTTCACGATACTCGCGTCCACGCCACTATGGCTCACTTGCGTCAACAGATACTTCCGGTTCAATTCGCCGCGGTAATGCTCGGTCACTTCAACTTGAAAACCGGCCGATAGCGACCTGCAGTCACTGGCGCCGAAAACCGTTTGACGGGTGACTTCGTATTGTTCCACCCGGCGCTCCGCCAGTCTGTCACCGTGGTCAGGCACGAAGAATCCGCCCGGAAACAGGTAGTCCTCGTATTTGTCCGGTCCGTTCCCCGTTTTTGTCGCATCAAGCGTCCCGGGGATCTTGAAATTGTGATCGCGCAGCGACACCTTCGAGGTCACAGCCTGCTTCTGAAACTCAAGCTGGAAGATCGTCTCTTCCGATTGTGGCACCATAGCGCTCGGGTCACGGAATCTCAAAGTGCTAATCGGTTGAGTCGACTTGTTCGCGCCCTGCCCATTGTCACTGAAAATGATAAACTCCTGCTCGTCCTTCTGTTCAAAACAATACGCGATACCCTGGCTTTCGAGCAGCCTTTGAACGAAGTCGAGATCGGTTTCATTATACTGACATATATAGGCGCGAACATGGTAATTCCCCTCCGTGAGCGGCTTGAACTCGAAGTCCGAGCCGTCCTTGAGGTCGTTCAGCTTTAGCACCTCGCGGATCACATCGGGTATCGAGAGATCCTGAAAAATGCGGTGATTGCGCTTCAAGCCCATGCGCCACAATCGCGGGACCATCTCGATCATGTACGTTACGCGGTCGATCTCCTTGCCCGTAAGCGTGACGCTGGAGACGATGCCGTGATATACTCGTTTCGAGCGGCCCGTGCCTCCCGGAGCGTGAATGGTCAATCTTGCCGGCTGGTCAAGCAGCTTTTCGTAATCGAGCTGCGGGTCCGTGCACTCAACCTGAATGGAAAAGGTATAGGGACGGTTCATTTCCTCTATGCCGGAGAACCGCATGACTTTGAAAAAGTCATCACCCGTCCCGGAGGTCCAAAAGTAATAATCGGAAATGTTCGATTCAGGCATTGTCGCTTCCCTGTGGATAAACTACGCCCGCCGGAATCCAGCGGAACTTCAGTGGAATCAGAGTATACGACTTGTTCGCCAGATTGTCAACGGGCGCACGGGCCGTATAGTTCAACGTCAAATATATGCCACTAACCGAGAGATCTCGCGACCCCCATGAAAAACAGCGGCCCGAGGCATTTCCCCGGGCCGCTGGTTCCAGGAGACTCACTTCTATGGGCAAACTCCGACGACAAGGTAGAATCGCCTTGACATGGGGAGAGCCGCCGCGTCGTCGTCCACATAGAATGTCGGGCCGGGGAAAGCCACCGGCGCGATGCCTGTCGCCAGTTCCGACCACGATCCGGGGAAGTCCCCGCCGGTTCCATCAACATACACCTTGTAGGTTCCCTGCACTCCGGGTGGAGCAAACCATCCCAACCGAATATCATTGGCCGCGGGATCGCCGTCATCATTCACCAGACGAACAGTTAAGTCTTCAACCGAGTCCGGCTGGCAAAGGCCCGCACAGTCTACTGACACTCGGTAGTGCACCGGCATCGGATTGCCGTAAGTGCTCCTCAGGCGAATCGTCCCCGTGTATGATCCCGCAGGTATCGTGTCAGACAAAGCAAGTGTGTTGCAGGCATCGGCAGAATCGGCCAACAGAATAATCGGAGCGGCACAATTGGACGCGTCCACGAGTGCGAGCAGAATGCCGCACTGTACATCTAACACGTTGAGCGAAACAATGGCATCTGAGGCCAGCGTTAACGTGTACCAGTCCGTATCCGTCAAGTACGTCTTGATCGTTGTCGGCGCATTGGGCGCAAGATAATTGAAGAGGACGCCGCACAACGTCTCGCCACAATTAATCGTGCCATAAGTGGGCACTGTGTTGTTGCAGCCGCCGTTGGGATCCGTATAGCGGAATCCCGAGTCCCAGCGGTTCTCTGCCGGTTCGATCGAGTCGCCGCCCGCACAGCTAACGCTGCACGGACAGGGTCCATTGTCGAATATTCGCAGGCGGTAGGGGCCGCTGCTGGTCGTGTAGCGGGCAACGCGGATGTAGTACGTTCCGGCCGTAAGTTCGCCGCCCACGTAGGAATTCACGCCTGTTCCGCGCTGACCCACACCCTCCCAGGGAATCGCCGGAGAAGCGCTGATGTCGTCGTTGCACAGAATCGGATGCGAGCAGCAGCCGTCCAACCCGCCTTCATACACCGTAATGTACATGTCGCCCGATCCGACCGTCCCGTCATCCAAAGCAAACGTCAGTCTCCGGCAGGAGTCCAGAATCAAATAATAGAAGTGGTCCGGTCCCGAAGACCGCGCAATCGTGCTGTTGCAACTATCCGAGCAGTTTGCTATCGCACCCGTAGTCGTTCCCGTGACGATCGAGACTCCATTTGGCGGCGGTGCCGCAATTTCGACCGCCGTCGAGCAAGCCTCAAAGGATCCGGGTGGAAGAATTGACGCGACAGCATCGTCGCAGTCCGCGCATGTCAAAGAGTCCGAGTAGTAGACCCTGCAAGAATAGGTACCCGAGACGATTGCTATGTAAGTTGAGGATGCCTCACCGGCAATTTCATTGCCTGCCACGCACGCGCCGCCGGTGTACCACTGGTACATCGGTGCGCCGCCGAAGCCGCCGGTCGTTGCCGCTGTTAAGGTCGCGGAACCAACACCGGACGCATCGTTCACGGTCACTATCGGCGCGGCGCACGTGCCCGTCTCGTAGATAAGCACGTCGTCAATCCTTGTGCGGCTGGTCGAGCGGCGGGAGAGATTATGGAATCCAACATGGTAATTGCCGGATACCACCGGAGTGAAATCGTGTGTCTTCTGCACGTACGCCGTCGTCTTGAACGAATCCAGCGGGGCTATTACTTCCGTCATTGATCCCGAATTAGGTGCAGCCCCATAAAACACTTCCAACGACTCTGCAACGGTTGCGGAGGTCGCTCGACGCCAGTAGTCCAGCGTATACGAAACCCCTCCGGTCAAGGTCAGAGCCGGAGTAAACAGCCAGTCGTTGTTACCCGCCGTAGCGCCGCCGATGGACGCGCAATTCGGCGCGCTGCGCGGAGTTGTTGTATAGGTCTCCCAGACCGGCGCGAGCGCATTCGTGTTCTCCTGCGTCCAACAAGCCGGTAGTGTGATAGCGGTGACACCGTCAAAGTTCTGAGAGTAGGTCACCGTGATCGGATCACAAGCCGATAGCTCCCAATTCACAACCGTATTCCCGCACGGAGTTGTCAACGACCAGCCTCCAACAACGAAATATAATGGCTGTGTCGTGCCCGTGTTATTGACCCAAGTGTACTGTCGCTCATCCGGGCTATCTGCGCAACCAATTAGCGAGTCGCCCGGACAGTTCCCTCCCCACCGCAGGGAGTGACGGCTATCGATCGTATTTGAAGACTGCCAAATGCTCCCCCAATAGCCCGCGGGCACATCCATGCGAAAAACAAGGTCCTGCCCCGAAGCGCCACAAGATTGCCCCGGGGTGTTATCTCCTGCTCCGCAATTGTTGTACATAAGGCTGTCATGCGGACCACCGACAAGCACGAAGGGCGCGTTACAGTTTGTTCCCGAGAGGACCTGAACCTGCACCGTCGCCGTGTCGTTGTTCAAATTCGCGTCGCCTGGCACCTCACACCAGACCAGCAACGGATAGGTGCCATCCACACCCGGGAGCGTTATTGACGCGGCGAAATCCACGGTATCGGTCTCGTATTGCACCAGCACATTCGTTACTCCGGACTCCACCGGGCCCCCATTAAACTGATAGTAGACATTCGCCGACTCGGTGGTTGTGCCACCGTTCAAAAATCGCGCGGAGACGGGAAGGACGGTTCCCGGACCCCACGGTCCGGAGGTCGGCGAAATTGCACCGATGGTGATGAAGTCATGGTCATCTGTTCCGGATACGGCGAGGATCTGCAAGCTCCACAAATGTACTACGCCGGTATCACCTCCCGCGTCATCAAATATCACGATCTGCCAGTCGCCGGTCGCCAACTGCCCGTCAAACGCGCTTAACGGCTGTTCGGGTCTGAAGTCTCCCGTGAATGGTGACGTCCCGGAGACGATAGAATTTGCCGCATCATCGTCAAATCGTGTCCGAATGAAATTCTCACCCGTCCCGCCGTTATCCGAGGTGAGGTCGATTCTTGTCCCGGCGGGCGACTGCAGCCAGATGTCCAAATCACCGTCATAGGTGTGAGTGATCGAGTCAAATTGTGCCTCCACATCGAGAATCAACCCCAAACCCGTTACGGTGATCGGCGCGAAAACTGTGTCGGAACCGGTTCCGCCAGTGCCGGATGGCGGAATGCGCAGAGGTCCTCCCGCGTAAGCAAAGGTCACCCCGCCGTTGTCATCAAGCGGATCCCGCCGGCCGGTATTGGCCGTGAACCCTTCCCGCATAGCATAGTACTCAATGGCGAGTTTCTCCTCAGGCGAGAGCTGCTCCCCTGACGTCTCACGCCCGGCTAACGCCTTGCCCGACTCATATTGCTCGTCGAAAACCGTTATGGGCTCAACGTCCACTTGTTCTGCCACATAGGATCCAGCAGCCTGCTTTTCAGCCTCATACCGCAAGAGTTCTCCTGTCGTCGGAGCCACATAATTGCCGGTCAGGAACGAAGACCGAGGCGTGTTTACGACCTTTGCGCCTGCCCAGACCAAGCCGATGCACGCGATCAGGGTGAAGGAGATTGTGAAAAGTGAGCGTCGATTATTCATGACCTGCTCCTGTGCCTTTGTAATTCATCAGCCGTACCTCACGGCATTGCCTAAGTGCGATAGAATTGCTACGATGGCACTAATCTACCAACGGCAATGCCTATTGTCAATGAGCAGACGTCACGTCCCAAAATTTCCCCGGTGCACGGGAATTTCTGTATTCCTCGTAACCACTTGATTCGATTGATGAGTGTGCGGCCAGATGGGGG
>CAZGVT010000022.1:0-8782 GCA_964529255.1 uncultured Alphaproteobacteria bacterium | reverse complement strand
GCCGAGAAGGTATACCTCTCGGCCCTGAAATCGTCTTTCCGGGTAACGACACTGCTTTGGTTAGGTCACGGACATTTGTCGTCCGACAATCGGCACCATTTGCCTTAGCCCGTTTATCAGGTTCTGTAACTGGCGCGGATACAGCGACTGGTAACCATCGGACAATGCCTGTTCAGGGTTAGGATGCATCTCGACGATCACGCCGTCGGCTCCTGCGGAAATCGATGCCAGGGCCATTGGTACGACCAGACTTCGCTTGCCGGTACCGTGAGACGGGTCGGTGATGATCGGCAGATGCGATACCTCTTTCACTGCCGGTACGATGCTGAGATCCAGCGTGTTGCGCGTGAAGTCCGAAAATCCGCGAATGCCGCGCTCGCACAGCACCACTTGATAGTTGCCTTCTGAGACGATGTACTCCGCCGCATTGAGCAATTCCTCCAGGGTCGCCGCGGGCCCACGCTTCAACAGAATGGGCTTCATGGTTCGAGCCGCCAGTTTCAGCAGCACGTAGTTCTGCATGTTGCGCGCACCAACTTGAAGCATGTCCACAAAGTTCCGCGCCAAATCAATGCTCTCAGGATCGATGACTTCCGTGACAACCGGAAGACCCGTTGCCTCGCGCGCCTCGGCCAACAATTTCAAGGCGGCCTCTCCCATGCCCTGAAACGAATAAGGCGACGTGCGCGGCTTGAACGCTCCACCGCGAAGCAAATGTGCACCGGCAGCGCGCGCGTGCTCCGCAGCCGTCAATATCTGCTCGCGAGACTCTACGGAGCAGGGACCGGCAATCACCACGACTTCAGGTCCGCCAATCTTCACATGGCGCACTTGCACAATCGTATCTTCCGGCTTCACTTCCCGCGAAACGAGCTTATAGGGCTTGGTCACGCGAATCGCCTGAACGACTCCCGGCAGATTTTCCAACTGCTCACGCGGAATCGGTCCGTTGTTGCCCGTCACGCCGATCGCCGTGCGGGTGGCGCCGGGGATCGCATGCGCCCGGTATCCCATATTCTCGATGATCGCAATCACTTCCGAGACTTGGGTCTCCGTAGCGTCGCGTTTCATGATGACCAGCATAGAGTGCTTCTTCCTGAATCCCGGTTACTTATCCGTTAACGCTCTCTTTAACTCCGAGACAAATCGTCCGACTCGCTCCTGCGCATCTTTCAAGCTGTTCGACGTTTTGATGAGTCGTATCACCGCACTGCCCACGATAACCCCATCCGTATGCTCCGACAGCCGGCGAGCGGATGCGGCGTCGGATACACCAAACCCCACCAGCAGCGGAAGCGTGATCTCACGACGCGCGCGCCGCAAGTAGTCCAGCACTTCATCAGGGACTTCGCGCCGTTCTCCGGTGACTCCTGCAACGGAAACGGCGTAGACGAATGGCGCGTTGGTCTTGTTCAGCGCGCGCAGACGCGACATTGGAGTCGTCGGCGCGACGAAGGGAATCACGGTTAGCCCTTTTTCTGCAGCTCGCTCAGTCCACTGCGCCTCTTCGCCGAGCAGAAGATCGGGAATGATGAAACCCGCCACACCGCTCTGCTTCGACTTTTCCAGGATGCCGCAATCGTCACCCGCCAATAGCATGTTGCTGTAACCCATCAACAGAACGGGTTTCTTGTCCGCAATCTCGTGAGCAACGTCGAACACATCGTGCAGTCGAGTGCCGGCTCGCAACGCCAGCGTGCTCGCCTCCTGAATCGTAGGTCCGTCGGCAATCGGATCTGAAAACGGAATCCCCAACTCAAGAAAATCCCCGCCCGACTCGAATATCGTCCGCGCCAACGGTATTGTCCACGGGAGTTCTGGAAATCCGGCCGTGAGATAGACCGAAAGCAGCTTGCCTTTTCCCGCGCGTGCTCCTTCGCACAAAGATCGAAGATTAAGCATGGGCAAGATAGGTCGCAAGGTCCTTGTCACCACGTCCCGAAAGACAAATCACTACCGGACCTTTCAGTGCCGACTTTTGCACGCGCTCGAGATAGGCAAGCGCATGCGCCGATTCCAATGCAGGCAATATGCCTTCGAGACGATTCAACCTCACCGCCGCCGTCAGGGCTTCCGCATCAGGGACGCGACAATAATCAGCTCGACCGCTCGCGAACAGGTAGGCATGTTCCGGACCGACACCCGGATAGTCCAAACCGGCGGAGATAGAGTGCGCTTCGAGAATCTGGCCGTCCTCATTCTGTACCACATAGCTGCGCGATCCGTGCAGCACTCCCGGTGAACCGCGTGTGATTGCGGCCGCATGCTCCGGGGAATCATCCCCTTTGCCGCCCGCTTCAATTCCAATCAATGCAACATCACGATCGAGAAATGGATGAAAGAATCCGATCGAGTTACTCCCGCCGCCGACACAAGCGATGAGGCAACCGGGCTGCTCGTTGCGCTCACCAAGTTGTTGCAAAGTCTCCTCACCGATGACCTTTTGAAAATCGCGCACCATCATCGGATACGGATGCGGACCAACCACGCTGCCGATAAGATAAAAAGTTGTCGCCACATGGGTCACCCAGTCCCGGATGGCCTCACTCGTTGCGTCTTTGAGGGTCTGCGTTCCGCTGTGCACAGGGCGAACTTCGGCGCCAAGGAGTTTCATTCGCCCCACATTCGGCGCCTGCCGTTCCATGTCCTTCGCACCCATGTACACCACGCACTCCAGTCCAAAACGCGCACACACCGTAGCGGCCGCTACGCCGTGCTGTCCCGCGCCCGTCTCCGCAATGATCCTCTGTTTTCCAAGCCGTCTCGCCAGCAGCGACTGACCGATCGCGTTGTTTATCTTGTGCGCGCCGGTATGCAGCAAGTCTTCCCGTTTCAACAATATCTTGAAGCCGAAGTGCTCGCTGAGGCGTTCCGCGTGGTACAGCGGCGTCGGTCGTCCGGCAAATTCGCGAAGATGGAACTCAACGTGGCTGCGAAACTCCGGATCTGCCTGCGCAAGGCGATACGCAGCCGCAAGCTCGTTGCACGGCTGATGCAGCGTTTCGGGGATATAGCGGCCGCCAAATGCGCCGAAGTAGCCGCGCTCATCCGGCCATGCGTACTTAGTTACCGGCTGCATCGCGGATGGCATGAACAAATGCTCTCATTTTATCTCGGTTCTTTTTGCGCGGCAATTCTTCGATTCCCCGGCTCACGTCTACTCCGAACGGCTGTAACCTGCGAATTTGATCTGCGACATTCTGCACGTTCAATCCACCGGCCAAAATCCACGGCACGGGAAGTTCAGCGACCATGCCCGGAATCTCGGCTATCTCCGTTTTCAAATCCAGCATCCAGTATCGTGCTTCTCCGTGAGCGGCAAGTGACACCAACTCCGCTTGATCCAACGATCGCGCAACTTTGATGTACGGCAAACCAAATGAAGCGCAGAACTGAGGGGTCTCATGGCCATGAAATTGCAATAGATCCGGCCGGCAAGCTGAGATATAGGCCTTGATCCATGCCTCAGCTCCATCCTGTGTGACCATTGCCAGAAGGCTGGTATCTCGATTTATGTCTCCTAATATCTGCGCGTCATCAAGTGAGATACAGCGCAGCGTGTCCGGTACGGCTACTACTCCAATAGCGTCAACACCTAACTCAACTGCCAACCTGAAATCATCCGGCTGTACGAGGCCACACAGCTTGATCCACGTCATGGTCTGAGCAACATGGCAAGGGCAGTACCCGGATTCGCAGTGCGCATCAGTGAGCTGCCCATAAGCACGGCGTGCGCCCCGGCCTCCGTCATGCGCCGCAAATCGCCCGGAGTTTCGATTCCGCTTTCCGCAACCTTCGTCGAACTCGCAGGCAAAAGCGGAAAGAGCCGGGTGGATGTGGTCAGGTCGATCTTCAAATCGGCAAGACTTCGGTGATTGACTCCCAACACAACGTTCTCGGTTTCATGCGCCTTATCGAGATCATGCTCATCATGCAATTCGAGCAGAACTTCCATCTTCAACTCGCGAGCCGCTTCCGTGAGTTCCCGAATCTGGTTGGTTTGAAGCATGGCCGCGATCAGCAGAACCGCATCCGCTCCCGCAGCGCGCGATTCATAAATCTGATACTCGTCGAATATGAAATCCTTGCGCAACACCGGAACGTTGGCCTTTGATTTCGCCTCGGCGATGAAGGTCAATTCACCACCGAAGTGCCTCGTCTCGGTCAGCACGGACAGCGCATCGGCCCCCGACTCGCAATAGGCAGCGGCAATCTCGCCCACCTTCATCCCGTCGTGAAGAATGCCTGCGCTTGGAGATCGGAACTTGATTTCCGCGATCACTGCGAGCCGGTCTTCCCTGCGCAGCGAACGCTCGAATCGTCGTGGAGGATTCTCGCCTCGAATTTGCGATTGCAGGGAGACCAGCGGCACTCGGCCCTTCGCCTCGCGCAGGTCCTCTTTGCACTCGCGATAGACCCGCTCAAGGAAACTCATTTCGCCGATTCTCTCAATGTGCTCATGTACGCCGCGAGCATTCCGCTCTCAATCACATCACGCGCATGTTCGGCCGCCTCGTACAAACCGGGCGCTCGCCCGGCAAGGTAAAACGCCGGCGCGCTATTGGCAATCACCCATTCCGCAAGTGCCGGTTCCTTTCCCTCGGTCAATCGCTCAAAACGAGCCGCATTGGCCGCGGCGTCGCCGCCCTTGAGTGAGTCATAACTAGTCTCGCGCAATCCAAGATCGGCGGGAGTGATGACAAAGGTCGTAAATTCACCGTCCCGCAACGCGGCAACGTGCGTTGCTCCAGAGGCGCTGATCTCATCGAGACCGCCTTCGCCGTGGACGATCATCACGTGGCTTGATCCCGTTTGCGCGAGCACATTTGCAAGCGGTTCGAGCCAGTGCGCCGAGAAGACTCCGACGAGCTGACGCTTCACTCGCGCGGGATTCGCCAGTGGACCGAGCAGATTGAAAATCGTGCGTATTCCGAGCTGCTTCCGTATCGGTGCTACGTGCTTTGCCGCCGGATGAAAATGCGGGGCGAACAGAATGGCAAACCGTCTCGTCTCGAGGGATTGCATCACCTGCTGTGGCTCGGAGTATATAGGTAGTCCAAGCGCTTCAAGAAACTCTGCGCTGCCGCAGTTCGATGAAACCGCTCGATTGCCGTGCTTCGCGACCGTGACTCCGCCCGCCGCGGCAACCAAGGCGGCTGCCGATGAGAGATTGAAACTTCCGCTGCCGTCGCCTCCGGTACCGCACATGTCCACTGCGTGACTGTCATGAAACGGAACGACCGTCATCTGCTCGCGCATCGCGTCAAGCATTCCGACCAGCTCATCGACGGCTTCGCCCTTTGTGCGCAGCGCAGTCAATAGTCCCGCGACTTGCACGGAGTCGGCCGTTCCTGAGAGCATGCAGCGCATCGCGGCAGCGGCCTCTTCCCGCGAAAGATTACGTCCCGAACTCACGCATCTGATGCTCGACTTCAGCATCAGTGCACGCGGTGAGTTTCAACCCAACCGAGGAAATTGGCAATCAACTTCTCACCTTCCGGCGTCAAAATCGATTCAGGATGAAATTGCACGCCTTCAATCGGCAGTTCCCGGTGGCGCACTCCCATGACTTCGCCGTCCTCCGACCGCGATGTAATCTCCAGACACGCGGGCATCGTCTCTTCTCTGACCGCAAGCGAGTGATATCGCCCCGCCGCGAACGGGTCCGGCAGTCCGCGATAGATCGACTTGCCGTCGTGGAAGATTCGAGTCGCCTTCCCGTGGACAAGTTTCGCCGCTGAGATCACTTCTCCGCCGAAATGCAGACCGATCATCTGATGCCCGAGGCAGACTCCGAGCAGCGGAATTCTCCCTGCTATTCCCGCCAGAATTTCAGGCATATTGCCCGCGTCTTCGGGCCTGCCCGGACCCGGAGAGAAGATGACTCCTTCCGGACTCAGCGCAATGATCTCATTAGAGGTTAACTCGTCATTGCGCCGCACGACAACTTCCGCGCCCAACTTTCCAACAGCCTGGACCAGATTGTAGGTGAATGAGTCGAAATTATCAAGCACGAAAATCATATCTGTGTCGCCAACTGCAGTGCCCGCTCGATGGCACCGGCTTTGAAAATTGTTTCCCGGTACTCCCGCTCGGGGTCGCTTTCTGCGACGATTCCGGCGCCGGCCTGATAGGTCAACCTGTCGCCATGCAAGAATGCCGATCTCAGAGCAATACAAAACTCCGCATTGCCGTCCGCTCCGAGAAAGCCACACGCCCCGGCGTAGTACTCACGTGGAACGGGTTCATGCTCGAAGATAAGCTCCAGCGCGCGAATCTTTGGCGCTCCGCTAACCGTTCCGGCGGGAAATGAGGCAATCAATGCGTCCGCGGCTGTCATCCCTTCCCGAAGTCTGCCGGAAACTCGCGACACCATGTGCATGACGTGGCTGAAGCGGTGCACCGCGGCGGTTTCGTCCACGCGCACGCTGCCGTATTCCGCCGCTCTGCCGAGGTCGTTTCGCGCAAGATCGACGAGCATCATGTGCTCGGCGCGCTCTTTCGTGTCTGCGAGTAGTTCTTTCTCGAGCCGTTTATCCTCTCGGTCGTCGACCCCTCGAGGTCGCGTTCCCGCAATCGGCAACAACTTCGCAATGCCGTTTTCAACTCCAACGAGTAACTCCGGTGAGGCGCCAATTGCGATTCCCGAGGGTGATTCAAGGTAGAACATGTACGGCGACGGATTCACGCGACGCAACGCGCGATAGAGTTGGAATGCGTCTCCTTCAAATTCCCGCTCGAATTTCTGCGACAGCACTGTCTGAAAGACGTCCCCTGCGACGATATGCCGCTTCAGTCTCTCAACTGACGCGCGGAAATCGGACTCTCTGGTGAACGACCGTCGCTCCGAACACTGTATGCGTGCGTCGATCTGTGGTGGCGCCGCCGTCAGCATGGATTCAAGTTCGTGAATCGCAGCGGATGCCTCGGATTCAGATTGCACATCCGTGCGCGCTACCAACTTGATCACTTGTTTCAGGTGGTCGAATACCGCAAAGCTCAGGTATTCCCCAAGCCAGGCGAGGCCGCCGGCCGTCCCGACTGAAGCCGGGAACTGCTCGAGTTCGCGAACGAAATCGAATCCAATCATCCCCACGAGCCCGCCCGAGAAGGGCAGACCGGCAAGCGGTAAGTGCTCACGCGCCGCGTACGCTCGTAGCAGGCTCCGAAGCGATGTGCACTCTTTACTGTCATTCCACCTCGCTTGGCCCGGCGCAGGACAGAAAACCTCCCGGGCGGGATTACAGCCAAGGATTGAAAAGCGTCCCATCTGTTCCCCACCGGCAGCGCTCTCCATCAAGAACGCAGACCGCCCAACCGCGCGCAGCCGCAAGTAGGCGCCGACCGGAGTCAGCAGGTCGGCCGGAAGTTCGCGAATGATCACCGGCGGATCACCGAGCATTGGTGGCGTTCGGACTGGTGTGGATGAATGTCCCATTTCTCTCCAATACAAAAAACCCACGCATTCTGCGTGGGCGCCGAGACTCGGGCATGACGAAACGGTCAGGCAGAGTTCACACCCACGCGGGGCAGACGCCACCACCAAACCCAAAGGGACTTACAATTCTCGTTCTTGAACATTTGAAATCCGCCCTCGTTACCGTTTCGGAACAAGGTAATTATACAAAAAAACTTGCCCGGAGTCAAGAAGTCGGAAAGGTTATCCACAATTGAGTGTGGATATATACATAATTACCTTTAACTTGGGCCCAAGATTCAGGTATCTCCCTCCTCGGCCCTCCTCGACTCTCCAATCCACTCCATTTGGCAGCCGGGCGATGAGGAAAGTGCATGTCGCCTCGATCTTGGCGCACCGATCTTTGAACTCTTCTCAGAAAAACGTACCTTTCTGCCCTTGTTTAACCTATCGCGATATCCAGCCATGCCACTCCTCCGACTTAGTCTCATTCTCATCGCCGCGTGCTCTTGTGCGATCGGCGCACCTGCGCAGCCCGTCCGGACCGACAGCTTGCTTGCCCGGGCCCAAAAAGCGCGCAATCTAATACTCGCCCAGGCGCAATCCTCCGCGACTCCCGTTGCCGTACGTATGCAACTGCAACTTCGTGCCGATGGCAACACCGATCTTCGGCCAACGGGCGAAGAGAGTCGCCTGCCCGCGATACAACTTGACCAGGCTATTACAACCTGCAATTATGATCGTGCGCCAGAACTTGCCGCGAATACCTCTATTGATCCATACTCGCGGAGGCAGTTCTACCGCTGGCTGTTCTTGACCGAGGACCTGAAAACCGTTGAAAGCCGTTCCAGTTCCGAACTCGCCGCGAATCCCGCCGATTTGGTTGCGCTCGTTGCCCGTGCGGAATTCCTCATGCGCACCGTTCAGTATGACAGCGCGCTTGCCGAATGCATCAGATTGGAAACGATGGGCGATGATCCGGACGGCGTAGCCGGTGAGTGGCGAGTGCTTATACACGCCCAACTCCTGCAGCGAAAGAACAAATCTCAGGAGGCGCTGGAGAAACTCGCCCCCTTGTTCGACTCGCCGCAGTTATCGGCCGAAGCGATTTACCAGGCCGGCGTCTTTCTGATTCGATTGGGCCGCACTCACGAGTCCATCGACCTATTTGAAGAGGCCGTGCGGTGGAATCCGGCTCACGAACTTGCGCATTACTATCTCGGCAACGGCTATGCGCGACTCAATTACCATCAGCTCGCCGACTCCGTAGGTAGTGCATTGAAACGAGCCACGTCAATCACCGAGGAAGCGTCACGCGCTTGGCAGGCCCTCGAGTTCAGGAAGGCACGCGAGCAGTTTGAAGCC
>CAZGVT010000021.1:0-18997 GCA_964529255.1 uncultured Alphaproteobacteria bacterium | reverse complement strand
TGGTGACACCGTATGGACGACAACTGTTGGCGGCGCCGGATTTGATGTCGCATCCGATGTGCATGAGCTTCCCGACGGTGGATTCGTGGTCGTCGGACAGACGGAGATTCGCTCCACCAGCGACGACGCGTGGGTGATCCGATTAAGCAGCGACGGCGACACGCTCTGGACAAGACTGGTCTATTCCGGGAGCGGCATCGAGCGAGCCTATGGCGTGGACGTGCTTCCCGACACGAGCTTCATCGTGTGCGGAAGCCGTTCGCTCGGCGGCAGCCAGATGTATGTCTTCCGCATGACTCAATACGGCGACACGCTCTGGACGCGCAGATACGGCGGCGGCGGGACGGAGGTCGGCGAGGACGTGATCGTGGAAAGTGATGGCTCTTACCTGTTTGCCGGATATACTTCCTCCTATGGTGCAGGCGCCGAGAGTGTGTACATTTTGAAGACCAATGCCAACGGCGATTCGCTGTGGATGAAAGTCTACGGCGGAGCGCAAACGGACCTCGCCAGGAAGATTCGCAAGAACCCGCTCGATGACGGTTACTATGTCTGCGGTCAGACGATGTCTGCGGGACTTGCGGCGGGAGATTTCTATCTGCTGCGCCTGAACAGCGACGGTGATACGATCTGGACTCGCACCTGCGGGCTCAGCGGTGGCAGCGGCGAGTCCATTCTGGTCGGTCCCGACGGCGGAGCGTACATGGCCGGCTTTGCCAATGGCGCGCTGTTGAACCAGATGTATCTCTTCCGTTATGATCCGGCCGGAACCCAGATTTGGAGCCGGAGTTACGGCGGCAACGGCAACGACTACGGCTACGACATTGAGCAGGCTGCCGACGGCGGGTTCATCCTCAGCGGCTTCAGCGCTTCATTTACGGCGACCTTTGATTTCTATGTCGTGCGAACGGGTCCCGAAGCGTCGCTCGTGCTGAACACGCCCAATGGAGGCGAAACATGGACCATTCTGAATTCGCACACGGTAAGCTGGTTCAGCGCCGATCCGGGAACAGGCGTCGACATCGAGCTGAACCGCGACTATCCGGGCGGTGTTTGGGAGTTACTTGCAGATAACACGGCCGACGACGGATCGGAGATTGTGGCGGTGACCAGTCCGGCTTCGAATACGTGCCGGGTGAGAATCACCCAACAACCCTCCGGATCGGTCGACATCAGCGACGCGGACTTCTCGATTTCACCGTCGCAAGGACTGTTGCGCATGGTTCGGTCTTCGGATCTGGGGACGCCGCTTTTCGACTGGATAACGGACACCGTGGAATGCGGTTTCATTCGCACGATTATCCTGAGATACAAAAATATCGGGTCGGACTCGTTGATCGTGTTTCATCCTGAGCCGTTGAACGGACCGCACTTCACGTACACGACGACGTGCAGCTACCCGTTGGCGCTGGGACCGGGCGAGAATACCGGCTGCAATGTGACATTGCGATTCGATCCGGAAGCCGATGGGACTTTTTTTGACACGCTGTTTACGCGCACCAACGCGGCCAATGCGGTGAATGAGTACGTTGCCTTTCCGATGGCCGGTGGCCGCGTCTCCGGGCCGGACAGACCGGAAGAGATTATCACCAGTTTCCGTCAGGACTCCGTGCGAATCTTCTGGAATCCCGTGTTGACCGCGCCGGGCGGTTGCGTGCTCGACCCTCCGGTGAATACGTACAATATCTACAGTTCGATCTGGCCGGATTCGCCTTATACGTACCGGGCGTCGGTGAACGATACGTTCTACGTTGAATTCGCCACTGATTCGCTTAGACATTTTCGAGTCACGGCGGACGATCCAACTCCGTAATGTGGCCGGGGGTACCGTTTTCTCGGGGGATTGAGATGCGCGATTGCCTTCTGCGCGTACGACTGGTTTGGCTGCCAATCCTTGCGATGGTGTGGATTGGCTGCGGAACTCCCGCACCCAAAGTTCCGCCCGCGGGAACCATGCATCTACCGCTTAGGCACAAGCAGGTTTATGCCTACCGGCAGACAGTGGACGGTGAATCGGAGAAGTATACGGTCACTCTGCGATTCATCGGCGGTGAGACAACCAAGGTGTTTCGCGTGATCTTTGACGGGATCGACATGGGCGAGTGTACGCTGCTCCAAAAGGGCTCGTCGATTGTCTTTGAGACGACGCAGCCAATGACACGGTTTGAGGATCCGCGACTGGTTCCTGCTTTTCGGCAGACCTGGGTGAACGAACCGGTGCCGAGCGGAGAAAGTTGGGAGGATCCCGACACCGGCACGCGAACGGTGTTCGCCGGTTACGAGTCCGTCGCGGTTCCGGCCGGCGAGTACGGGGAGTGCTACAAGACCGTGACCGAAGCGCTGCCGGAACTTGCCGACACGCTTCGAGCGAGACTGGCACGCGGAGAAGTTTCGCAGACGGATTACGACAAGCAACTGGACGATGCGGCGCGAACCGTCGTACGCTGGTTTGCCCCGAATGTCGGGCTCGTGAAAGAGCAGATCGGCTCTCCGAATTTTGTGCGCGAACTTGTGGCGATAAAATCGCCGGGTGATTCCGGTTAACGACTTTCCCTTCAGCATTTCCGCGTCGTGTGGTTCCTGATCGCGGCGCGCTCCTTTCGATTGACACGGGCGAACTGACTCCTCCCTTTCGGATGCTTCAAAAATTCATTTTGGCTGTTTTCGTTTTCGCCGGGCTCGTTTTCGCGGCGGACTTTTCCGTACGCCCTTACCGCGAGCCGGATTCCGTTCGGGATTATGTTGCGCGCCGCGATTCCGCCGGCGACCAGAAATCGCGGGCCGCGCTTGCACAGGAATTTCAGGCGCTTCTGCCGGATGAGATTCCGTTGCAGATTCTGGTCTCTAACGATCTGGCGATTTCGAATCTTGACCGCACGCGTGAATTTTACGTCAAGCGGGCGGAGGCCGAGCCGAAGAATATTTCCGCGCTGTATCTTGCGGGCAGATTGATGGAATCTCCGCCGGAGAGACAGAGTTATGCGGAGCGGATTCTGGATCTCGAGCCGGAAAACTATTGGGGGCTGCTGCTGTTGGGAAGCTCGATGATGACCGCCGATGACGCACAATCCGGTGCGGCGGAGTCGCATTTCCTGAAAGCGATTGCGAAAAACAACTCGCTGCCCTTCGCCGTTTCGTCGCTGGCGGAGCTGTATGTTAGGCAGTCGAAGTTCGACAAGGCGGATGAGGTCTATGCGAAGCTGGCGGAGATGCAGCCGGAGCGCTTCGAGCCGCTGCGATTTCGCCTGATGCTGCATCCCGGAGAGACCGAGACGGTCTTGAAATGGATCGACGAGTTCCTGAAGCGGAATCCCAGGAATGTCGATGCGATGAACACGCGCGCGGCGGTGCTGAGAGAGCAGGCGGATTGGAAGGGTTATCTGGAAACCAATCGCCGGATTGTCCGCACGGCGCTTACCGGTGAGACTGCATACAATCTGGCGTGTGCATTTTCTCTGGCGGGAGAGCCGGATTCCGCTTTCGCATGGCTGTTTGCGGCCTCGGATCTGCATTACGGGGATATGAATTTCTACCGCGAAGACGAGGACTTGACCCCGCTCCGCGCGGATCCGCGCTGGACGGAGTTGCTGGAACGGATTGAAGCGAATGAGCAAAAGGCGCTGCAGAGTTACATGCAGGAAATCGCCGCCAATGCGCAACAGCAGCAACAGAAAGCGGTGACCGAGCGCGGAGGTGAGATGGCTGCGGATTTCACCTTTGCGGATTTGGAGGGAAAATCGGTTACGCTCTCGAAGCTGCGCGGAAAAGTCGTGATCCTTGATTTCTGGGCGACGTGGTGTGGCCCGTGCCGGAAGACGATGCCGCTGTTGCAGCAATATTACAGCGAAACACGGCCACCTGAAGTTGAAGTGTTCGGGGTGAACGTCTGGGAGCGCAATCCGGGTGGTGTGAAGCCATTTATCGAAAGCAACGGATTCAAGTTTCCGATTCTGCTGGGGGACAACGCGGTCGCCGAGAAGTACGGTGTGCGCGGCATTCCGACGCTGGTTGTGATCGATAAGGACGGCAAAGTCGCGTACCGGCATGTGGGCTACAACCCGGGCATGATCCAACAACTGATTTGGCAGACCGGGGAACTTCTCAAGCAGCCGTAACCTGCTGGGCCGACGACATTGAGTGTCACGTGCGATGGATGGCCGGTTTACGAGCCGCATCTTATCGCGCGTTTGATCGCCCGCAGGTCCTGCATGGTGCCAATACCAAACTCAAGACTGGAACCAAGAGTGGCCGCACTCTTCGCAACAAAGTCGGAACCTAACTTCTCATGATGGGTAGACCCCTCGGCTGTCTTCTGTTACTTCTCGTGACCGCGCTGACAAACCAACTGGCGGCACAGGAACGAATTCGCACAATTTTCGAATGCGCGCACTCCGGAACGGTTCAACAGATGGACTCCTTTTTGACTGCGGGTCATTCGATCAACGCTGTGGACTCGATTCAGTCGACGCTCATGCACTACGCTGCCTACGGGAAGACTCCGCAGATGGTGGCGCATTTGGCGGAGAAGGGGTTGAGTCTGAATGCCGTGAATGAAGACGGATTTACGCCGATGCACTTCTGCGGGTTGTTCGGACAGCCGGATGTCGCCTGGATGCTGGTAGCCTACGGC
Organism: uncultured Alphaproteobacteria bacterium; assembly: GCA_964529255.1. Classification (GTDB taxonomy): domain Bacteria; phylum Electryoneota; class RPQS01; order RPQS01; family RPQS01; genus CAZVXJ01. The sequence continues at coordinate 14,367 of CAZGVT010000021.1, read as the reverse complement.
GCAAAGTTGATGGAGCGCGACAATAACAGGCATACGCCGCTAAACTGTGCTGCAATGAAAAACAATCTTCCCATGGCACGCACGCTGGTCTGGGCCGGAGCGGACGTCAACGATCACAACGAAAACAAATGGACGCCGTTGCGTGTCGCGCAGAGCCAGGGGTTTGCGGAAATGATGATCCTCCTGCAGCAGATGGGAGCGAGGGAGTAGGGACAAGAATGATGACCACGAGGCAGAAACCTCCGAGTCCGTTTTACGTGAATCGGCCGGTCCCAGCCGACATGTTCGTCGGACGGCAAACGGAATTCGGTCGTGTACAGAGGTCCGCTTCAGAGGTTGCCGCGGGAAAGTTTGACGCGATTTTCCTGGTCGGCGAGTATGGTATCGGGAAAACGTCCCTCGCACAGTATTGTGCGCAGTGGGCAAGAGTGGAGTTAAAACTGTTTCCGATTCACGTCATGTTAGGCGGAGTCGCAGATCTTGAGCAACTGAGTGAAGCGACAATCAAAACGCTGAGTCGCACGGAAGCATTTGACCAAACCGCAGGCGAAAAGATCCGGAACATGCTCGCGAAGTATGTCGGCGACCAGGAGTTTTTTGGGTTTAGACTTAACCTGTCCGTATTACGGCCGGATCTGTCGAACATCTCGAAGGGATTCGGCGAGTTCCTGCGCGGCGTCAATCTTCGAATGGCAGAGTCGGGGTATCAAGGCCTTTTCCTAATCTTCGATGAGATAAACGGCATCGCGAAGGAACCGGCCTTTGCGCACCTGTTGAAGACGTTGGTTGACGAGAGTGCCATTAGCCCAAAACCGTTCCCTTGGCTGCTGATGCTGTGTGGAACCGAACAAATACGTCAGGAGATTATTTCTCACCACAAACCGGTAGAACGGATTTTTCGACTTGCAGACGTCAAGCCCTTGGCCCCGGACGAGTGCGTGGTCTTCTTCGAGCGAGCGTACGAATCGGTGGGGATGTCAATCGCGCATGATGCGGCGGAGCGGATGGCCAAGTTCAGCGGGGGCTTGCCAAAGCTTGTGCAAGTTATTGGTGAAGAAGTCTACTACGCTTGCGAATCCCAGACCATTGCGCTGCAAGATGCGGTCAACGGAATCTTCAATGCAGCGGATGAAATCGGCCGGAAAATAATCAACCCAACCGTCTATGGTGCCATACGAAGTGAAAGCTATAGGAAGATTCTGAAGGCGATTCCGATGCTCTGGATTGACAAATCACTTGAAGAAACAGAGTTTGACAAGAATGAGCTTGCAGCATTGATTGATGACAGTGAACGCAAGCGGTTGAACAACTTCCTGCAAAAGATGAAGGAGATCGGCGTATTGGTTTCCGGTGAAATCGACGGCCGATATTACTTTTCTGATAGACTGACTTTATTGTATGTCGTGATGCGCGAGTCGAGTTCACTATGATGACGGGGCCGTCGACCGAGTTACTTGCTTCCATAACCAAAGTCTCGGTCCTCGGTGCGGGAACGATGGGTGCAGGGATTGCTCAGGTTTGCGCCGCCGGGGGATATGCGGTTGTTCTTCATGAGCCGGTGCCGGATGTGCTGAAGCGGGCGCAGAAGTTCATAGAAGGCGATCTGCGCAAGAGTGTCGAACTGAGCAAGCTGTCCGCTGAGCAGGAGCAGTCCATTGCCGAGCGGATTACCTACGCGCCGCTGCTCTCCGATGTGGAAGGCTCCGATCTCGTGATCGAAGCGGTGCCGGAACGAATGGATCTTAAGCATGAAATTGTTATCAAGCTTGACGAGCTGATCGGCCCGGATGCGGTGATCGCCACGAACACCAGCTCACTCTCTGTGACCTCGATTGCGGCCAAGTCGCGTTTTCCGGCCCGTGTTGCCGGTTTGCACTTCTTCAATCCCGCGACGCGAATGAAGTTGATCGAGGTCGTCAAAGCCCACCAGACAGCGATGGATGTGATCGAGCGCTGCCTGTTCTTTTCACGATCGATCGGTAAGGTACCCGTGCTGGTAGAGGATTCACCCGGCTTCATTGTCAATCGCTGCGCGCGCCCATATTATGGCGAGGCGCTGCGCTGTCTCAGCGAAGGCGTTGCGGACGTTAAGACTATCGACGACATTCTGAAAATCGGCGGCGGATTCAAAATGGGTCCGTTCGAACTGATGGATTTGATCGGCATCGACATCAATTACACCGCCACGCGCATGATCTGGGAGAGCTACTTCCACGATTCGCGCTATCGTCCGCATCCGATTCAGCGAAAAATGCTCGAAGCCGGTCACCTCGGGCGCAAAACAGGCCGCGGATTTTACGATTACCCGGACGGGAAATGAGCGCCCTTGAACCGGAATTTTATCCGATCAAGCGAGTGCTGATTGCCGGTCCGCTTGCCGACGCCGCCGCGCTTGCGGACCGCGCCGCCGCTTCCGGACACGCAGCCGTGTTGTTGTTGCGCGAATTCGAGCAAACGGAAGCTCCGGATCGATTTCCGGTCCTGAATCCGGATGCGGAGGATAACGGAGTTTTCGATCTGGCGATCGAGCTGCACTGCGAGGATTTCGGCGGCAAATCCGAGACACTCTGGGCGATTGAAGAACTCATACCGCCGACGACGCCGCTGATGACGCTCTGCAACGCGCTTCCGCTGGGCGAGATTGCGATGCACCTGACGCATCCACGGAGAACTATCGGAGTTTGCCTGTTACGTCCCTATGCCGAAGCGAAAATCGCCGAGTTGATTCACTTCTCTCATACCGATCTAACGGCGGTTCACATCGCAAGGCGGTTTTGCGAGAGTGTCGGTCTCCCGGCCATGGATATTCAAGATTCTGCGGGGGGAGTACTCGTGCGCACGGTCTGCTGTCTGGTGAACGAAGCCGCGCTGGCTGAACAGGATCGCATCGCAACCGGGCAAGAGATTGATACAGCCATGAAACTGGGCGTGAACTACCCCAACGGACCACTGGAGTGGGGACGTAAAATCGGACTCGATCACGTCCTCGCCGTGATGGAGGGCCTTCACGCAGAGTTCAAAGAGGAGCGCTATCGCGCCGCGCCCGCGCTGAAACGCCTCGTGCGAGAACAACATGCGTTCCACTGAGCCTGGGCACCAAAGTCAGAGAAAATCACTCGTGAGCATTTACGTCAGCGGAGAGAACATGTCTCGAATTCGCAGTTTGATCAAGGCGGCGGTCTCAGTCTCGCTCCTGAGTCTGCTCATCACCGGTTGCCTCGTTTCGGAAAAGAAGGAGTACGTTTTCCGGGTCGAAGCCGACGGGAGCGGCAGCGGATCGGTGAAATACATCAACCTTGTTTCACAGAACGACGACGGAAAAGACGTCTCGTTTAAGGACTTCGCCGAACTCGTAACCGACTACATCGAAGGCGACAAGTTCCTGGATGAAAATCCGGCGTGGACCATTCAGGACAAGAAGCTCTATGAGAAAGACGGCGTGCTGGTCGGCGAAGTGTCGTTCACATTCACATCATGGGACAGCGCGGGATTTCTCAGAACCAAAGGCTGCGCGTGCTGTCCGACATTCTACTACCTCGAAGAAGTCAACAACGAATCCTACGAATCTTCCAACGGTACGAATCTGAAGGAACTCGGCAAGATCCCGCTGGTCGCATTTGACGCAGGGACGAAGGAGTTTCGGATCACGACCACACAACTTACCGATCTTTCGGATACGTCGCCCTTGTTGCCGCATTACAAGAACTGGAAGAAGTAGCCTTGCTCAGGGAAGCCACGGAATCGCAACCAACCCATCGGAGTCCTACCATGCGTCTTTGCACTGCGGCGCTGAGCTGCCTCGCTTGTCTGATTCAGATTGCTCTTGCCCAATCGACAGCCCAAGCTTCAATGTCCGGCGGCAAGAACTACATTCCCGACATCGGAACTTTTCTGAAGATCGGAGCGTGCGGTCCGGCCGGAATGAGTTGGGACGGCAAAGACGTCTATTTCACCTCCAGCATGTCCGGAGAGCCGCAAGTCTATCGCATCAACGAGGGCGGTTGGCCCTATCAGTTGACCACATTCGATGACGGCGTCGGCGGATTCTCATTGAATTGGGCCGGTACTTCCTCCATTGTGACGGCGGCCGTGGGAGGCGACGAGAACGACCAGCTGTTCCTGATGGATCCAAAAACCGGGAGAATTCAGAAGCTGATCGATATGCCCAAGGTTCAATTCGGCAGCGTTGCATGGACACGGGACGACAAATTTGTTTTTTTCCGGTCCAACGAGGAGAACTTACGCGACTTCTTCATATATCGTATGGACATGGCCACGGGGAATTACACGAAGGTCTTCGGCGACACGAATGGAGTGCGCGGTTCGAATTCCATTGAAGAACTCTCCGATGACGGCAACTGGATGATTGTCGGTAACTGGTCGTCCAATGTGAACAACGATTTGTATCTGGTCAATCTGTTGGCCGGCAGCTATGAGAAGATGAATGAGGATACGATTGACGTCGTGTATTCATCGGTAGATTTGCTTGCCGACAATAAGACAGTTTGGCTGACCTGCAACGACAATCCGAGCGGGATGGCAAAGATCGCCACAATGACCGTCGGTTCATCGCAAGTGAATTACGTTGACGACGGCTGGTTCGACACAAAGTGGGAAGTGGAGGGGCTGGGATTCACGCGCGACTACAAGTATCAAGTTGCCTCGGTAAACGAGGACGGCTATACGCGCTTGCACTTGCGCGAATTCAAGTCCAAGAAGAAGCTGCCTACCCCGCCGCTGGAAGGGAACTACTTTTATGGCGGGTGCGATCAAAACGGCAGGTTCATTCTTTCATTCAGCAGCGCGACGCGCGCCCCGGATGTTTGGAAATGGACACCGGAGACGGGTAACTGGGGACAGTTGACTTATGCTATTTACGCGGGCATCGATCGGGATCTGTTCCGTGAACCCGAATTGGTGCGCATCAAAAGCTTCGACGGTCTGGAGGTGCCGGCCTTCCTGTATCTGCCACCCGGTTACAAGCAGGGTGAGCCGGTCCCGTTTATCGTTGACGCGCACGGCGGACCGGAGGGACAGGCGCGGCCCGGCTTCATTCGCAACTATCAGTACATGATGCTGAACGGATATGGAGTCCTCTGTCCCAATCCGCGCGGATCATCGGGTTACGGTCGCGAATTCATGGCGCTGGACAACTACAAGAAGCGCAAAGACTCGCTGAAGGATTACAAAGCCTGCGCGGACTGGCTCGTTGCTCAAGGCTACAGCGCACCGGGGATGATGGCAATTCGCGGCGGCAGTTACGGCGGCTATGTTACGCTTGGAATGATCACCGAATATCCCGATCTATTCAACGCGGCGATCTGCAATGTCGGAATTTCTAACTTCGTGACGTTCCTTAAGAATACCGCGACCTATCGTCGTCACATTCGTGAAGCGGAATACGGGCCGCTTTCGGATTCGACCTTTCTGGCTTCGATTTCGCCGATTCACAAGGCGAGGGATATCAAGACTCCGCTGCTGCTTGTGCACGGCGCCAACGATCCGCGTGTGCCGATCGACGAAGCGCGGCAGATGCTTGCGGCCATTCAATCGAACGGCGGCATTGTGGATTCGCTCTTTTTTATGAACGAGGGGCACGGCTCGGCAAATCGCGAAAATATCATTACCGAATACCGCAAGCACGTCGAGTTTTTCGATTCATTCCTGAAGCCCAAGAAAGTGGAAATGAAAAAAGGCTGACGCGGTGACGCAGTCCCCTTCACCGGAGCGGCTGGCGTGGGCCGGATTCAGAAACTTGTGGTCTGCGTACGCGGCGAGACCGCTCACTCTGTTCTTTGACACATTGAAGCTACTGATTGCCGTGCTGGCCGTCACCGGGTATCAGTTCGGTCTGCTCAGTGGATCTATCGAACGGTGGCCGGCGCTGGCAGGTCAACTTGTGCGCTGGCTGCCTGCCGCGGGGTTCCTGTTTGCTCTGTTGGCGCCTCGACTCACAAGCCCGATGCACATCTCGCAGTCCGATAAGCTTCGCTGGCTGAGTTCGCTGCCGCTTGATTTGCGAGCCAGAAAGTTCTGGGTGGTTCGCGTCGCCGTTTTCAGATCCCTGCTCATCTCGGTTGTCATCGCCGTGATGTTGTTTGACTTGTACTGGATCGGTTCCGATCGTACTGCGTTTCCCACTGTGGGAGGGATCGCCACCGCGGTTGTGTCTCCGGTCATTGGAGCGATGATCCGCTCGCTGATGGCGTGGCGACGCATTTTCGCCGGTGGCCGAGTGGAGGGTCGCAAAACGGTTCATCACCCGGGACGCGCATTGGGCACTCTTACGCAGTTGTCGGGAAACTATGTCTATCGTTTGCTGGTTGCTCATACGCTGAGCCTGCGCCGGGTTGATGTCTACCTTGCCACTGCCGGAGTTGCGATCCTGTTGTCGCTGATTGTTGCGTTGCTCGCGCAACTGCCACAGGCGCCGTTAGTGATAGGCGCGGTCGCGGCGTGGGTGCTGTCGAGCGCGTTTCAGCCGCCGCAACTACCCGTCTACAAATTCAGCCGCTCACTTCCCGTTCGGTTCGCGGATGTGTTCGGTGGAAATCTGCTCTGGATCTGCATTCCGCTGCTGATTACATTTGTCGTCATGCTGGCGGCTGCGTTTGCGGCAGGGGGAGGGTTTGAAACGCTGCCCTATGGGGTGGGCATCGGGGCGATTGTGCTCTTGAATGCGCTGTTGTTCGGGTTAGTCGCGTTGGCATTTGCAAATCGTCCGTCGGCGGATCTTCCCTATACCGCTTCGCTGCTGATTCTCGCGTTTGTCGCAACGCAGCTTTCGCTGTTTGGCTTGGGCATCGCTTTCGCCGCAATGCTCGTTTACCTGATTCATACGGCGCACTCACGCTGGACGTTTGGTGAAATCACCCGATAGTCCCAACGGCGAGGCGCTGCTTAGCGTTCAGCATCTGCAGAAGATTCTCGGGCCGCGAGTCGTTTTGAATGACGTCTGCTTTGAAGTCGCGCGCGGGGAGTTGATCGGACTCGTCGGTGCGAACGGCGCCGGCAAGACAACCTTGCTGCGGTGCATCAGTGGGCAACTCGTGGCAACTTCCGGCCAAACACTGATCAATGGAATTTCCGTTACCGCAAATCCGGTGCAGGCCAAGCGCGCGATCGGATTCGCAATTGAGCCCGAACTGCTTCCGGGAAATCTGACCGGATTGCAACTGCTCGAATTCGTTGCGGGAGCGAAGCGCAGCCCGAATTGGCGCGACGAAGTCATGCCGATTGTTGAGAGCCTGGACTTGGTGCATCGACTCGGCGATCAAGTTGCCGTTTACTCGCACGGCATGAAACAAAAGGTGGGGATTCTATCTGCCCTGATCGCACAGCCGTCGCTGCTCATTCTGGACGAGTCGCTGAGTGCTCTCGATCCTGTCAGCGCTTTCCGGCTCAAACATCACCTGGCACTTGGTGTGTCGCAGAAAAAGTGGAGCGTCTTGTTGTCTTCCCACGCCATTGAGATGGTCGAGCGCGTGGCCACACGGATCATCATGCTGCAGGAAGGCACGGTCCGACTCGACTGGACTCGTGAACAAATCGAAACAGCTTGTTCGGAAAGCGGCTTAACCCTCGAGGAGCTGCTCGTCCGGCGGATCACGCAGTCATGACCGGAATTTATCCGTAGCGGAGCAGACCATGCCCGACCCCTTTCTTCTCTTTGCCGGTCAAGGCGGCGGCGCATGGGGAGCGTATCCCGCCGGAGCGCTGTTCGAGTATTTCATGCGCGGCGGAAAAAGTTATGAAGGCGGTTACGGAGTGTCGGTCAATGCGCTGAATGTCTGTCAGCTCATGGCTGTTCCCAAATCGGGCCCTGCGGAGATTCCGAGTTTGGCGGCGCAGACGGCAAACACAGTTCAACTGGTGAAATTCTGGCGCGGCGTCAAGAAGAGCAAGGACATCTACGTGCCGTGGCGCGCGACGGGACTGATCTCGGCGGCTATCGGCGAACTTGCAGGGGAATACAAAGACCTGGCGGTTGCAGCGATTCGCAATAAGGAGTCGGTTTACCACACCGCGCCGCTTTGGGATCTGCTGCAGAAGGCGCTGAAAGACCGGAAGTGGCACAAGGACGTGTGCGTCGGTGTGGTGTCGCTTGAGAAGGGAACGCTCGAGGAGGTCTCGCTTGAAACCGAAATTTCAGGAAAACTGAGTCCGCTCGAGGCAATTCGCGCATCGGCGGCGATTCCCGTTTACTTTCAGCAGGTAAACGGCTATTATGACGGCGGCGCAACGGACATGACTCCGCTCAAGAAAGTGTTCGAGCAGTTTCGTGAGCAGCGCAGGCAGGAGCGGGCCGGGCAGGCGGTGAAACGGCCGCATGAACTGCACGTTTATCGCTGCAGCGCGTTTCCCAAACCAAAGCCGGGGAACTATACCAAACTGTTCGACGTGCTCAAGCGAACGATCTCGATTCTTGTAAACAATACCGATCGCGATGATTTCGAGCGCGCGCATTTCATCAACGAACTGATGCAAGTGGTCGACGTGGCGATGGTCTCCGGCGACGTCGCCGTGCGTGACGCATTCCAGCCGTGGGAAGAGAAATACGGGAAGGTCGACGTCTATGTGATCGGCCCGTCGGACGAGGATATGGCATCGTTGCCGTCGGATTCGCATTCGTTCGACAGCGCGACCATCGAGAGCGGTCTCAAGCGCGGCCAGGCACGAATGCTCGACTTCCTCGCCAACAAAGAGCGCTACAGACTCGAGAACGTGCTTGGCACAACTCCCGCCGTTCCGGATTTGGTGGGGATTCCGCAGGTCAGTCCGCTGCCGGTGGCGTAGAATCGGAAATATCATATTGAGCAAATATCTTGAGAATTGGAAATGTATGATTATCCGAGGATAGGACCCTGGAGTGAAATCAAGATTGAGATCATTCAGAAGTATGCTCAGGCGTATACAAAGATCCTGAGTAGCAGACCTTCCAAGTTTGAATTCGTGTACATCGACGCGTTTTCTGGTCCGGGGCTGAATGTGTCAAAGGAAACAGGCGAATTCGTACCCGGTAGTCCTCTGGCTGTGATGGAGATTGAACCACGATTTCATGAGTACCACTTCATCGACCTTGATTCACAAAAACTTGCCGAACTTTCAAAATTAGCTGGCAGCAATCCAGCGGTGAAAACGTATGAAGGCGACTGCAACGAACTCTTAGTTAAGCAGATATTGCCAAATGTTCGATATGACCGATATCGGCGCGGTCTTTGTCTCCTGGATCCCTACGGCCTTCATTTAGACTGGCAAGTGGTCAAGTTGGCAGGTTCATTGCGCACGATAGATGTCTTCTTGAACTTTCCGATCCACGACATGAATCGCAATGTGCTGCGTCATGATCCTTCCAGCGTTTCAGAGAACGATGCTCACAGGATGACCCGCTTTTGGGGTGATGATTCATGGAAGCAAGTTGCTTACAGTCAAGTAAGGACTTTGTTTGGAACGGAAGAAGAGAAGGTTACGAACCGTGAAATCGTCGACTCCTACATCACTCGGCTCAGAAAACTTGCTGGTTTCGAATACGTAGCTAAGCCGTTGCCGATGCGCAATAAGCAAAGAGCGACTATTTACTACCTATTGTTCGCTTCCAATCAACCCGTTGCTACAGAAATCGTTGATGATATCTATCAACGCTACGTGAATCTGGGACTTAACTAGTGGCCCGCTCCGCCATCGAATGGACGAACTCGACTTGGAACCCCGTCACTGGCTGCACGAAAGTGAGTCAGGGCTGCAAGAACTGCTATGCCTTGAGAATGGCGAAGCGTCTGCACGCGATGGGACACCCGCGATATCGTAACGGATTCGCGGTGACTCTTCACGAAGACGTTTTGGATTATCCGATCTATTGGCCGGAATCGCAAATGATCTTCGTGAATTCCATGAGTGATCTCTTCCACGAAAAAGTGCCGCTCGAATTTATTCAACAGGTGTTTGCAACGATGCACGTCGCAGACTGGCACCATTATCAGATCCTCACGAAGCGCGCGCGGCGACTTGAGGAACTGGACCCGTATCTCGAGTGGGCCGACCAGATTTGGATGGGTGTGAGCGTCGAGAGCGAAGAAGTCCAGTTCCGCATCGATCATCTCCGTGCAACTGGCGCGCGGATAAAGTTTCTGTCGCTCGAACCGCTGTTGGGCCCCTTGCCTCATCTCGACTTGAGCGGTATCCATTGGGCCATTGTTGGCGGTGAATCCGGTCCCGGTGCGCGACCGATGGACCCGGCATGGGTAACGGAGATTCGCGATCAATGCGTTGATGCGGGCGTGTCGTTCTTCTTCAAGCAGTGGGGTGGAGTGATCAAGTCGCGAAATGGTCGAGTACTTGAAGGCAGAACGTGGGATGAATTGCCGGTAAGTCAAGAAGCTATGGAATTGGTTGCGTAACAAATTCTCCTGATGCCCCCAGTTTTTCTCGTTGACATGGTGCGGACGCCGGTCGGGAAGCACAACGGAGTTTTGAAGTCCGTGCGGCCCGACGACTTGGCGGCGCTGGTGATAAAAAAATTGGTCGAGCGAAACAAGCTCGATCCCGAAACGATTGACGAAGTCTACATGGGCTGCGCGAATCAGGCGGGCGAAGACAATCGCAATGTCGCGCGCATGGCCGTGCTGCTGGCAGGACTTCCCAATACGGTTCCCGCCGTCACGATCAATCGCCTGTGCGCGTCGGGACTCGAAGCGCTCGCCTGCGCTTACCGCGCGATTGCTTCGGGCGAAAACCAGTGCGTCATCGCGGGCGGCGTGGAGAGCATGACGCGCTCGCCGTTCTCTGTGCCGAAACTCGAAAATGGATTCGCGTTCGGCAATCTCACCGCTTACGACACAACGCTCGGCTGGCGGTATCCGAATCCGAGAATTCAAGCGATGTTTCCGCTGGAATCCATGGGCGAGACGGCGGAGAATGTCGCGCAAAAGTGGAATATCAGTCGCGACAAACAGGACCAGTTTGCGCTGGAATCGCACCAGAAGGCCGTCGCGGCCCAGCAAGCCGGGTACTTTACGGAGGAAATCGTCACCGTGGAAGTTCCGGGCCGGAGAAAAGGCGAAGTCACTGTCGTTGAAAAGGATGAACAGCCGCGCGAAGATGCCTCGCTGGAAGCACTCGCCGCGCTGAAGCCGGTCTTCCGCAAAGAGGGCACGGTAACGGCAGGGAATTCATCCTCTTTGAACGACGGAGCCGCGGCGATACTGGTTGCTTCAGAAGCGTACGTTCGCGAACATCTCTTGACTCCGTTGTGCAAGATTCGCGGTACGGCATCCGTCGGCGTAGACCCGCGCTATATGGGGATCGGCCCCGTTCCCGCGGTGGAGAAATTGCTTAAGCGCACCGGCAAAAGCAAATTTGAAATCGGGCTTTGGGAACTCAACGAGGCGTTCGCATCGCAAATGCTCGCCGTCATCGCCGAACTTGATCCCGTCATCGACCGCGTGAATCCCAACGGCGGCGCGATTGCCATCGGCCACCCGCTGGGGATGTCCGGCGCACGGCTGGCCGGTACACTGGCGTTTTCCATGCGCCGCTGGCAAGTGCCGTTCGGCATTTGTGGACTCTGTGTCGGCGTCGGCCAGGGCCAGGCGGCGCTGCTTGAACTGGTATGATGGCCCAAACTTCCGACACTATTAATCTGATATCGTACCTCAGGATCATCCCGCTGCAATTCTGAAACTATGAACGTCACTCAGGCGCGTCCCGGCGATTTGCCTGACCTCTTAGAGCTGGTAGCCGAGTACCAGCAACTGGACGAAAATATTACGGAGATAGACGACGAACGCAATGCGCGCTATCTAACGGAAATTCTGGGCAACGAACGCCTGGGGTGTGTGCTCATCGGCCGCACGTCGAGCGGCCAACCGGTCGGCTTTGTGAGTATATTTTTGACTCCGCATACGCTCCATGCCGAGCAGGTTCCGGAGATTCGCGACCTGTTCGTCACGGAATCCATGCGGCGGAAAGGATTCGGCCGCCTGCTCTTCACTCATGCGGTGCGCTGGGCAAAATCCAATAAGCACCGCCGGCTGATCTGGGAAATCGAAACCATGAATCTCACGGCCCAATATCTGTTCGACATCTACGAAACGGAAACCGAAGGTAGAGTTTCGTACGCCATGAATCTGGAGAAGCGGGATTAAGCCGCTCGGCAACATCCTGACGCTCTGTGCGTTGTGTCTTGCGTGCGGTGCGGCAAGCTCCGCCGCAGAGATTGCCGACTGGGTGGGCAAGAAGGTCATTGTGCTGCCACGCCCTTCGGAGCAGCATCAGTACGGCTACTCCTGTCTGCGCCGAAGCGAAGGCGGTTACATAGTGCCGACCTATCAGGAGTGCGCGGGGAAAGTGGCCACCGTCACCAAAGTCGAGACTCCCGCTCGCGGAGATTGGCGCGTTCATCTTACGCTCGATGAGAACGGCAAGGAGTACGTCGCGATCGGAAATGCGGACGGCATCCCCTGCCTGACTCCCGCGGCTGACCTCGACAGCGCGCGAGCAAGGTGGCAGGGCAAGGATGTTTGGGTGATCCGGACCAATTACCTCCTCAAGCGAGACGGCTTCCCGGTGACCGACGCGGACGGCCTCCGGAATCTGGAGCGCATGACAGTCGCGGACATTTCGCCCGGCTATGACGCGGCAAGTCCTCTGCGCCTGACGCTGCTGCACGGCGACCACAGCTACCTGGCGGACATCGTCTGGGTCGAGTCGCCAAGCGGGCGAAAATTCGACGAAATCTTCCTTGATACCGACCCGAGAAAGTTGTATCATTGGGATGAGGGGGTCTGGCGGCAAGTCGAAAACCGGGAAGTTGCCACGGGTATGCTTCCCGAGCAGGTGCAACTGAGCTGGGGCCCGCCGGAGGTGATTACCAAGATTGACAGCGAACATTGCCGCTGCCAGGAGTGGGAATACGGACCGACAACGGTCTACTTTCGTGACGGCACGCTGGAACGGATTGAAGACCAATGAGACTTGGCGGCATTAGAATCCGTAATGCGGGATGGGGAATCGCGATTGTCGTCGCCCTGCTCTCCGTCTCCGACCTCGTCATTGCGACGACTGGCGCATCCGGGTTCGGGAAGTACTTCGGTCGCACGGTTTCGGAGCAATCCGGCGTGCGCGCTCCGCGCAGCGGGCTGGACAGCCTGTATGAGTCGGGAGAGGTGGACCTGCCCATTTCCGACCGTGACACAACAGAATCAGTCATCTCGATTAGTCAGGATTTTGAGATCGAGGATCTGAACGTTCTGGTCAATGTCACCCACACGTGGGTGCGCGACTTGAAAATCGTTCTCTTTGCGCCCAACGACACGCTGGGCATCACGCTGTTAAACCTGTTTCCCGGCGACAGCGCGGTCAATATGATCGATTGCTGGTTCGACGACGAAGCGGCATGCTCGATCGTCGATACCTGCGCGCACCCGCCATTCACGGGATATTGGGTCCCCAGCGACAGCGACCGGTCGCTGAGTGATTACGACGGCATGAGTACGCTCGGGGAGTGGAGCATTCAAGTGATCGATCAATTTCTCTTCGACACCGGAATCCTCGAATCGTGGGCGATTGAAATCAACGCGCCGACCGATCTTTCCGGCACGACGCGCGACGCGGTGACCGAGGCGGTGATTTCCAATGTGCTCGTGGAATTGTTGCCGACCCCGCTGACTTCGGTCTCTACGTTGGCGGGTTTGTACACGTTCGACAGACTCAATGCCGGCACCTACACGCTGCGCTTCTCGAAGGAGTTCTACGATTCGCTGACGATTCCCGACGTGGTGATCGATCCAAGTGTTTCGACGGTCGTGAATGCGAACTTGAATCCGATTGCGTCGTTTTTCGATTTCCGGTCGACCCTGCCGCCCGCTGAAATTTCCGACTTCGATCCGGCGGGAGATTCGCTTGAGCTGAATATCCGCGCCAATGTGACGATCACCGATCTCGACGTGACGGTGAATATCACTCACACGTACATTGGTGATTTGGATGTCCTGCTTGTGGCTCCGTTCGATACGGTGATCCGGTTGGTGCCGATTGCGCTTAACAACTGCAACAATCACGGCGAAGACTTGCGAGGCTGCCGGTTTGACGACGAAGCCGGCGAAGATTTTCCCGGCCCCGCACCGAACGAATGGCTTGGCCCGATGACAGGGATTTGGCGACCCGACGGCGATCTCTCGGAATTCGACAATCAGTCCGTCAACGGCTCATGGTTCTTGAAAGTCATCGACCGATGCGAGCTGGATGCGGGCACGATTGACAGCTTCACTATTCATGTGACGCAATCGCTGCCGACGCCGGAGCGACCCGATGGTCGACCCATACCTGAAGAACTAGTCTTTCACGGGGGATTTCCGAATCCGTTCAACC